>CAXIBC010000034.1:0-26788 GCA_964022115.1 uncultured Oleispira sp. | reverse complement strand
AATTTGATAGTGAGATGCTGCCTGCGAGTTTTACGCATGGTTCATCTCAAATAAGTGATTAAGTATTCTGTACTGAAATATACTTAATCACGATTCATGTCGTTCGTTTGTATAAAGAAGGTTTAATCTTCGTTCTTCTTCTTTATACTGGCCGCTCAATCGCTGCCAAACCTAGTATCAATAATTGGAAAAAATGAAAAAATTGATCCTGGGTAAGCGAATATAGCAACAAATACTAGTTGCGACAAACATTTAGAACGAATTGAAAGCTATTTTATGCCAACAGAATCCTACAATACGAGCCAAGTGAACCTTATTACCATAGATGAGGATCACGAAGGCCAGCGTATTGATAATTTTTTACTGACCTTGTTGAAGGGCGCGCCGCGTTCGTTGATTTATCGATTATTGCGCAAGGGAGAGGTGAGAATTAATAAAAAGCGTGCAAAGCCCGTGCAGCGCTTGGCCATCGGCGACATAGTCCGAATTGCGCCGGTAAAAATAAAAGAAACCTCTGATGAAGATATCATCGTGCCGACGACGCAGGCTGAAGTCATCAAAAACAGCATTCTGTTTGAGGATGAATTTTATATTGCGGTCAATAAGCCCAGTGGTATGGCGGTTCATGGGGGGAGTGGTATTAAACTCGGTCTCATCGAGCTGCTACGTGCCATGCGGCCGCAGCAGAAATTTTTAGAGTTAGTGCACCGCTTAGATAGAGATACCTCTGGGGTGATCTTGGTTGCCAAGAAACGTTCAGCCCTAGTGGCTGTGCAAAAGCTCTTTCAAGGGCAAAAGGCCATTGATAAACGCTATCTTGCGTTAGTGCATGGTGATTGGCCAGATTTTCAAGATAAGGTCGATGCGCCACTTAAAAAGAATGAAGTGCAAGGTGGTGAGCGAATTGTGCGGGTTGAAGAAGATGGCAAACCTTCGTTAACCAAATTTAAAGTATTGGACCGCTCAAGTCGCTACACCTTAGTCGAAGCTAGACCCATTACGGGGCGTACTCATCAGATTCGTGTGCATTGCCAGTATGTGGGTTGTGGGATCGCTGGGGATGCTAAATATCTCAATAAAGTCGAGCAAGCAGTTGATAAGCAAGTAGGGATAAAACGCTTGTGTTTGCATGCTTATCGTTTGGCTTTTGTACATCCTATGACGGAGGAGTTGTTAGAAATTACATCTCCTTTGGAAGGTAAGTTTTTGAAATATAAAGAAAAAGAAGGTTTAACTTTTGACATCTAGCAAGCTTCAGTCAGGCAATAAATATAGCGTTATTATTTTTGATTGGGATGGCACTCTAGTCGATTCTACCGCACGTATTGTGGATAGCATGCAAATGGCGGCGGCAGAAGTTGGCCTACCTAAGCTAACGGATTATGCTATTCAACAGATTATTGGTTTGGGATTGCCTGAGGCGCTGAGGGTATTATGGCCCTTGATTTCAGATGCGCAGTTGCAGAAAATGCGAGCTCAGTACTCAGCGAACTTCTCAAACCATAGCCGTATTCACGTGGACTTTTTTCCGACAGCGCACGATTTCTTTGAACAGTTAAAGGGCTTAGGGTATGTTTTAGCCGTTGCCACGGGTAAAACTCGTAAAGGTCTAGATGAAATGCTTGATGGTATGGCAGTACGAGATGTTTTTGCTATTACTCGCTGCGCTGATGAAACAACCTCAAAGCCCGACCCCCACATGTTGGTAGAAATTCTTAGTGAATTAAACCTGTCTCCGGAGCAAGCCTTGATGGTCGGAGATACCAGTTTCGATCTGGATATGGCAAAAGCAATTAATATGGATTCTGTGGGTATGACTCATGGCGCCCATGAAAGTAAGATATTACAGGCATCAGGCGCTAAAGCCTTGTGTCATGATTTGACTGATTTATTAGATTGGATAAAAGAAAATGGATAACCAAAACCCGGTTGATTACCCTAATTCGAATAAAGAATGGAAGTTAATTGAGAAGGTCGTGACAGGGCTGCAGGATGAGCATAGAAGATCTCGCCGCTGGGGGATATTTTTTAAATTAGCTACCCTAGCCTATGTCATTGCTATTGCTGTGATGTGGAATACCCCTGTGGGTGGGGTCGTTCGTGGTGGACCTGAGCCTTACGCCGCTATCATTGAAGTGAATGGGATGATTGCAGCAACGGAAGATGCTAGTGCAGACAACCTCATTACAGCCTTACGAGATGCGTTTGAAGACGAGATGGTATTAGGTGTGGTATTGCGCATTAATAGTCCAGGGGGTAGTCCGGTACAATCGGGTTATGTTTATGATGAAATTAAGCGCTTAAAAGAAATTCGTGATTTGCCAGTTTACGCTGTCATTGCTGATCTAGGTGCTTCAGGTGCTTATTACATAGCCGCCGCCGCGGATGAAATATATGCCGACAAGGCCAGTTTGGTCGGGTCAATTGGCGTAGTAGGTTCAGGTTTTGGTTTTACTGGGGCGATGGAGAAATTTGGGATTGAGCGTCGTTTATATACCTCGGGTGAGCATAAAGGGTTTTTAGATCCTTTCTCGCCAGAAAATCCAGAAGAAAAGAAATTCTGGCAGGGTGTCTTGAAAGTCACGCATAATCAGTTCATTGAGCAGGTTCGACTCGGTCGTGGTGAGCGCCTAAAAGAAACCCCAGATATGTTCAGTGGCTTAGTGTGGTCTGGTGAGCAGGCGGTTGAAATGGGGCTAATTGATGGTTTGTCATCAACAAGTGCCTTGGTTCGGACTAAATTTAATACCGAAGAAGTGATAAACTTCACTCGTCAACCTGATCCTTGGGAGTCTTTGGTGCAGAAATTAGGTGCTAGTATTGGTGCAGGTATAGCGACTGCGGTTACAGCGCCTGCTTTGCAGTTAAATTGATAGGCACCTGTAAATTGATAAGTAGCTGCAAATTAATAGGCAACTGCATTGATTTGCATAATAAATATTGAAAAAAGGGTAAATAATTTTGACACAGGATAAGCGGATGCCTATTATGTCGCCATCTATGGCTGAGGCAGCCTTACCTAAACGTTTAGATGCCATACGATTTGTAGATAATGAGACGGTTTTAAGCGGCTCGTTAGATATAAATTTATTTAAACGTTTTCAGGAAGCCGTTGAAGGTGTGAATGGGCCAGTTGCTTATAAACTGGCCTTTCAGCGTGATGCTGATGATCATATGTTCATAGACGGCGAATGCTCAACAAAAGCTACCATGGTATGTCAGCGTTGCTTAGATGCTGTGGTACTCGATGTGCGAGGGGAGTTCCAGATCGGTTTAGCCTTCTCTGATGAGAAAGCGAAACATCTGCCTAAGCAGTACGAACCAGCAATAATGGATCACAATGGCAACATTGATCCGTGGGAGCTGGTTGAAGATGAGCTAATACTAGCGCTTCCTATGTTTGCATATCATGCGCAAGGGGAGTGTGAAATAAAGCAGCCTAAGGCTGAAACGGAACCGGTTGAAGTTGCGGATAAAAAGGATAATCCTTTTGCCGTACTACAACAGTTAAAATCGAAATAGCGTTAAGTTAGGAGCCTACAACAATGGCTGTTCAAAAAAGTAAAGTAACTCGTTCACGTCGTGGTCAGCGTCGTTCTCACGATGCTCTAGAGTCTGCAACTCTATCTACAGATCAAACGACTGGTGAAACTCACCGTCGTCACCACGTTACTGCTGACGGTTTCTACCGCGGTAAGAAAGTCGTGGAGACTGGTAACGACGAATAAGTCATGACGTTTACTCTTGCAGTAGACGCTATGGGCGGGGACTTAGGTCCCCGCGTTACTTTTCAAGCAACGCAGCAAATTCTTGCCGAGCGTAGCGATCTCTCTATTCAGTTTTATGTTTCCTCTTCAGAGTCCACTTGGTTAGATAGTGAAGCCTCTGCTGCATCTTTTGCTAAAATAAAACCTAGGTTACAGATTCATTATTGTGAGCAATCCGTCGACATGTCGGATACGCCTTCTCATGCGTTGCGCCGTAAGCAAAACTCGACCATGGCCCTAGCGCTGAAAAGTCTCTCTAATGGTGATACCCAAGCTTGTATAAGTTGTGGTAATACTGGCGCCTTATTGGCACTCTCTCGTTACCTCTTATCGACCTTTATTGATATCGATCGACCTGCCATAGCGCGGGATATTCCAACCGCGGGCAAGCCGTTATTGATGCTTGATCTTGGCGCCAATATCAATGTGGGTGCGGAGTGCCTGTATCAGTTTGCCATATTGTCGACTGCCTGGCGCAAAGCGCAAGGTCTTGAGCGACCAAAGCTTGGTTTATTGAATATAGGTAAAGAAGCCTGTAAGGGTACTGAAGAGATTCGCTTGGCTGGGCAAATGATTGCAGCGCTTGAGGGAATTGATTATGTCGGTTTTGTTGAGGCGGATGAACTTTATCAAGGCAAGCTTGATATCATAGTCTGTGATGGCTTTCATGGAAATGTCGCGCTTAAAACCAGTGAAGGTTTGCTTGCTCATGTGTCGCAACAGCTTGATCTTATGCTTAGCTCAAGTATAGCGGGCAAGGTATTGGCTTTGATCGCTAATCCTATTATTAAACGATTTAAACAACAGCTAGATCCTGTTGCGCATAGTGGTGCATTACTGCTCGGTATAAATGGTTTAGTCGTAAAGAGTCATGGCAAGTCAGATCAAGATGCTTTTTATCATTCACTTCGTTACGCGCTAGCTGAGGTTGAGTCTGGAGCGGCTTTACGCATGCTGGGGGAGCTTGATCAGCTTTCTGGGTAACGGCACGCTCTTTTTGTTTAATAAATAACCGTTTTTATTTTTTTAATGCATCATGTAGAAAAAATCACTGCTTTCATGCCTGAGCTTCTCTTTACTGTAATAATTTTTCCCCCATAATAAGCCCAGTTATTTATCGGTAGTCATTGTTAGTCATCGTTAATGTGTATTTTGATGCAATTGGTTTGGTGCAGTTTGGTTTGATAAAGAGGTTTTGATGAAGCAGGTCGTTTTGTATTTCCCGGGTCAGGGTGCTCAGCATCTAGGTATGTTGGCTGATTTAGCGCAGCAATATCCAATTATTAAAGAAACGTTTGAACAAGCCTCTAGAGCAATAGGCCAAGATCTTTGGGCGCTGGTACAAAATGGCCCTGCGGAAGAATTAAATCTAACGGTCAATACCCAGCCTATTTTAGTGGCAGCCAGTGCGGCTATCTGGAATGTTATTCAGCAAGAGGTCGGTGATGAAATTAATGTAATCGCGGCGGCGGGTCATTCTGTTGGTGAATATTCTGCACTGTACGCTGCTGGAATACTGTCTTTGCAAGATGCCGTACGTTTAGTTAAAAAACGTGGTGAGCTAATGGATACCGCTGTTCCTGCCGGAGAAGGTGGTATGGCGGCCATTCTTGGTTTGGATCGTCAGCAAATTGAGCAAGTTTGTAATGATGCCAGTAATGCAGGTATTGTTGAGCCAGCGAACTTTAATGCCCCAGGTCAGATCGTTATTGCCGGTACTGACGCGGGAATTAAACAGGCGTGCTTGCTAGCCAAAGAGGCTGGGGCAAAACGCGCTTTGCCTTTACAGGTCAGTGGTCCTTTTCACTCTTCGTTAATGCGACAAGCTGCAGAGCCCTTTGTTGAGGCATTGGCTGGGGTGGAATGGTCGCTAGCTAAGTTTGATGTTTACCATAATGCGACTAATGCCATTAGCTCGGTAGAAGATATGAAGCAGCGCTTAGTTGAGCAACTGTATAGTCCGGTGAACTGGATTGGTGCTGTGGAAGCCTCGAGTCATGGTGCAGAATTAGCCATTGAAGTTGGGCCTGGTAAGGTCATTAGTGGTCTGAATAAGCGGATTAATAAAAGTTTAACAACTCTAAGCACGGGTGATTGTGCTAGCTTTGAGAAATTATTAAGCGCAATTAAAGGCGAAAATAATGATGGATAAGAAATTAGCACTAGTAACAGGTGCCAGTCGTGGTATTGGTAAAGGTATTGCGGTTACCTTGATTGAAAAGGGTTACAAGGTTGTAGGCACAGCGACGTCGGAAGCCGGTTGTGCAAACCTGAGAAATGAGTTACAAACTTTAGGTAGTGAACATGATGCCTTTGTTTTAAACATTTCGGATTCAGAGCAAGTAGGTATCGCGATAAACGAATTTTTAGCCAAGCACGGCACGCCTTATGTGGTTGTTAATAATGCTGGCATTACGCGCGATAATATTTTTATGCGTATGAAAGACGATGAGTGGTTGGATGTGATCAATACCAATCTTTCAGGAGTCTATCGAGTTTGCAAAAGCTTAATTAAGCCGTTGATAAAAGCGCGCGAAGGCCGCATTATTAACATTAGCTCGATCATAGGCACAACGGGCAATGCTGGACAGGTTAATTATTCAGCAGCGAAAGCCGGTTTAGAGGGCTTAACGCGCTCTTTGGCGCAAGAAATTGCCAGTCGCAACATCACGGTTAATGCGGTTGCGCCAGGATTTATTGCTACAGATATGACAGATGGCTTGCCAGAAAATCAAAAAGAAGCCATCCTAGCGTCCATCCCAATGAAACGTATGGGCGCAACACACGAAATTGCAGGCAGCGTTGCTTTTTTAGCCAGTGACGATGCAGCATACATAACAGGCCAAACCATTCATGTGAATGGTGGCATGAACATGGGTTAATGAACTTAGGAAGTAAAACATGAGTAACATCGAAGAACGTGTAAAGAAAATTGTAATCGAACAGTTAGGCGTTAAAGAAGAAGAAGTTAAATCAACTTCATCTTTCGTAAATGACTTAGGTGCTGATTCTCTAGACACGGTTGAATTAGTAATGGCACTTGAAGAAGAATTTGAAACTGAAATTCCAGACGAAGATGCTGAAAAATTAACCAGCGTTCAAGAAGCTATTGATTACATTATTGCGCATCTTTAATATCGCAGTCATATAATGAGTTGATACTAGAATTATCGGTTTCGATTTTCTATTGAGATAATAGAATTGATAATTCAAAAAAAGCCGCCTCTGTTTAGATTGCGGCTTTTTTATTGTCTGGATAGACAGAAAATAAATCGTTTATATTAGTTGTCATTGTTTCGCTTGTGCTTAAATCTTAAAAGGTTGTAAGCATCAAAAATTATTGAGAAGGATCGAGAATCTATGAACTCGCGTCGAATCGTTGTCACAGGTTTAGGTATGATCAGCCCACTAGGAAATACGGTGGAAGCTAGCTGGCAGTCAGTGGTCGCAGGTAAAAGCGGCATTGGCAAAATAGAATCATTTGATAGTGAAGGTTTTGCGACTCAGATATCGGGTCAAGTTAAAGATTTTGATATTACTCAGTATGATTTAACCACTAAAGATGCGCGCAAGATTGATATATTTTTGCAGTATGCTTTGGCGGCAAGTTATCAAGCAATGAAGGATGCCAAGCTAGATAAGAATATTGAAACTGCTGAAGTGGATGCCAGTCGGATCGGTGTTGCGGTCGGTTCAGGGATCGGTGGTATCAGTACCATTGAAAAGACCTGCTTAGAGATAGAGAAAAAAGGACCGCGTCGCGTCTCTCCTTTTTTCATTCCTGCCACTGTCGTCAATATGGCCGCAGGAAATATCGCAATTAAATACGGTTTGAAAGGGCCGAATTTTGCTATCGCTACCGCCTGTACTACCGGTACTCATAATATTGGTTATGGCGCGCGTACCATAGCGTATGGTGATGCCGATATTATGGTAGTCGGTGGTGCAGAAATGGCAACCTGTGCGACAGGGGTGGGTGGCTTTGCGGCGGCGCGCGCCATGTCGACACGCAATGATGAGCCAGAAAAAGCCAGCCGCCCTTGGGATAAAGACCGCGATGGTTTTGTCTTAGGAGATGGCGCAGGGGTTTTGGTACTCGAAGAATACGAGCATGCGAAAAAACGCGGTGCGACTATATACGCTGAGCTAGCAGGTTTTGGTATGAGTGATGATGCTCATCATATTACCAGTCCACCAGAGAATGGCAGTGGGGCGCAAGCGGCCATGCAAAATGCCCTTAATGATGCGGGCATGCAAGCTGACCAAGTGCAGTATATTAATGCCCATGGCACTTCTACTCATGCGGGTGATATTGCAGAAACGTCTGCAGTGCGAGGTCTGTTTGGCCCGCATGCGGATAAAATAGCTGTTTCTTCCACTAAATCTATGACGGGTCATTTATTAGGTGCGGCCGGTGCGATTGAAGCCATTTTCACCATTAAGGCGATCACTGAAAGCATTGCTCCACCCACAATTAATTTGGATGAGCCGGGTGAAGGCTGCGATCTGGATTATGTGCCTAACGTTGCGCGTAAAATGAACATAGATGCGGCAATCTCAAATTCGTTTGGTTTTGGTGGTACAAATGGGTCATTACTATTTAAGAAAATAACGCCCTAGTGGCTTGGTTATTAAAAATAGTGCAACCACATAGCTCATAACAGATAGCTTATAACAATTAGGTAAATACGTTTTATATGGAATTATTATTCGCCAATGGGGCGCTAGTCACTAACCATACCGGTAGTGACTGTGCTGCTAGTGCAGATCAATGCATAAGTTTTAATGACAGGGCTCTGCAGTATGGTGATGGTGTATTTGAAACAATACGAATCTCTAATGGGACTATTCCAATGTGGGAATACCACCAGCAGAGATTATTACGATCCCAAGCAGCGCTTAATTTACCTTTGGCGAATTTTCTATCTCAGTGGCCGTTATTTGTTGCCGAAAAACTGGCGACGATTGATGACGCCTGCGCCAAATTAGTTATCAGTCGTGGCGAGGGGCCAAGAGGATATAAAATTCCTAAAACTGTGCAGCTTAACTGGTGGCTGAAAGTCACTGACTTGCCTAAGTTGGCTGCCAAAAAAACGTTCCGCTTAGCCTTGTGTCGGCACACGTTATCACGGCAGCCTTCCCTAGCTGGGCTTAAGCACCTCAATCGCCTTGACCAGGTTATGGCGCGCTCAGAGTGGGAACAGGATGACTTTGATGAAGGTATTATGTTTAACCTTGATGGGGATGTAATAGAAGGCACTATGTCTAATATTTTCTGGCTGAAAGGTGACCAGCTTTTTACCCCTGATTTAAGTCAAGAGGGAGTTGATGGCTGCGTTCGACGCTGGCTTATTGACCAGCATAACCAAGGGCGAGCTGTTATCATTAAAAAGGGTGCCAAACTGGACCAGCTACTGACTTCTGATGGGGTTTTTTTAACCAATAGCCTCATGGGTATTCAGCCTGTCTCACAAATAGATGGTCAAGCCATTGCCCAAAGTAATAAGATTGATGTTTTGGCCATGAATTTTAATCAACAATTCGTTGTTTGATATTAACAATGTTCCACAAGCCAAAATAAGGTTATCACCCTTTATGTTCAAAAAATTATTCACCCTATTATTGCTGGGTCTTGTTATTCTCATTGCAGGCTTTGCTTACCTTGCGCAGCAACCGATCGTATTGAGCCAAGACCAAAGCAGTATCTTGGTAGAGATTAAAAAAGGCCAAACATTATCTCAACTCGCTTATGATTGGCAAAAACAAGGCTGGCTGCCTTCCGCTAAGATCTTATTGGTGCAAGCGCGGGTATTAGATAATGCTAAACAGTTAAAACCTGGGGAGTTTGAAATACCCGCTAATACTAAGGTTTATCAAGTATTAACCTTATTGACCCAAGGGGCTAGTAAGCGCTACAAGATTAGCTTTATTGAGGGAACGCGTTTATCGGATGCGTTAGTACGACTACAGCAGGCGCCTAAACTAATGCAAGACGTACAGCCATTAACAACGAAAAATGTGAGCGATATTCTAGGCTTAGACCAGCTAGCCGAAGGTTGGGTTTATCCAGATACTTATGTTTATCAGGCTGGAGACAGTGTTTCTTCGATATTAAAACAAGCTCATCTTCGTATGCAGTCGGTTTTATCTAAGGAGTGGGAGGCTTATCTTGATAAGGTAGCCGCCAAAGAAATGAAGGCGTTACCTTATCAGTCCGCCTACGAGGCACTGATCATGGCCTCCATCGTTGAAAAAGAGACGGGCCAAGCCAGTGAGCGCCCTGAAATTGCCGGTGTATTTGTTCGGCGTTTGCATAAAAATATGCGCTTAGAAACGGATCCTACGGTCATTTATGGGCTAGGTGAAAGCTATCAAGGAAATCTGCGTAAGAAGCATTTGCGCGATCGTTCAAACCCCTATAATACCTATCGAAATAAAGGCTTACCGCCTAGTCCTATTGCGTTAGCAGGGCGTGCTGCGATTAATGCGGCACTGAATCCCGATAGTGGTGATAGCTTATACTTTGTTGCTAAAGGGGATGGTAGTCATTATTTCTCCACTAATTTAGCGGAACATAATCGCGCCGTACGCAAATATCAAATTTTCCGCCGCAGTAAAGATTACCGCTCTGCGCCAGTAGCGAACTAATACGCTTTAGATTAAATAGAAGTAGATATGACCGAGAACATGAGCGAGCAAAACATTACTCCAGCCCAATTCATTACCTTTGAGGGGGGAGAAGGGGTCGGTAAATCGACCAATATTGAGTTTTGTCGCCAATTATTGGTGCAGCAAGGCTTTGAAGTGCTCGTGACTCGAGAGCCTGGGGGTACCGAAATCGCTGAGATCATTCGCGAGCAATTACTGAAAAAGCCCCATAATGAACGCATGAGTGATGTGACTGAATTATTATTGGTCTTTGCCGCGCGTGCCCAACATATTGAAGCACTAGTGAAACCGGCACTGGCCAGAGGTTGCTGGGTATTATGCGATCGCTTTACCGATTCCACCATTGCTTACCAAGGTTATGGTCGTGGTTTAGCCCTGAGTTTAATTACACAATTAAAAGAGATTGCTCAATTGGGCATCGAGCCCGATAGAACCTTCTTATTGGATGCCCCCATTGAAGTGGGTATGGGCCGAGCCAAAGCACGCGGCCCAGCGGATCGCTTTGAAGTAGAGCAGTTGGATTTCTTTACTCGTGTACGGGAAGGTTTTTTAGCCATTGCTAAAGGGGCACCTAAACGAGTACAGCTGATCAACGCTGGACAATCTTTAGCCGAGGTGCAAAGTGACCTGAAAGCCGCGCTGGAGCAAATGCTGAATGATGCAAGCCGCTTGCCGGCGGGGTCTCGCTAATGGCTGTTGATGAGGCAGAAGTTGCGCGCCAAGCTCGTATTGCGCGGCAAGTATTATTACAAGACATTCCATGGCTAAACGAGCTGTGGCACGGGCTGATTGAGCGCTATCATGGGGCAGGGTTACCTCACGCCTCTTTATTGCTTGGTAATGCCGGTACTGGCAAGCGCCCATTAGCGTTTAAGCTGGCCAAATTTCTATTGTGTCAGGCTGGCGATAAAAAAAGCGCTAAGCAGACAAGTTATTGCAACCAATGCCACAGTTGTAAACTATTTGATGCTGGCAGCCACCCTGATTATTTTATTTGCGATCAAGAAGCAAAGGGTAAGCAGATTAAGGTGGATGCGGTGCGTGAGCTGAATGAGTTCTTAGCAAAAACCCCGCAGATATCCGCCTGTCAGGTAGTGCAAATCTATCCGCTAGAGGCAATGAATATCAACGCCTCAAATGCCCTGTTAAAAACCTTGGAAGAACCTTCGGGTGAAACCTATTTATTGCTTATGGCAGAGCGTCTAGGGTCTGTGCTACCCACCATTCGCAGTCGAACGCAGCGCATTAGCTTGCATCCACCAAGTACCGAGCAAGCCTTAACTTGGCTCGGGGAGCGTTTGCCTAATGCCTCGCCAGATGACCTAGTATTAGCCCTAGCACAATGTGCAGGAGGGCCGTTAAAAGCTGAGTCTTGGCTGCGCGAGGGGTCTCTGGCGCAAGATGCGGCCTATGTTAACTTAATGCAGCAATGGTTATCGGGTCAGCAGCAATTACAAGACGTGAGCAAGGCATTAGCAAAGTTTGATTTATTGGATACCATTAACTGGTGGACAGGATTAAGCCTAGATATTATGAAGTTGGGTTTAGGGGCCCAGCCTTCACAAATTAGCCACCCTCAGCAGGCGCCATGGCTATCGCAGTTAGTCGCTACCGTATCTAAGCTAAAGCTGCTAACCTTGCAAAATAAGTTACAAGAAGTTGCAGGTCGTCTGGTCGCTGGGCAAGGCAATTATAATGCATCGTTATTAATAGAATCACTGTTACTTGATTGGCAGCAGTCATTTACATCGCCAGCTTAAACGTTATTTGAGAAGAGGCCAATATGAATCCTAGAAGTGGTATTTTATCCCTCACCATTAAAGATAAGGCTGTATTGTACGCAGCTTATATGCCTTTTATTCAAGGTGGTGGTCTATTTATTCCAACCAATAAACAATATCAGCTGGGTGAAGAAGTATTCATGCTGCTGAAATTGATGGAAGAAGCTGAGAAAATTCCTGTCGCTGGCAAGGTCATCTGGGTGACACCGAAAGGCGCTCAAGGCAACAAAGTGGCGGGTATTGGGGTGCAATTTACCGGTGACGATAGTATGGCAAAAGATAAGATTGAAACCTATCTTGCAGGGGCTTTATCATCCGATCGTATTACCCATACTATGTAGCTAGAGATCCGTAGCTAGAGATCCGTAGCTACAGATCCGCTATTTCTTTTGTTGCTTTTCATACCGTAATTGACGTTAATGATAATAACTGCTTTGCAGAGTTGTTTGATTGAAATAAATTGTGAGGATGTAGAGTGAATATAAGACCAGCAATAACTATCTCCACATTGGATGCAGATAGATTATATAAATTAATTGAGTCGACAACTGCGAAAATAACTGGGGCGCAAGAACTAGAAGCGGAGCTGGATAGAGCCAATATCGTAGAGCCAAACGAAGTGCCTAGCAATATTGTGACGATGAATTCAACGGTGAATTTCATCGTTGAATCGACTCAAGAAGAGTTTGTTTTAACCTTAGTATATCCAAAAGATATTGACCAAGGTGGTGAAAAAATATCCATCTTGGCCCCGGTTGGTAGTGCCTTGTTGGGCTTATCTCAAGGGGATGAGATTGAATGGCCACGCCCAGGTGGAGGCCTAATTAAAGTGAAAATCAAAGAAGTCACTTACCAGCCTGAAAGGGCGGGTGAATTCCACCGATAACGATCACATTTGAATTACACTAAAGACCGTAAAACCTTGATAGCCGCTTCCATACACAGCTCTGTTGTATGGAAGTGCGGCGAAAAGCGTACACCACCACCGCGATTAGCACACACTACTCCCTTATTCATCAGCTGTTGATACAGCTGGGCTGAGTCAATACCGTCAAACCTGAAAGTTACAATACCTGCCCGCACCTTAGGATCGAGGGGAGAAAGTATTTCGGCGCCTAAAGCTAGCAACTTTTCGACCAGATAAGCGTGATTGTATTCAATCCTCTGGGCGACTTGGTTAAGCCCAACCTGTAATAATAAATCAGTACTGGCCTCAAGGGCGTAACCGGCCAGCATGTTAGGACTACCACATTCAAAACGCTTAGCGTTATTGGCCGGCTGCCAGTTTTTAATAGAAAAATCTCCTGCGCCTTCAATCATGTGCCAGCCGTACTGATAGAGGTTCAGGTTCTGAATGTGTTCTTGTTTAACAAAGAAAAATCCCAGTCCTTCAGGGCCTAACATCCACTTATGGCCATCAGCCATAGCGAAGTCGATATGCCAATCGTCACAGTTAAACTCCATGGCACCAACGGCTTGTATAGCATCCACGCAAAATAAAACATCATGAATTTTGCAAGCTTCCCCCAGCTTTGCCAAATCTAGCTTAATGCCCGAGGCGTATTGCACGGCGCTGATGGAAATGAGTTTGGGTTTTTCGCTGGCAGAATGAATAGCGGCTAGAATCTCGGCTTCTGGGTCTTCGGCTGAAATAGCCACTTGCTTAACCCGAATACCAATTTTTTGTGCGAGTGATTCCCAGACTATGCGATTAGAGGGGAATTCATCATCGCTAATGAGAATGATATCCCCCGCTTGCCAATCTAAGCCGTAAGCAACAATAGAGAGTGCTTCCGAGGTATTTTTAACCAAGGCGATACAGTCTTCATTTTTACTGCCAACCAATTTGGCGAGTTTAGAGCGCAAATCTTGTTCTTTTTTCAACCAGGTCAGATAGCCTTGCGCCCCTGTTTGACAGTTCTCTTGGGCGAAGGCTTGCACGGCTTCGCTGGTGCATTTAGGCCAAGGGGCCACGGCGGCGTGATTTAAGTACAAACATTGATCATTAACTGGGAACTGCTGGGCTATGGTTGTTAAGTTTTCTGCGGATAAAGACATATATTTAGAACTCATTTCCATCGACTCATTGATTATCAAGGCCGTAACAAAGATACTTGTGCTTTTATAGTAAAATACACCATAAAGCACAGATAGAGGCACAGCAAGATATGACTCAGGTTAACACTGCATTTGAATTTGTTAGCAGTACAGAAGTTAGTTCACTTAATTTAACCGTTGAGCATTATCAGCATAAAAAAACCGGTGCCGTTCATTATCACCTTGCTGGCGATAACCAAGAAAAGGTATTTATGGTGGCGCTGCGCACTATGCCCAAAGACAGTACTGGGGTCGCGCACATACTCGAACATACGGCGCTATGTGGCAGTGAAAAATACCCTGTACGTGATCCGTTCTTTATGATGACGCGTCGCTCTCTGAATACCTTTATGAATGCTATGACCAGCAGTGACTGGACAGCGTATCCTTTTGCCTCTCAAAACGATAAAGACTTTGATAATTTATTAAGTGTATATCTTGATGCGGTTTTCTTTGCGCGTTTAGATGAACTGGATTTTGCTCAAGAAGGGCATCGCGTTGAATTCGAAGAGATGGAAAATAAAGACACAGACCTGGTTTATAAAGGTGTCGTCTTCAATGAAATGAAAGGCGCCATGTCTTCGCCGGTCAGCCAATTGTGGCAAAAGATCAGTAAGCATTTATTCCCGACCAATACCTATCATTATAATAGTGGTGGTGAGCCGGCTGAAATCACTAACTTATCCTATGAGCAATTGAAGTCTTTTTATGCAAGCCATTACCACCCAAGCAACGCCATCTTCATGACGTTTGGTGATATGGATGTGGCAGAGCTGCATGAGAAAATCGACCAGCAAGCGCTCGCCAAGTTCGATAAACAAGAACAGCAATGGTCAGTACCGCTAGAGCAGCGCCTTGCCGCGCCGATACGGGTTGAAGAATCCTATGCGATTGAAAGTGATAATGAAGAGGCATTGAAGGATAAAACCCATCACGTCATCGCTTGGTTATTGGGCGAATCTGCCAATTTAAAAGAACAGTTAGAAGCGCATTTATTGTCCCAGTTATTACTTGATAATAGTGCATCTCCTTTGCGTAAAGCACTAGAGAAATGTGAGTTTGCTGCTTCGCCTTCCCCTATGTGTGGTTTGGAAGATTCTAATCGTGAAATGAGCTTTATGTGCGGCATTGAAGGCAGTAATGTTGCGGATGCCGACGCTTTTGAGGCGCTAGTATTCGAAATATTAAATGA
Organism: uncultured Oleispira sp.; assembly: GCA_964022115.1. Lineage (GTDB taxonomy): Bacteria > Pseudomonadota > Gammaproteobacteria > Pseudomonadales > Oceanobacteraceae > Oleispira. The sequence goes on along the minus strand of CAXIBC010000034.1, from coordinate 11,282 downwards.
AGTGGCTGACAAGGGGGTTGCCCAAGAAGAGATCGATTCAGTATTGCATCAGTTGGAATTTCATCAGCGTGAAATCGGTGGTGATAGTCACCCGTATGGCATGCAGTTGATCTTTAGTGGCATGAGCGCCGCTACCCATTATGGTGACCCTGTGGCCATGATCAATATTGAACCTGCGTTAGCGGCGTTGAAAGAAGATGCAAAAGATCCAGAATTTGTTCAGAACTTGGTGAAGGATTTATTACTCAGTAATCGTCACTTCATTCGTTTGAGCTTACGCCCAGATAGTGAATTAGGCGCCGAAGAGCTGCGTATTGAAAAAACTAAATTGGCTAAAATGAAGGCCGAGTTAAACGATGAGCAAGCACAATCTATTATTGAGCAAGCCTTGCAGCTAAAAGCACGACAAGAGCAAGAAGACGATGGTGACCTATTACCTTCCGTCGGTCTTGCAGACGTCCCTGCTGAGATTAAATACCCAGAAGCCGATGATGACGCGACTCGCACAGCCGCTAAGTTAGCGGCAAATACCACCAGTTATAGCGTTGGCACTAACGGTATTGTTTATCAGCAGTTAATTACCAACTTGCCGCCCTTAAATGCTCAAGAATTACAGCTATTACCCTTATTGGGATATACCTGGACAGAGGTCGGCGCCAGTGGCAATTATTTAGAGCAGCAGCAAAAGCAAGCCGCTTATTGTGGTGGCATCTCAAGCTACGCAAGCATTAAACCGAAAGCGGTTAGTCGTGATAACCAGCAAGATGAAATGCTGGCTTATTATACCTTTTCCGGTAAAGCCCTCGCGAGCAATCAAAAAGAATTCAGCGATTTAATGCGGGAAACCGTTCTCCAAGCCGACTTCTCTGATATTGAACGTATTGGCGAGCTGGCTGAGCAAGTGAGTGCGCGTCGCTTGCAGGGTATTACCGGTAATGGTCATGGCTTAGCGATGCAGGTTGCGGCGGCTCAGGTGACAGAGCATGCGGCCATGATGAGTGATATCTCAGGCTTGCCATTAACCCAAAGATTAAAAAATAGCTTCGGCCAAGAGTCGTCTGAGCAAAGCAAGATATTGGCGGCTGAGCTGCAAGCCTTGCAGCAAAAAGTGATCAGTCAGCCGACTGAAGTATTATTGATTCAAGATAAAGAACAACTAGCGGCCCATAGCCAATCCGTTACGGCTTGGCAGCAAGAATATGCTGAGGCAGCATTTGATATCCAGCCTAGCGATGCTAAAGCATTAGCCAGCAGTGCGCTGCATAATTATTGGATGGTCGATAGCCAGGTTAATTTCTGTGCGATGGCCTTTCCTACGGTTAATCAACTTCACCCAGACGCTCCGGCGCTATCCGTGGCGGCGGGCATATTGCGAAATGGCTTTTTACATACGGCGATTCGTGAGCAGGGTGGCGCTTATGGTGCTGGGGCTAGCCAAGATTCAAGCTTAGGGATTTTCAAATTCTATTCGTATCGAGATCCACGCATTGAAGGGACGTTTGATGACTTTAATGCATCCATCCAGTGGATCTTGAATGATGCTAAAGATGAAAGCTTAGTTGAGCAGTCCATTCTCGGCATCATTGGCTCTATGGATCGTCCTAGTTCGCCTGCAGGAGAAGCAAAATCTATTCACCATGCCTTAAAAGCAGGCCGTACACCTGAGCGTCGTTTAGCCTATCGCCAAGGATTATTGGCGGTAACCCTAGCCGATGTGAAGCGCGTTATTGAGACCTATTTATTGGCCAGTGAAGGTAAGAAGGCTGTATTGGCGCCTAAGGGTACTGGTGATATTGCGGAAAAATTAGGATTGAATGCAATCGAGCTGTAGAATAGAATGATTCTCAATTAAATTGTGATTTATTAACTCTTCATTATTGTGAGTTCATAAGCCGCTGTTAACTATGTTCACAATAGCTATCAGCGGTTTTTTATTGAAAGGCAGGAAATTTCATGAAATTGTCTTGGTATAAGACAGCGCTATCCTTGTTAGTAACGTCCAGCTTAGTATCGGGTTTAGGGCTAGTGGCGAATGCCGCGGAAGACACATTACAAAATGGCCGTACTGAAATTGGAAAAGATGCAGTGCGGGCGGCAGGGTCACAGCAAAAGGTTGATCAGCTAGATGATGCTTATCAGGGGTTATTGCTCGATTTTCGCGCGACTCATGGTGAAATTGACCAGTTAAAACTTTATAACCAGCAAATGTCGGCGATTATTGAAAACCAATCCGCTGAAATCAATAAGATCGACCAGCAAATTCGCGATATCGAATTTACTGAGCAGGGTATTTTACCCCTAATGAGTCAAATGCTGGATTCATTAGAGCAGTTCACCCAATTGGATTTACCTTTCTTACAAAAAGAGAGAGCCATACGGTTATCTAAATTACGTCAATTAATGACCCGGGCGGATATTACGATTTCTGAAAAGTACCGCCGTGTCTTAGAGGCTTTTCAAATTGAAGTTGAGTATGGCCGCACCTTAGAAACTTATCGTGAAAAAGCGGATGATTTGATTGTTTACGATTATTTGCGTATCGGCCGAACGGCGCTTTATCGCTTAACCTTAACGGCCGATACCGCCTGGGTTTGGGATAAGACGACTAACCAATGGCATCGCTTAGACTCATCATTATTGCGGGATGTGCGTAAAGCTCAGGATGTTGCAAGGCAAACGGCCGCGCCAGAGTTGCTAACCTTACCGATTGCATCACCCAGTGCAGTTAATAATGCAGCGCAGGGGTTATAAAATGAATTCAATTAGAAGAGTATTTACCCTTGTTGTAAGCACGGCTTTATTCTTGTCTGCAACGGCTTATGGCGAAGAGCAGGCAACGGATACGTCAGTAAAGACCGCTGAAGTAAAAACCCTTGAAGGGTTATTGCAGCAAGTTAAGCAATTTCAGCAGCAAGAAACGGCGATTAATATTCAGCGCGAAACTAAGTTCAAACAAAATAAGAAAGATCAGCAAATATTATTGAATAACGCCAAAGCTGAGTTAAAACGAGAGCAAAAAATAGCCAGTGATTTGAAAAATCGCTTTGATCAAAATGAAAAGCAACTGGCTAAAAAAGAAGATCAACTGCGGTTACGCATTGGCAATCTAGGTGAAATGTTTGGTGTAGTACGTCAGGTTGCTGATGATTTAAATGGTACCTTGCATACGAGTTTAACCCGGGCTGAGAAACCTCAGCGCATTGCAAATTTGGATAAACTCTCACAAGCGAAAGAGTTGCCGAATATTAAAGAGTTGCAAGCCTTGTGGTTAACCTTGCAAGAAGAAATGACACTAACGGGTCAGATCAGTCAGTTTAAAACACAAGTCGTGCAAAGCGATGGCCGCGAGCGCGAGCAGTTAGTGACGCGCATTGGCGCTTTTAATGCGATTACCGACCAGGGGTATTTACGTTTCGATGAAGATACCGGACGGTTAATTACCATGCCTCGCCAGCCAGGTCAGGCAGACTTAATTACGGCCTACCTTACGGCAGAAGCAGGGGAAGTGAATGCTATAGGTATAGACCCAACCCGCGGCGCATTATTAGGCTTGGTTTTATCCAACCCTGATTTAATTGGCCGTATTAAGCAAGGAGCTTTAGTCGGCTATATCATCATAGGCTTGGCCATTATTGGCTTGTTATTAGCGGCTTGGCGCTTAATCAGTTTGTTCTCTATTCGTAAAAAGGTAGAAGCGCAGATTACTAACCTGGATCAGATTAGTAACGACAATCCTCTAGGTCGAGTATTAGCCACGGCCGCCGCTTTGGAAAATAGTCAGCATGAGCAAGAAACCCTAGAACTTAAAATTGATGAGGCGATTTTGAAAGAAGTCCCTCAGCTAGAAAAAGCACAGTCTATGATTAAACTGTTTGCCGCCATTGCCCCCCTATTAGGTTTATTAGGCACGGTGACGGGGATGATTGCTACTTTCCAAGCGATTACTAATTTTGGCACAGGCGACCCGAAATTAATGGCAGGGGGAATTTCCCAAGCATTAATCACCACGGTATTAGGCCTAGTCGCTGCTATTCCATTATTACTATCTCACAACTTAGTGAGTGGGCAGAGTAAGCGCTTGGTGCAAATTTTAGATGAGCAAGCGGCGGGATTGATTGCGACGGCAATGGAAGCGCGTAATTTAAATCGTTCGCAGAAGAAAGACTCCTAATATGCTGGCTTGGCTATTTGATTTTCTTGATCGTGGCGGCCCAGTGCTTTATGCCATCTTGATTGTCTGTCTTATGTTGTGGACCTTGATTCTTGAGCGCTTGTGGTTCTTTTACCGCACTATGCCAGCTGCGATTAAAAAGCATTGCGAAAGTTGGGTCAGTCGAGGCGAGCGCAGCTCGTGGACAGCGCGGCAAATTCGCAGCTACATGATCAGCCAGTTCAAACTAGAGACTCAAACTTGGTTATCTTTTATCACGCTATTGATTGCGATCTGTCCATTAATGGGATTGCTCGGCACGGTAACAGGCATGATCAGTGTATTTGATGTCTTGGCAATCACAGGAACGGGTAATGCCCGAGCCATGGCGGCAGGTATTTCTAAAGCGACACTGCCAACCATGGCAGGATTATTAATCGCATTGACCGGTTTGTATTTCAAAGCGCGGTTTCAGCGTTTGGCCCAGCAGGGTCAGCAAAGACTAGCGGATCTATTGATTACTGATTAACAGTAATAGGCAAATTTATGAGTAGAAGAAGACATACCACAACGGAAAGCGATGACAGTGATATCGACATAACCCCTATGTTGGATATTGTTTTTATCATGCTGATTTTTTTCATTGTTACCACCTCGTTTGTAAAAGAATCTGGGGTGACTGTGAGCCGCCCAAGTGCAGAGACCGCGGTGCAGCAAAAGGGCAGTAACATATTGGTTGCCATTCGCCCGAATGGAGAAATCTGGATTGATCGTCGCGCGATTGATGTACGAGCCGTGCGCGCAAACATCGAACGTTTAAAAGCTGAAAACCCAGAAGGGGCGGTTATTATTCAGGCTGATGAATATTCTAATACTGGTTTATTAGTGAAAGTCATGGACCAGATACGTTTAGCTGGGGTCAGTAATATTTCTATATCCGCTGAAACTTCAGGTAGTTAGAATGAAACTTATTTTAGCTTTCTTATGTTCTATTATTGTTACAGGCAGCATCTTTGCGGTAATGAATGGCATGGTTAGCACTGATGGTGCAGAAAATACCAATCAGGGTGAGCAAACGGTTATTGATTTTATACGCTTAAAACAAGATAGTGAAAGTCGCGTTAAAGAGCGTGAAAAGAAAGAGCCTCCTAAACCGAAAAAACCGCCAATGCCACCGCAGCAAGTCGCGCAGCAAAGTACGCCGATGAAACAGCTGTCTATACAGATGCCGAATATTACACCGGATTTATCCTTGGCAAATAAAAGTCTGTTGGGTGACGCACAAATCGGTATGGGCTTCGGTGATGGTGATGTCATCCCCTTGGTGCGTATGCCTGCGCAGTACCCTAGTAAAGCAAAGCGCCGAAATATTGAAGGTTATGTTAAAGCTCGATTAGAAGTTAATGACCAAGGTACGGTAGATTCAGTCGAAATAATTGAAGCCAAACCACGGGGCGTATTTGAACGCTCGGCTATACGGGCCTTGTATAAGTATAAGTTTAAGCCTCAGATTATTGATGGCAAACCACAAGCACAAACCGTTACCCAAACCCTTGAATACACTTTGGATAAAGGCTGATATTGTGTTGCGTCTTTTTATTTTCTCATTGCTTAGCTTATGTGTATGCCTCCCTTTTAGTGTGCAAGCGGCAAACCAATCGATTTCACCTAAAACTTACCAAGCACTGAATGATATTCAAGCCTTGCTGGCAGAAAATAAATTTTCTCAAGTAGAGCAAAGCTTGGCCGACTTAGAAGAAAATCTCATGCCGGGTTTTGGTTTAGCGCTTACCTACCAGATTCATGCTCAGCTATTTTTAGCCCAAGAAAATAGCCAGCAAGCCTTGCTCTATTTTAATAAAGCATTAGATCTAGAGGCAATGAAGGCGGTGCAGGCTGTATCCCTAGCAACCAATGTTGCACAACTTTATTTGGCCAATGCTCAAGTAGATGAAGCTATCACTGTTTTACAAACAAGAATTGAAGCGGCTGAGATAGAAAAAGCAAACTCGACCAATGCCATGGCCTTTATCACCCTAGGGTCGGCTTTTCAATTAAAGCAAGATTTCCAGCGTGCCATAACTTGGTTAAAGCAAGGCATTGAGAGAGCTGAAGCACCAAGAGAGAATTGGTTGCAGATGTTAATGGCGGCCCATTACCAGTTAAAGCAATACCCACAGGCCATTAACGCATTGGATCAGTTGATCGAACTGAATGAGACTAAAGAGGAATACTGGTTACAGCAAGCTTCGTTATATCAGTTATTGAACCAACCAAAAGACGCTTTGAAAGTATTGCAGCTGGCCCACATTCGAAATGTTCTAGTGAAAGAAGATGGTTTGATATTCCTGGTTCAGTTATTAATTACTTCTGGGGTTCCTGAGCGTGCTGGGCGTATTTTATTAGCACTGCTAGAACAGAAGAAAATTGAACTCAATGACGAAAATTGGAAGTTACTCGCATCGGCTTGGTTGCAAAGCCGTGAGCGTAAGCTGGCGATTAAGGCTTTTATCCAGGCTGCTGAGTATTCATTACAGACGGCTAAAGCGAAAGCGCTAAATAAAGCCAAGCCAGAAGCAGCGAAACTCTATTTTCGCAGCGCACAGCTTCAATTTGACGAAGCAGAATTCGATGCTGCGGTAACCAATTTTGCTAAAGCAAGGGAGCTGGGTCTTAGTGGTAAGAAGCTTGGTTTGAGTTTGTTAATGCAAGGAAATGCGTATTTTGAACTAGAGGATTATGTTAATGCTAAGGTCTATTTCTCTAGAGCGCTAAAAGAAGCCAGTTCAACCAATAGCGCAAAAGCTTGGTTGGATTATATGCAACAGCGCGAACTGCTTAAATAAAGCAAAAAACCTCAAGCAGAATCTGCTTGAGGTTGGTCTGTGCAAAAAAGATTAGCTATCGGTATTTTGTGCGCTTTCTTCTCTTAATAAATCGACAAGACCGACAATTTTATCATTCCATGTTTGGCGCTCAGCTTGAAGTTGGGTATTTTCTTCTTGCAGCTTATTATTACGCTGCTTTTCTTCTTCAAGTTCTAAGCCCAACAGTTCCATTGTTTCAAGTGTTGTTTGAATCTTAGCTTCTAGGGTGGCTAATAGCTCTAAACTCATTTATATCTTTACCTTCTATTGTTAATAATCACGAATATGACAATTATTTAGTATTTAAGTTTAACATTTGTTCGGTTATTTATAAGAACATTTATAATAAAGTTTACAATTGTTTGAGATCAAAATCTGACCATATTGGTGCGTGATCCGAAGGTTTCTCCATTGCTCGAATATCATAACTGATATCGGCATTAATGCAGGCATCGGTTAATGCGGGCGAGGTTAAAATATGGTCGATTCTTAGGCCACGCTTAGGCTCATCGGCAAAACCTTTTGAGCGATAATCAAACCAGCTGAATTTATCATTGGCTATGGGGTAGTGCTTACGATAGGTATCGGTCAAATTTCTTGATAATAAATCCTGATACCACTCACGTTCAATGGGTAAGAAAGAACATTTCTTAGTCTTTAACCAGCGTTTGCGGTTAGGTTCGCCAATGCCAATATCAGTGTCTTCTGGGGAAATATTCATATCGCCCATGATTAAAATATTTTGTGCGTCTTTTAAATCATTATCTAAATAATGATTTAAATCGGCATAAAACTTAGCTTTAGCAGGGAATTTAGTTTCGTGCGTTTCGCTTTCCCCTTGGGGGAAATAGCCGTTTAATACATCGATTAATTGACCATCAATTTCATAACGACAATGGATTAAACGCTTCTGGTCGTCTTCGCTATCGCTTGGGAAACCTTTTTGCACGAATACAGGTTTAGTTTTAGAGACGAGCGCGACGCCGTAATGGCTTTTTTGGCCAAAATACTCGACGTGCCAGCCGATAGATTCAACATCGGCAAGAGGAAACTGTTCATCATGAACCTTGGTTTCTTGTAGACCCATGACATCTGGATCAAGTTGTTCTTTGATAGCTTCTAGTTGATGTTGACGGGCGCGAATGCCGTTAATATTAAAGCTGATAAAACGAGCCATGATGCTCTCCAAAGAATTAGGGTTTTAATCAATATGAATAACAAAAATATGCGTTCAATTCTATCAGTTCAAATAGCTTAAAACACCTGTCGTAGCTTAACCGCTATTAACATGACGCTATTATCTGGGTAGGATGTGCGCATCTTAGGGTTTTAATCATTATCGCGGTAATAAAGCATGTGGCGTTTAGTTGTAGTATCCATTATTTGGGCGTTTTCTTTTGGTTTGATTAAAGGAAAACTAACGGGTCTTGATTCTGGGTTGGTGGCGAGCATTCGTCTTCTTTTATGCTTTTTATGTTTCGCTCCATTTTTATTAAAAGTGCCAATGCTGAGTATGAGGCTGCGCTTGATGGTTTTAGGCTTAGTGCAGTTTGGTATCATGTATCTAGCCTATATTCAGTCATATCAATATTTGCCTGGATACCTAGTTGCGGTATTCACAATCTTTACGCCTTTTTATGTGATTGCGTTAACTATTTTATTTGATAAAAACAGTCGCGATGGCAAAACATTATCCATGGCCCTAGGGGCTGTGGTATTAAGTATTACTGGGGCGGCAATCATAGTATTTAAGGCGCCAGGACAAGAGAGCTATTTTATTGGTTTTCTAATACTGCAGTTAGCGAACATTGCGTTTGCCATTGGCCAGTGGAATTATCAGCGCTGGGCAGATGTGAATAGCAATGCAGGCAATATGGCTTGGATGTTTTTGGGTGCAGCTTTATTTACCAGCTTAGTGACTTTTCCACGACTAAGCTGGTCAGGGGTGGTTATTAGCTACGAGCAAATATGGGTCTTATTCTATTTGGGCGTCATCGCTTCAGGCTTATGTTTCTATTTATGGAATAGTGGCAGCAAGCAGGTATCAGCGGCGACGCTAGCGGTGATGAATAATGGTTATATCCCAGTAGCTGTGATTGCTGCAATCGTATTATTTTCTGAAACCGTAGATTTGCTGAGGTTGGGGCTGGGTGGGGGCTTGATTGCCTTGTCGATTTATATTTCGTATCAGAGTGGTTTAAGTGGCAACAAACCCCAGAGCTAAAAAGCGATTCGGGTGTTAATATTAGGCCAATTAATTTATATATTTAAAGAAATCATCTCATGAAAAGACCGTCGTTTTGTGTATTACCGCTTGTACTTACTATTACCGGGTTAGCTTTGTCTTCTGCTTATGCGAGTGAATTTGATGAACTAGATGTTGACCACGATAGAGAACTGGATGTTGAGCTAGATACTCAGCTAGTGAGTGGCCGTCTTTATTCTGATCCGGTTGCCGCCGCCGCGTTTAATGTGACAGTACTTGAGCAAGCGGACCTGCAACTTTTGCCGGTCAATAATGTTATTGATGCCCTTGAGTACGTTGCGGGTATCGATGTGCGTAAGCGTGGCATATCCGGTATTCAAGCCGATGTGGGCATTCGTGGTAGTAGTTACGAACAAACCCTAGTATTACTTGATGGTATGCGTATGAACGACCCGCAAACGGGTCATCATAACTTTGATTTGCCTATCGCCTTTGAAGATATCGAGCGCATTGAAATTGTTAAAGGTCCAGGTGCAGCGCAATATGGCCCTAGCGCCAATGGTGGCATTATTAATATTGTCAGCCGAAAAGAAATTATTACGGACAGTGGCCGTAAAGCAAAAGTAAACCTGCAGCGGGGTAGCTATGACTATGAGCGCTATGCGTTAAGTCTAGCGAAAACAGAAGGTGAATACAGTCAGTTTATGAGTGGCTATCATAGCGCAGCGGATACCTATCTTAGAGATGAGGCCTTAGACTCTCGCCAAGGTCAAGGGAGTTATCGAGTCGTGCATCAGGGTGACAATACCACGACCCAGGTTGCGTTTGGTTATCTCGAAAAAGATTTTGGCGCCTATCGTTTTTATGTCGATGCCGAGGCGCAATCGAGAGAGAGTACGTCTCAGCGCCATGGTTATGGTATTCATCAATATCGTTTTGCTAATGGCAGTCAGCTGGAAGCCAGTCTGAATTGGCGTAACCATTTTGATGCTTTCATTTATCAGCCTACGTCTTCCGCAAGCGAACACGAGACAGAAGCTTTGCAGTCTCGATTGACCTTTGCTCAAGGCGCCTTCGCGACTGGGGTGGAATATAACCAAGAAAATATGGACAGTAATCGTGATGGCCGTCAAGGGCGCCATTTTGCCAGTGGGTTTATCAATTATAAGCAGCGAGTTGTTGCGAATGTTAGCATAAGCGGCAATCTATCCTATGTGGATTATGATAGTCGTGAGCAATTTGTATTACCTGTGATTGGCTTGGATGCATTGATTTCTGAAAATGTTGAAATGTACGTTAATGCTGGCCAGTCAGTGCGAACCCCGACGTTAAATGATTTATACCTGAATATGCCAGGGCTTGATCTTGGCTCGCAAGATCTTAAGCTGGAAAAAACCAATAGCGCAGAAGTGGGGGTGCGCATGAACTCCACTGATGTCAATATTGGCGCGAGTGTATTTTATAAAGAAACCCAAGACGCTATTGATTTCACCAAAACTCAGGCTGAAAAAGATGCGGCGGCTGCCCATATAGCGCGCAACTACGGCAATAATCAAACCCGAGGTTTTGATCTTGAGTTTGATGCCTCGGCTTTTGCGGCACTGCGCTTAGGGATGCATACCCTTAAATTAAACCATACGCGTCTCATTCAGAATATCGAAACTGAGTTGGCGGTATTGAAAAATACCGATGGTCAGTTAGAAAACCAAACGGCCTTACAGGCAGGCTTTGATTTCTATCAAAACTACTCGCTATTAACGACCTACAAATATGAAAGTCGTTTTAATAGTGATGATTATCAAATTGTCGATCTACGTTTGGCTTATCAAGATGACAAGCTAACTGTCGCTTTAAAAGGCTCTAACTTATTGGCTGCAGAATATGTTGATGCTGGTTTTGTCGAGGCCGCAGGGCCTGCGCTGGTTTTTGAACTGGGTTATCAGTTGTGATAATTAAAACGAGTAATGCCGACTATCATGATGATATGAGCGGCGCGGCTATCGTCGACTTAATGAATCAATATGCATTGGATGTCATGGGGGGTGGGCAAGCATTACCC
>CAXIBC010000033.1:0-26990 GCA_964022115.1 uncultured Oleispira sp. | reverse complement strand
CTGCACAGCAGTTTTAGTTCTTTTCGCTGCACAGCAGTTTTAGTTCTTTTCGCTGCACAGCAGTTTTAGTTCTTTTATGCCTGTTTAAAAGCCCGCCTTAGTCATCATTAAGCGCGGGCTTTTTCAGGTCTGCGGTTTCTGCATGCCAAGGGGCGACTTTAATGAGTAATAGCATGCCAGGTACTGCAATGACGGTGCAAAATAGGTAAAAATTTGTCCACCCTATCTGTTCTACAATAATACCTGTCATTGAGTTAGCGAAGGTTCTTGGTAGCGCGGTTAGGGCGGTAAAGAGCGCCAGTTGTGTTGCCGTATAAGCGGGAGACGTTGTGCGGGCGATGAAGGCCACAAAAGCTGCGGTTCCTAAGCCAACCCCCAGATATTCAAAGCCAATAACCAAGGCTAAGACCCACAGGTTATAACCCACTTCTGCTAATAGTGCGAAGCCTAAAATGGATACAATTTGTGCGGCGCCAAATAACCATAACGCCTTATTAATACCAATGCGCAGCATTAACAGGCCACCGATAATACCACCGATAATAGCGGGCCAAAGCGCTGCGTGTTTCGCGACTAGGCCAATTTCGGTTTTGGTAAAACCTAGGTCGAGATAAAACGGGGTCGATAGTGCAGTGGCCATACTATCGCCGAGTTTATATAAGAACATAAAGGATAAAATCCACAATGCAGAGCGGATACCATGGCGGCTAAAAAACTCTTGAAACGGTTCTGTTATAGCAGCTTTAAGGGTCAGTGGTCTTTGGCTATTGCTACTAGGTTCTTCAGCAAATAGCGTCATTAGAATACCTAAAGACAAGAACCCTGCGGTGATTATAAATACTATATCCCAGGCATAATGATCGGCTAAAATCAACGATAGTGAACCCGGTACTAAGCCTGCTAAACGATAGGTCGTTACATGGATACTATTACCTAAACCTAACTCTCTATCGGGTAATATTTCGCGTCTAAAGGCATCAATACTAATATCTAAGCTGGCGCTTAAAAAAGCGGTGACGGCGCATAGAATAGCGATTTCACTGAGTTGGGTATTGGGATCAAGATAGCCAAGAAAACCAATGCTGACCAACATCAATAGCTGAGTAATTAACATCCAGCCACGGCGGCGACCTAAAGTAGAAGGTGCGTAGCGGTCCATTAGTGGTGACCAAACGAATTTCCAAGTATAAGGAATACCGACTAAGGCAAAAAAACCGATTTCTTTTAAGCCGACCCCTTCGCTGCGTAACCAAGCGGGTACGAGCTGATAAAGTATGAAAAGTGGCAGCCCAGATGCAAAACCTGTAAAAAGGCAGATTAGTAGACGGCGCTGAAAAAAAGGTGTTAACCAATTGGGCAGGGGATTTAAGGTATTAATATCTGATTTTTCCATATTTGACGACTTGCCTAGTATTGCCACTGGTAATCCTTTAAACGAATGCGGCCATTGTGCAATAGAATGCCTTCATCTGCTAATTTGTCTCGTTGTTGTGACCAAGCGTCGCTTTCTTTGGCAAGGCTGATTTTACCTTGAGCATTAATCACTCTATGCCAAGGCAGTTGAGAATCTTTGGGTAAGTTCTTTAAGGTTCGTCCTACGCTACGAGCAGCGTTAGGTCGGCCAGCTAGGGTCGCGAGCTGGCCATAGGTTGCTACTTTACCTTTAGGTATAGCAGCAATGAATTGATATAAGGTTTCTTCAAAAGTCATAGTTTGATGATATAGAAGAATACTTACAAACGTAATCCTCCATCACATTCAATAATTCGCCCAGTGTAATAATCATTTTCGAAAATGAATGCTGCAGAATGCGCAATTTCTTCGGGTTTACCCATTCTTTTTAATGGAATGCCGGCGGTCATTTTAGCCAAGGCCTCTGCTTTCATGCCCTGGGTCATTTCAGTCTCAATGAATCCAGGGGCGATGGCTGCAACTCGGATATTTTGTCGAGCCAACTCTTTTGCCCAAGTGACGGTCATGGCTGCAACACCGGCTTTAGCCGCTGAATAATTGCTTTGACCCATGTTGCCTGCTTTAGAGATGCTGGAGATATTAATAATACAGCCGGCACAATCCGAGCTTTCATTACTTGCTTGGGCTTGTTTGATCATTTGCATAGACGCTTCACGAGCGCATAAAAAGACCCCTGTTAGGTTCACGTCAATCACCGACTGCCATTGCGGCAGAGAGAGCTTAGAGACCTCATCACCTTTGGCCTTGACCATTAAGCCATCACGCAGGATACCGGCATTATTAATTAATCCATCTAAACGGCCTAAGCGCTCTGGAATGGCAGCAAAGGTTTCTTCTACCTGTTGCTCATCGGCAACATTACAAGGAAAAATTGCGGCTTTGCGGCCAGTGGCTTCTACTTGTCGCTGGGTTACTTCCATCTGCTCTGAGTTTAAATCTATGATGGCAATATCGGCCCCACGATCGGCTAAATAGACGGCCATTGCGCGGCCTAAGCCTTGGCCAGCACCGGTAATTGCGATTACCTTGTTAGTGAGTTGCATAAGAAAATCCCTCAGTGAGTCGCAGTAAGTCTTTTGAATACAGCCATTATAGACACCTTGAGCCAGCAAAGAAGTAAAGGTTCAAAAAAGACTAATAATAACCTTAAGTAAGAATTAGCAGAGGCTTTATTAGACGATTCTTAACTAACGCATGGGGTTGTAGGGCCATTAGTATCAAAATGGGCTTGAAATATACGTTAGAGTGCCCATCTTAGTCAGGGTTATAGGAGAACAACATGCCATTATTAATTATTTTCATCATCATTCCATTAATTGAACTTGCCGTTATATTAAAAGTGAACAGCTTTATTGGTATTGGCTATACCTTAGGTTTAATTATTATTACAGCATTTGTTGGGGTTAAGTTATTACGTCGGCAAGGCATTAGTACTTTATTACGCGCTAATCAGAAGATGCAGCAAGGGAAAATTCCTGCGCAAGAGCTGGCGGAAGGATTTCTATTAGCCTTAGCTGGGGCCTTATTATTAACCCCAGGTTTTGTCACCGATGCCGTCGGCTTTACATTATTGGTACCGGCTACACGTAAAGCCCTTGTACATAAAGTGATCGCTTTTATCACCCCACGAATGATGACCAGCAGCAGTTTTCAGTCGAGTGCAGATTTCCAACAAGGGACATTTAAAGATGTTAATTCAACATCGAGTCGATCCCAAGGAAACATCACCATAGAAGGTGAGTACAGCAAAGACGATAAGTAGAATTTTTTTCGATGGGCTGTTGAAATCCGAGTGAAAGGCCCTATTAAATAATCATCCTATTTTATGGCAGAGACATTTAGCCTCTGTTTATCCATTGAAGCAAACAGTTGGAGAGACTAGCAAATGAAAATCCGTCCATTACACGACCGTATCGTTGTTCGCCGCAAAGAAGAAGAGCAAGCAACTGCAGGTGGAATTATCCTACCGGGTGCTGCGGCTGAAAAACCAAATCAGGGTGAAGTCGTTGCTGTTGGAGTAGGTCGTATTTTGAATAATGGTGATGTCCAAGCCTTAGCGGTTAAAGAAGGCGATGTGGTTGTTTTCGGTAAGTACTCTGGTCAAAATACCATTGATATTGATGGTGAAGAATTATTGATTTTGAATGAAAGTGATATCTACGGCGTTCTTGAAGCGTAACTATTACACTCACTTTTATATTGTATACATAAATTATAAGGAAAAATCATGACTGCTAAAGACGTATTATTTGGTGATAGCGCACGCGCAAAAATGTTGGCTGGTGTAAACGTATTAGCCGACGCGGTAAAAGTTACTCTAGGGCCTAAAGGTCGTAATGTTGTTTTAGAAAAATCTTTTGGCTCACCTACCATTACTAAAGATGGTGTTTCTGTAGCTCGTGAAATCGAATTAAAAGACAAGTTCGAAAACATGGGCGCGCAGATGGTTAAAGAAGTCGCTTCGCAAGCGAACGACCAGGCCGGTGACGGCACGACCACGGCAACTGTATTGGCTCAAGCGATCATTAACGAAGGTTTGAAGTCGGTTGCTGCTGGCATGAACCCTATGGACCTTAAACGCGGTATTGATAAAGCGACCGCCGCGGTTGTTGCCTCTATTAAAGAACAGTCTCAACCTTGCTCTGATACCAAAGCCATCGCTCAGGTCGGTACTATCTCTGCCAACGCTGATGAAACTGTTGGCCGTTTAATCGCTGAAGCCATGGAAAAAGTTGGTAAAGAAGGTGTGATTACCGTTGAAGAAGGCAAAGGCCTTGAAGATGAGCTGGATGTTGTAGAAGGCATGCAGTTCGATCGTGGTTACTTGTCTCCGTACTTCATTAATAACCAAGAAAAAATGACGGTAGAATTGGAAAACCCATTAATCCTACTGGTTGATAAGAAAATTGATAACCTACAAGAATTGTTACCTATTCTTGAAAACGTCGCTAAGTCTGGTCGTCCGTTATTGATCGTTGCGGAAGATGTTGAAGGCCAAGCGCTAGCAACATTGGTAGTGAACAACTTACGTGGCACGTTCAAGGTTGCTGCCGTTAAAGCCCCAGGTTTTGGTGATCGTCGTAAAGCGATGTTGCAAGATCTTGCGATCTTAACCGGTGGTCAGGTTATTTCTGAAGAACTAGGTATGTCTTTAGAAACAGCAGATCCTGCCACTTTAGGAACGGCGAGCAAGGTTGTTATCGACAAAGAAAATACTGTGATTGTTGATGGTGCTGGTTCTGAAGAGTCTGTTTCAGCTCGCGTTGAGCAAATTCGTGCAGAAATCGCTAGCTCGACATCGGATTACGATGTTGAAAAGTTACAAGAACGTGTTGCTAAACTTGCTGGCGGTGTTGCCGTAATCAAGGTGGGTGCAGGCAGCGAAATGGAAATGAAAGAGAAGAAAGACCGTGTTGACGATGCACTTCATGCAACACGCGCTGCGGTTGAAGAAGGTGTCGTTGCTGGGGGGGGGGTTGCTCTAGTTCGCGCCCTTTCATCGGTACAAGTAGAAGGTGATAACGAAGACCAGAACGTCGGTATTGCTTTGGCATTACGCGCCATGGAAGCCCCTATTCGTCAAATCGCTGGTAATGCGGGTGCGGAAGGCTCTGTTGTTGTCGATAAAGTAAAAGCGGGGGAAGGCAGCTTTGGTTTTAACGCCGCTAGTGGTGAATATGGCGATATGATTGCTATGGGTATCCTAGATCCTGCTAAAGTAACGCGCTCTTCTCTACAGGCTGCAGCGTCTATCGCTGGTCTTATGATCACGACCGAAGCTATGGTGGCTGATATTCCTGCTGAAGAGGGTGCTGCAGGCGGTATGCCTGATATGGGCGGCATGGGTGGTATGGGCGGCATGCCTGGCATGATGTAATCGCACTGCGATACATACCCTCTCTGAAAAGCCGTATCTCTTTGGGATACGGCTTTTTTTTACAGCTCGATATGAAAAAGACTGTCATTCGTGTAATTTAATGTTACTAAATGGAATGTAATCTTGAGTTCAAACAAGGAGCGTGATTGTATGACCTTCTTTATAGGCCCGATACTCGGTGGCCAAATACCCATTACAAATATAATAAGCGTATGACACTGATGAAAACTGCGTCATTTAACTTAGATCAGCAAGCTTGGTTATCAAAGCTTGATCAAAAGATTTTATCATCTTGGGTTGCGACAAAAAGCAAACCGATTGAGGTGCCAAAACATTATTTGGTACGCCCTGATGTACTTAACAAATTAGACCATGGTAAAGCGATTACTTGGCTTTTAGCCCCAGCAGGATACGGCAAAAGTGTGCTTATAAGTGACTGGTTCACTAATAAAATAGCAGGTAATAAAGCGCTAGGAATCTGGTTAACGTTAGATGCTAAAGATAACCATAGTGCATTTTTATTACGCCACTTATTAGAAGCGATTAATAAAACACTTCCTGGCACGGCGACCGATGCTTTAGCTCATTGGTCTTCACTCGTTGAACAAGGCAGTATTCCTAGTGAGGAAGTATTAATACTTTTATTAGATGAATTGAAAGATCTTAATTCTCCGATCGTTCTGGTACTCGATAATGTACACCACATAGATGATGCAAAGGCTTGGCAAGTGGTGCATTACCTGATGACACATCTAGTGGATAATTTACGCTTGATCTTATCTTCACGCTATATTCCTGTTGCTCTTGGGCGATTGAGGCTTGATCCTGAACTTGAATTTATTAAGCAAAGAGAGCTGGTTTTTAATCTGCAAGATATCAGTCAATGGTTGGAACAGTCGGCTAGGAAAGACCAACAGCAAGCGCTTATGTTAATGCAGCGCATGCAAGGCTGGCCTGCGGGATTAGGGTTATGGTTGGCAAACCAAGATGAAAAAAATGATTTCCCAGAATCTCACCTAGATGAAAGAGAGGATATTCGTGATTATTTAATAGGCGAAGTATTAAATAGTTTAGATCCGAAATTAAAAGACTTTTTAATAAAAATAGCACCGCTAAATAGCTTTAATGAAAACTTGTGTAATCAGGTTTTAGGCATTGAGGATAGCGGTTTTTGGATTCAACAATTAATCCATCATAATATTTTTATCGTAAGTCTGGATAGACGTTCAGGCTGGTATAGCTTACACCCTTTATTAGCTGAGCTATTAGCTCAATATAATAGCGAACAGCACATTATTAGGCTGCACCTTAAGGCTTTTCAGTATTTGCAGCAGCACGGCTTTCGTATTGAAGCCCTGCAGCATGCTCGGTTAGGTAAGTTAACCGATGAGGCCGTGCAATGGATAGAAACAGAAATTGATCAAATTATTGCAGATTTAGATTTCGCCTCAGTGCTAGCTTGGTGTGATGTTGCGGGTGAAGAGATACTGTCACGCTCTATTCGTTTACAGCTGGTATATATTTGGAGCTTGTTATTAACCTATCAGTACTCGATGGCAACAGAATTATTACAACGCATAGATGTATCGGCCATAGAGCTGGCTTACCCTGGGCAACTGATTGCTATTAAAGGCTTTCTGGCTCGAAGTGAAGGTGGGGATGAGGCCAGAAGTTTATGCGAATTCGCGTTAAGGGAGCTACCTAAAGATCGTTTTGCAGTACGAGTATTGATGTGCTCAACCCTGACGAGTATTGAACTAGCGTGTAAAAAGCCAGAAGCCGCGAGAGTCTGGAATCGGCTTGAAATTGATGTTGCACGACAGTTTAATGCGACCGGTTTAGAAGTCTTAGCATTGTTTGATTATGCCCGAGTTGAAATGTTCCGCGGGAATTTTGCTCGCAGTGCGGAAGTCGTAGAGCAAGGTCTTATCTTAACTCGTGAACTGCCTAATCAAGATCGATTATTCCCTCGTGCTCGGTTGACCTTGTATCGTGCTTTTATTCGTTGGTTACAAGGGGATAGCTTAAATGCTAAGCAGGATGCTTATTGCGGTATCGATGAGGCTAATCAGTGCCGTGATGTGATCGTTTTGTACGGCTACAGCTTGTTAACGTTAATACATATGTCAGAGGAAAATAATGAAGCGGCGCTAAATGTATTAGCGCAAGCAGAGCGCTTGATGCAACGTTGGCGAGTGGCGCCACAAGTGTATCAGTCGTGGATTGCTATTGTTAAAGCAAATGTCTGGATGGCATTAGATAAGTGGGACAGAGCAGCGCAATGCTTAGACGGTATTGCGCATACAGAGCTAAGTCCTGAATTATTTCCTATGCAGCCGGGTCTATTTCGCTTAACTCGAGCTCGGTTGTTATTTAAAAATAATGACCCTTTACAAGCACAAAAATTATTAACCTCGTTAATGGAGCATGGCCAAGCGGGCATTATTCAATTAGCCGCGCTGCAGTTTAATGCTGCGATTTACCTGGCGCTGGGTGAACCTAGGCTAGCAGAGCAAGCTTGGCAGCAAGGTCAGAACTTTGCTAGAAAAGAAAATATCACGCTGGATTTACGCCCCTTGGTAAAAGGAATGTCGTTAGATGTGATGAATCATCAGAAGTCATCTGTGGCATTAGAAGAGCGTTTAAAACCCTATTCACTTAATGAACCTTCAAATTTAAGCGTACGTGAGCGTGAGGTATTAATACTCATTGCCGAAGGTTTCTCGAACCAAGAGATTGCTGATCGGCTCTACATTTCGTTGCATACGGTTAAAACTCATGCCCGTAAGATTAATGCTAAGCTGGGAGCTAAAAGTAGAACACAAGCTATCGTGAAGGCGCGTGAGTTGACCATTATTTAAGCTGACTTAGGTTGCACTGATCAATAAATGTGCAGTAAAAATTGGCAAGCTAATCTCCCCATGTCTATACCTATTGATAGAGTTGTTTAATAAATAGGTATGGGGTTGGCATGGACGTTAGCTATTCGATTGTAATTTTAGGTTGTGATAATGAACAGGCATTAGTGGATTATCTAGATCCGTCATTTAATGCCGTGCTGACTAGTGAGCAAGCACAATGTATGAAAATCCTAAGCGAAAACTCATATCAGCTAGTATTGGTGGATATGACGTGCCCTGCTATTTTTACCTCAGATATTTGCCGGCTGATTAAGTCGGAATATGATATTCCTATTATTTTTGTATCAGCAAAAGACTGTAATAAAGAACGCTTGGCAGCGTATGATTGTGGTGCTGACGATTATATGGCGACCAGTGAACTAACGATCGAACTGCATCGACGTTTAGAACGTATCATCATCAATAAAATTGCCAATGACCAGCTTAAGAATCAGCTGGCTCAAGCCAATGAAATGGCTTTTATTGCCATGTCGGATACCAGTGACCTAGGGGTTAATATTCAATTTTTGTTAGGGACAAATAATTGCAATAATTTAGATCAGTTAGGTATGCAATTATTTCAGGCTTTAAAGTCTTATGGGATTAAATGTAGCTTACAGCTGCGCAGCCAATTCTCCATAAAGAACATGGAGGCTAATGGCATGGAAAAGCCCTTAGAATCTAAATTGTTAACTGAGATGAGTGATCAAGGGCGTTATGTTGATTTTGCTCACCGCTCAGTCATAAATTACGGTTCTGTTTCGTTATTAATAAAAAACATGCCATTAAATGACGACAAGAAATATGCAGCGATTAAAGATAATGTTCTCACCTTGCTACAAGGAACAGATGCACGGGTACAAGCCTTAGATACCTTAGCTAGTCTTGAGTTAGAGAAAAACTTAGTGCGTAGCCTGACCTTAAAGATGAAAGATTTAATGTCATCAGTGGATGAAAGCTATCAAGCAGTTATGCGTGATATTGCTAATGTTGTAGAAGCCATGGCCGATGATATTGATACCTCAATGGAGCACTTTGGTATGGACGAAGCTCAAGAACTTAGCTTACAAAACACCATGGAAAACGCTATTCTAGCAACCAATAAAGTCTTTAATGAAGGTTTAAGATTGGATAAAGATCTACACGATTTTTTATTCCAGATTGATAGTCTGTTTAAATCGGGCACTATTACCCCTGTTAAATTACATAAGATTATTCAGCTATTAGAAAAAGTCGCTTAATTCTTACTATTAGGAAGGATTATCACACTTATCATGACCTTCCATGTCGACTAACCAAGGTGGGTTAGGTCTAACTCGTTCAATGACAAAATCTACGAAGCTTCTAACTTTAGCGGATAGGTGTCTATTACTAGCATATAGGGTATGAATCGGGTGTGCTTCAAAGGGCCAGTCACACAATATAGGCACCAAATTTTTACTTTTTATGGCTGAGGCGGCAATTAATACGGGTAAGGCTGCGATGCCTGCACCGGATAGGGCGAGAGTATAAAGACTCGAAAGGTCATTGACTCTTAAACGTGGTTTTAAATTAACATTAATTTCCTGTGCTTCCGGTCCTTTAAGTGACCAATGGGTTCTTCCGGTAACGGCAATCACCTGATGATTTTGAATATCATCGGGATGTGATGGTTTACCAAAGCGGTCGACATATTCAGAGCTGGCACAGAGTATGGCTTTAACGTCGCCTAGGTAGCGGCCAATTAAAGAAGAGTCTTCTAAGCGGCCGACTCGAAACGCAACATCAATTCCGTCTTGCACGAGATCTAACATCTGGTCACTTAATACCAGATCTATGTTTACTTGAGGATGAAGCTCCATGTATTCGGCAATTAAACCGGACAACACGGTTGAGCCAAATAATACCGGTGCGGTAATTCGTAACGTTCCGGTTGGGGTGCTTTGCATCTGCGTCACGGCGATGTTGGCTTCTTCGATTTCTCCAAGAATTCGGGCGCAATGGGCGTGATAGGCACTGCCGGTATCGGTCAGACTTAGACTTCGGGTTGTTCGCTGGATTAAGCGCACCCCTAAGCGTTCTTCTAATTGGGTGATTTTTCGACTAACAGTAGACTTGGGCAAGCTTAAAGCTTTGGCTGCCCCAGTGAAGCTGCCTGATTCGACAACGCGAACAAAAATGGCCATTTCATTTAAATCAAAATCTTCACGTTTACCAATTAGCATTCTTGTTTCGCCCTAGGCTTTATTACACTGGTTAGTAGCTAATGTGAGGGTTGAATAGAAATAAAACAACCCTCTAAAGGGATTATATTATAGGCTCATAGGCTGTAGAGACTTGGCTAATAAAGGTTCTAACTTAACCATGCGCTTGGCGAGCTCGGCAGGGATGTCGCAGGTTCTGCCAAGTTTGTAATCGAAAAAGAGCATAGTACTTTCACCTTTCGTGACTAACCTGGACTGCTGCTGACTCCATATAGCGTACTCTTGAATCAGCTTACCTCCTTGGGCTTTTATGCTGCGGATGCCAACGGAAAGTGTATCTGGATAATTCACAGGGGCTAAAAATTTAGCGGACGTTTCCGATAGAATCGGTCCTTTGGCATAATCGTGCATAAAATCGAGAATTTTCAGCTCTTCAACATATTTAGTTCGAGCACTTTCAAAATAGCGAAAATAATTTACATTATTTACATGCTTAAACGAATCCATCTCACCCCAAGCGACAGGGACTTCGATGACTACTGGATAGTCGTATAAGTCGGTCATTAGTAATCCTTACTTCTTTTATTATTATCGTGATGAAAACATGCTACGGGCAATATTAGACTGATTTAGATTGCACGTAACATGGGTAATCATGGCGATAATTGATGGAATAATCAATGAGATTTTTAAGCGAAACTCTGCCAATCTCGATCATTGAAGCTTGAATTTTTGAGTTATAAATTAGCCTTAATGCCAAATGAGAGTATGGTTGGAAGCCCTGTTATATCTTCTTTTTCAGTGTAATCGGCGTTGTATTTATAGCCACTGACATTGTCGTGATTGTATAGATTCAAAATTTCAAAATATAAATCCATATTCCAACCTTGATACTGATAATTTCGATCTAAACGTACATCGAGTTTATGGCTGTCGGGTAAGCGCTTTGAATTAAGATCGCCATAAACTGGGTCTACTAGCTCGGGGTAGTCTGGATTTGAGCTAGGGTTTGTACCTATGATGGGGGTGATTAGTTGTCCACTTTGATAGCGCCATTTGAAGCCTATACTCCAATGCTTATTTAATTCATGACTGGATACTAGGTTGATGATCCAAGGCTGATCATAGGCGTACTTAAAATCTTCATGGGTTAACTTATTATGGCGACGAGTCTCTGAGTAGGCTAGTGATAACCAACCGTACCAGCCTGCGCTGAAAGATTTGTTGAGGAAAAGTTCAATACCATAAGCATCGCCGTCGGCGTCATTGGTATAGCGTGGTAGAGCTTGATACTCCTCTTCACTGAGTTCAGGATAAACCGTTTCTTTATCAGCGCGAGCAATGACCAGATCAGCAAAGGTTTTATAGTAGGTATCAACTTTTATTAAGGTGGTTTCATCTAATTGATGCTCAACTCCTAGAATAAAATGTTCTGAAGTCGATTGTTTTAAATCTGGATTACCAAAGCCTTTCGCTACTTCACCAAAATTATCGGTAAATTTATGGTATTGGCCCCAGCCACCATTGATCCACCAATAGTCTATTAATTCCCAGCGCAGTCTGAATTTTCCTTGGAGAAAGGTCTGTTGCGAATAATCATCATAAGACCACTGTATGCCTGGGGTTAATGTGAGTCTTGGGCTAACAAACCAATCGTCGGCAAGAAAGATATCGTAATTATATATTTTGAGGTTATCCCCCTGCACAATCTGTTCTTGGCCATCGACTAAGCGGCAGTCCGGTTGAAACTCATCACAAGGAGGGGCGGTAAAATCTCCGAAGAAATCTATATGGCGCACAAGCACATCGATACCTGTTCGTAGAGTATGCTCTAGGTTGATATCCTTACTGAGGTGAGATTTTAGGGTATAGTCATTAGAAGAAGCTTTAAGGTTATTATCTAAGCCTAGGCCTAAAGAAAAATCACTCAGCATGTGAGAAAAGCCGGTTTTTAGCCGCGTAGTTTCAGATAAGGTATTTTCTAAGAGTAGTCCTTGGGAATGAAAATAAGAGTTAAATTTAATGCCACCACTTAGGCCAGGATCTTTCTTAACCTCGTCTGAATCTTGGTTAAATAATAAGCCAGCTTTATCCCGCGAACCTAAGGCTTGAATACTTAAATAATCGCTGCCAGAAAGCTGCAGCTGATATTTAGCTTGGTAATCATAGTATTCAGGCACAGTGGTAAATTGAAAGTCTTCATCATCCAATAAATTTTCAATGTATAAGTGAATAAGACTCTGTCTAATAGAGAGGTAGGCTGCTGAATCTTCAGCAATAGGGGATTCTAATAAAATGCCCGCTTTCAATAGGCTAAAATCTAATACGGCTTGTTTTCTATCATTATAAGGTGCTCGTGAATTCGCCTCAATGACCGCCCCAGTGGCATCATTGTATTGAGCATCAAACGCGGCCGCTTCTAGTTTAAAGTCTTCGATGACATTATCGTTTAATAAGCTAGAGCCATCAAAATGGAAGATGTTTAATACTGGCATGAAGTCGATTATGTAACGGTTATCATCGGGCGACGATCCTCGTACTGCCGGCTCAGCTCTACGACCTGTAGTAAACGTTACCCCAGGTAATGCCTCGATGGCTCTTAACGGGTCGTTGCCTGCACCAGGTATGCGTAATAGTTTTTGGGTTGAAATCTGGTTAAGCGGATCATCCTTGGCAGTGATGCGAATGGTATCCAGCTCAGCTTCATTATTGGCATAACTAACCTTGCTGAATAAAACAACCACTAAGCTTATTGAGCTTAGTGTATGGGCAAGTAAACGAGACATGTGCAGTCCTTAGCGAAAGTCGTTTTAATAGATGCATCACAGTTAATACAGATTTAGGTTATAAATCAACGGCAATAATGCTCGATCTGTAAGGCCGCCTAACCGTCAGTTAAAGCCTCTTTAGAATGACTTGGGTAATGGCCTCTTGCACGGTTTTTTCTTGGCCGACTGGAGGATGTAATCGGGTTTGCAAGCCTAATTCTGCTTCTATCGCGGCTAGCTGCTTGGGCACGTCGATACGTAAATGCTTTCCGGCGGCGAAGAATACAGGATAAATGTTGATGAGATTAAAGCCTTGCTGAGCAAGTAGTGCACAGCTTTGCTCTAAGCTCGGTTCACACAGTTCCATATACGCAAGCTCAATAACGACTTCGGCCGGTGAGTCGGGATGAGCAAGGGTCCCTTGTTGCCTGATGGTTTGGGTCATTTCTTTAAAGGGAATTTGCCACTGTGGGTCGCGGCTGCCGTGGGCTAATAAAATATTGGCAATTTTAGTATTCATAAATAAGATTTCGACGGTGTGATTAAATAGAGTATACATTTATATAAGTTAATCTAGATACGGTGAAAGTCGTTATATTGGATTAGTCTATAAACATTTTTTTATTGACTAAACTAACTAAGTTAGAAAAATCCGCTTGAAATCATACATTTAGCTGAGAAAGCTAAGAGTGAAAAAGTATAAGAAAGTAACAAAGTGACTTTAAATAATGTGAAAATAGGAAAAAATACAACTGAAAAATGACGCGTTAAAATGGTCTGTAGTTTTCTGTTATTTTGGTTTGAAAAGGGTAAAAATACTAACTAATACTTATAGTGAATCATTTGTTTTTTATAGGTAGTTTATTCACATGAGCATTAGTCGCCAGCAAGTCGGACGTTATTTATACGAATTTGAAGAAGAGTATCAGGTTACTTACGTGAACTTTTCACGTGCTAACGAATTAGCTGATGCGCAACTTATTCTAACCTTAGAAAGAGGCTGTGAACGTCAAACCTTCGCCTTTTCTCAACCGCATTTTAACGATATAGAAAAGAACCTTATAACGTCTAAAGGGGTATATGTTGCAAGTTTGAAAAGCTCTCCTCTATCACCTCATCGTGTTGAAGTTGGAGATTTGGAAGGGGGCTTTGCTTATTTTACCGCGAAGAATGTTAAGAACATCACCCCAACTGCCTAGATGCTTGTATTTTAAGGCATTAAGGACCTTAAATATCCACATCGTTTTTCAATATTTATGTCGGCTCAAGCCCTGTGCAAGTTAATGAAGTATCGCTATGGACAAACCTTTACGAAGGTTTGTAAGCGCCCACCTATTTTATGGATGTGATGAACGCTAGGGCATTTGTTATAAGTGGTTTTCTGCGTATTCGGCCAAGATAGAACGTGGCGATCCTTGTAGTGTGATGGTTCCTCCATAAGGAAAATCTTTAAAACGTTCTACTAGGTAAGTTAAGCCGGTACTGATTGGGCTCAAATAGGGTGTATCAATTTGCGATAAATTACCTAAGCAAATGACCTTACTTCCCGTTCCCGCTCGGGTAATAATGGTTTTAATTTGATGAGGGGTTAGGTTTTGACATTCATCGATAAGGATCAAGCTTTGCTGGAAACTGCGGCCACGAATGTAATTCAGTGACTTAAACTGCAAAGGCACTTTTTGCAGTATGTAATCAACACTACTTGGGGCATTATCATCATCACAGTGTAATGCTTCTAGGTTATCGGTAATGGCACCTAACCAAGGTTCCATCTTTTCTGCTTCGGTACCGGGTAGATAACCTATATCTTCGTCTAATCCTCGAGTACTGCGAGTTGCGATAATGCGTTTGAATTGCTGCTGAGCGACCGTCATTTCAATGGCGGCGGCGAGTGCTAAAATTGTTTTTCCTGAGCCTGCTTGGCCCGTTAGGCTTACTAGATGAATATTAGGGTCTAATAATAAATTTAACGCCAGTGCTTGAATGGTATCTCTGGGCTTTAGTCCCCAAGCCTGTTGATGCATGAGGTGCTCTTTAGGAAGATCCAGCAGAGTTACAAACTCATCATCTATGGCGGTTATACGGCCAACAAATTCTTGTTCATCAATGATAAAGTGGTTGAGGTGTACATTTTCCGGTAAAACTTCTTTTTTAACTTTGTGGTAGGTGCCGGTTGCATCGTGGAAAGTTTCTACTTGCTCCTGCTCTGTCCAGAACGAGCCCTCTAATGAATGAAAGCCTTGCTCTAATAAATCGACATCAGAGAGTAATTGGTCATTGTAATAATCTTGCGCGGCTATGCCACAGCCTTTTGCTTTGAGGCGCATGTTAATGTCTTTGGTGATGAGGGTGACATCTCGGCGTGGTTGGTTTTGTTGCAGCTTTACTAAGCTATTAATGATTTTATTGTCGTTTAGATTGGTAGGTAAGACTTTAGAGGGTTGATCAAAGCTATCTAATAAGATGGAAAATGTGCCTAAGGTATCACCATCATCTCTGAGAATAGGCACCCCGTTTGCGATTTCGACTGGGCTGGCCTCCCCAATTATGCGATCAATTTTTCGAATCGCTTCACGGCAATCTGCGGCGATGGATTGCTTTCCCATTTTCAATTTGTCGAGCTCCTCCAATACAATCATAGGTATGACAACCTGATGCTCTTGGAATTTGAAAATGGCGCTGGGATCATGAATGAGGACGTTGGTATCGAGTACGTAAAGCTTGTGAGCGGATTTTTGTGCTGCCATGCAAATTACCTCTAAGCCTGAAACGGAAGAGGAGCTGATGATTGAATAAGTCGTTGGTGCGCTTATTCCATCAAGGCCCCACAATTCAGTCTGCCCCTAATTGGCTATATTGCCAAGTTTTTATTTAATATTTAGCAAGTGTTCTTTATTTAAATTGTAACTATAAGGCAGCAAGGTAAAATGCATTAACGAATTTAAAAGGTATAAAAATGAACATTTTAACTTGGAGTGTATTAGCACTTTCGCTATTGGTATCGAGTACTTCTTGGTCTCAAGATCCTGCTTTAGGCGCTTGGCATACATTAGATGAGGATACGGGGGAAGTGAAAAGTTTAGTCATACTTTCCCTAGCTCAAGACGGTACTATGCATGGAAAAATCAGCCAAGTATTGCAAAAACATGATGGTAATGGTTTGTGTGGAGCCTGCGAAGGTGAACATAAAAATCAGCCAATAGAAGGTATGACATTTATCTGGGGTGCCAAAAATACAGCCTTGGGTGAATGGCAAGAGGGTCAATTATTAGACCCTGAGTCAGGTAAAGTTTATAACAGTCATATCACCATAGGGGATGACCCGCACGAATTAGAAGTCAGAGGTTATGTTGGTATTGCAATGTTTGGCCGTTCGCAGACTTGGCAGCGGGCAGCGCAATAAATACTGCCTAAACCTATGCAAGAATAATGAGAAAACTATGAGGTTGGGCTTAATATAATGAGAGGTGTATTAGGAGTAAAATAGGGGGCCTTTGACAGGAGTACCCCTATTGAACGGATGTTTATATTTTTATGTTGTTGATAAAAGTCGTCTACTGGAAAATTGTCTAGGGCTTGCAAATAATTTGCAATTAATTTGCAGTTAGGTGGCGCTTCTTAGGGCTAGCAATGGGACTTAATTACTGTATCATTGCAGGCCAAAATAACAAAAAATTACATTCCTGAGGTTCTCTATGTACCAAAGTACTCGCGCACTGATTGTTGCTGCCATTCTCATCGCCTTGACTGGCTGTAGCTCCATTTATAGAACGACAGGCTGGTTTGCCTACGATTATTCTGAAAGTTACGCCATGCCATACGTTATGAAAACGGATGATACGCAAATGGGCTGTGCGATGAGTGAAGCCATGACGCCGATGTTGCTTTCGTTCAGTGAGCTAACCTGGACTCCAGATCGTCTTGCTACCACTATGTATATGCAAGCAGGCGCTTGTGCTGAAGCAGAAGCCAATGAAGAAGGTTTAACCTACTTACGCGCTTATAACTCCCAAGATATCAACGAAGCTAAAGATGCTCGAATTCGTCAAAAGCGCTTATTTGCTCTGGCTGCACAACGTCAATATAAAGCTTATCAACATTTGGTCGCTGAGTTTGGTGAGCCAGGTGAGACTTGCCCTGATATGGACAAAGAAGAAGAATTTTTCTGGATGTTAGGCTTAGTTAGTGGCCTACAGGCTGTAATGAGTGATGTACGCGGCCAAGGTGAAGTGGGTGTACCAAAAGATATTGCGATGAAATCAGTTCGTGGCAGTCAGTGTTTAGATGCCAAGCGCTGGTGGGGGATGCCAAAAGCGATGCAAGCGGCTGTTTGGACTATGATGCCTGATAATGCACCCGAAGGCATTGATCCTTGGCAAGAATTGGTAGAAGCCAGTGATATGGCGGGTGAGGCTGGTGTACGTCTAGCGCAAGCAGTAGAAGTGATGATTGCTGATGGCTCAGGTAACCAAGAGCGTTTACGTGATGCGATTCGACGCCATGTTCAATCTGTGAAAACCACACCGCCTAACCCTCAATACCGTATGTTGGATATCGTTGCTACCCAGCAAGTATTAGCCGTTTCAGATCGCCTATGGACGGAAGCAACCGGCAGCCGTACACCCGTAGGTAGTTTAGGCACATTCTGGGATGATAAATCACCCGCAGATGAAGCCTTAGATATTGATGACTTATTAGGGGATTAATTATGCGTGCTTTGATATTTTTTGCCTTGATGTTGCCCGCTTTGGTATTGGCTCAAACATCTCAACAGCAGCTACCTAAATTGAGTATTTGTGTCTTTGATCCTTTAGGGGGTAATGGCTCCCTATTTAATATGATGAAAGATTATCGTAATGCCGCCTTTGAGTGGGGGGTTGATGTTGAGCCTCGCGCTTATACCGATGAAAAAATTGCTGTTGATGATTTTAAAGCCGGTCAGTGTGATGCGGCGTTCGTCACGGGTGCCCGCGCGCGCCCGTTCAATAAGTTCGCTGCAACGATTGAAGCCGTAGGTGCAATCAGTGATGAAAATATGCTGCGTACTTTGTTAGCAACAATCTCTGGTCCGAAAGCGGCTAAGTACATGCGTGAGGGGCAGTATGAAGTGGCGGGTATTATGCCCGCAGGGCCTATATACTTATTCACCCGTGATAAAGAGGTTGCTACGATAGAGGAGTTATCAGGTAAGCGCATTGCGACCATTGATTATGACCAGCCTTCTATCTTCTTGGTGAATCATATCGGTGCTTCCATGGTACCGTCCAACTCGGCGAACTTCTCTGGTAAGTTTAATAACGGCAGTGTTGATGTGGCTTATGCCCCAGCCGTGGCTTATAAACCTTTAGAGCTTTATAAGGGGTTGCAAGATAATGGTGGTATTTTACGTTTTGCCTTGGCTTATATGGATTTTCAGATATTAATTCGTCGGGATAAATTCCCTGCTGGTTTCGGACAAAAGTCACGTACTTTAGTTGCTAGCTATTTTGACCGTGTGAATGAATTCGTAGAAAGAGAAACAAAAGAAATTGACCCTAAGTATTGGATTGATTTGTCGGATGATACTAAGCAACAATACGCTAGTATGTTGCGTGATGTGCGTATTAAACTACGCGATCAAGGTACCTATGATGGCAAGATGTTAAAGCTAATGAGAAAGTTACGCTGTAAGACTAACCCAGCCGCCGCTGAGTGCGCAGAAAAGTTAGAATAAATATAATCATTGAGCCTGCTTAGTGATTATTACAATAAATATAATAAGTATATCCGTTGAATAAAGGTAAAAAACATGATCCAGACTCTTCGCTTAGCGAACCGAACTGGCTTTGAATGGCTGGCTGCCATGCCCGCCTTTTTGGTATTAATTTTTGTCATATTATTAAATACCAGCCATGCGACCCATGCTCAGCTATTGAAGCTGGGTGAAAACATCTGGGATGGTTATTTTCAGCTTCGATCTGATCCCGTACAGCCTAGGTGTGACATTAATGGGGATATTGATTCTCAATTAGCCTTATTGGTTGCTGAGTCAGCGGTTGTCGCTGAAGAGGATGAGTGGGATCTGTTTGATGATGATCCTGAGCCTATCGATGAGAATGTTTTACGCCAATCCTTGGAGAATGCTAAAGCCGTTTGCCAAGCAAAGCATCAAGCATATGCTAGTACCACAGAGCGTATTACGCCAGCGGTTCAAGCATTTCGCGCCATCGAACTCGGTATTGCTGACTTTGGTGAGTTTGGATTGCATGCGCAGCGCATCATGCTGGCGGTATTGGTATTAATCTGTGGGATGACCGCTCTATTCCGCCGTCATCATATTGCCTTGCGTCCTATGCAAACCGTGATGGACTATCGGGTAGCGTCTTTTGCTCAGCTGGTTGCTAGTGGCATATTGTTTTACTCAGTATATAGCTTTAAAGATGTGGTATTTAATGCGGGTGTAGAAGTCAAAGCTGAGCATGGCTATTTGCATTATTTATGGATCGTAGGCTTTGGTTCTATTCTTTTATTGAGCCTATATCAATTTTTAGTTATCCCTAAAGATGCCAAGCCGGGTGGAAGCTTCTTGAAAGCTCAGTTGGCTGTGCCCTTATATGCCACTATGTGTATTATTTCTGGTAGCTATTTCATTTTAAATGGCCACGCTGCGGGTATCGGTATCTACCTAAATCAGATGATGGAGCTATCTCAGTTATTCTTGAATGTGGGTTTGTATGTTTGGATTGGTATGCTAGTTAAGCGTACTAAAATGGCGCAGGCGGTTTTTGATGTCTTTCGTCCATGGAACCTACCGCCAGAAATGTTAGCGGTTGTTGTTGTCGTTATTGCTGCCTTACCGACTGCTTATACCGGGGCATCGGGTATTTTCGTAATCGCTATTGGTGGTTTAATTTATAATGAATTACGTCGCTCTGGTGCGCGTCGACAGTTGGCTTTAGCGGCTACGGCGATGTCAGGTAGTATGGGGGTTGTATTACGCCCGTGTTTGTTGGTAGTTATTATTGCCGCATTGAATAAAGAAGTAACCACAGACCAGTTATTTGGTTGGGGGCTTAACGTATTCTTATTAACCGCAGCCTTGTTTGCGGCTATTGCTATGCTAACGAAGCAAGGCACTATTAGCATTGAAAAAGCTTCTAATGCTTGGCCTGGTACTAAAAAAGCACTCTGGAAACTGGTTCCTTATGCTGTTTTGATCGGTTTGACTCTGGCCTTTTATGCCGTATTCTTAAATGCGTATTTAGACGAGTTTTCCGCCCCCTTCATCTTGCCGGTTATGTTATTAGTCGTATTGGTTTACGAGCGCATTAGTGAAGAGAAAATGAGTCGTGCGCAAATGAATATCGATCATATTGAAAATCGTTTAGAAGAATCTTGGAAAGATTTGAAAAGCGGTAATGATTCGATTGAGAAAACATTGCGTGAAGCAACTACGGAAACCACTGGGCATATTGGTGCCTTGTTAATGCTGATGGGATTATCTGTGAGTATTGGTGGTGTAGTAGAGCGTTCTCATATGATGGACCTGGTTCCTGCGGGTTTTGACTCTATTTGGTTAGCCATGGGGTTACTGGTGGCAATCCTAGTGGTTATCGGCATGATTATGGATCCGTATGGCGCGGTGATTTTGGTGAGTGCAACGATCGCTTCTATTGCTTACGACAGTGGCATAGACCCAGTGCATTTCTGGATGGTGACTTTAGTAGCCTTTGAACTAGGGTATTTAAGTCCACCTGTGGCCTTGAACCACTTATTAACCCGGCAAGTGGTTGGGGAGAGAGAGGTTGAGCTGGCGTCACAAGAAGGGCATAACTTCTGGTATCGTCACGAGAAAATCTTATTACCGTTAACCGTCATGGGGATTGCGTTAATCATAGTGGCCTTCTTGCCGCTGGCGATCGGCTATAATTAAAACTTAAGCAAACAAAAAAGCCGCTATTACTGCTCTAAATTAGAGTGATAATAGCGGCTTTTTGCTTTCTATCAGAACGAGCTAATTTACCGGCTCGTTAGCAATAAAAAGGATTATACCAACTCAATCGCGATGGCCGTCGCTTCACCACCACCGATACAAAGCGCAGCAATACCTTTAGTGCCACCGGTATTCTTAAGCGCGTTGATTAGGGTAACGATTAAACGAGAGCCGGTAGAACCTACTGGATGACCCTGAGCACAAGCACCACCGTAGATGTTTACTTTCTCAATATCCAAATCAAGATCACGAATCGGCATCATAGCAACCATAGCGAAGGCTTCGTTGATTTCAAACAAATCAACGTCATCTTTGTTCCAGCCCGCTTTAGTCAATACTTTTTCAATCGCGCCACACGGTGCAATAGTAAACTCAGAAGGATGCTGAGAATGCGTGCTATGGGCCACAATACGAGCCAAAGGCGTAGCGCCTTTTTCTTCGGCCGTGCTTTCACGCATTAATACCAATGCAGAAGCACCGTCTGAGATAGAAGAGGCGTTAGCCGCGGTAATCGTGCCGTCTTTAGCAAAAGCAGGGCGTAAAGAAGGAATCTTTTCGATGTTGGCATTGAATGGCTGCTCGTCATTCTCAACCAGTGTTTCGCCTTTACGAGACTTAACCGTAACAGGAACGATTTCAGCGGTATTCAAACCACCTTCGATGGCTGCTTTGGCGCGAGTTAAAGACATGATAGCGTATTCATCCATGTCTTCACGGGTATAGCCTTTCTTAGTCGCCACATCTTGCGCAAAAGAGCCCATTAAACGACCGGTTTCTGCGTCTTGAAGGCCATCTAAGAACATGTGATCTTCGGGTGCTTTACCCGCGCCCATACGTAAGCCAGTACGCACACCTTCAAGAATATATGGCGCGTTAGACATAGATTCCATGCCACCGGCAACAGAGATATCAACCGTACCGGCTTTAATCGCATCGTGAGCAAACATAGTCGCTTTCATGCCAGAACCACAAAGCTTGTTGATCGTGGTTGCGCCAGTAGCGTCGACTAAGCCAGCTTTGCGCATAGCTTGGCGAGCAGGGCCTTGCTTAAGACCCGCAGGCAATACACAACCCATTACAACATCTTCCACATCAGCCGCGTTAATACCAGCGCGTGAAACCGCTTCTTTGATCGCAATTGCGCCAAGGTCAGTCGCACTGACTGAACTTAGGCTGCCATTAAAGCCACCCATTGGCGTGCGGGCTGCACCAACAATTACTACGTTATCTTGCTTAGCCATCTCTGTTTCCTCGAATGGAATAATTTAAATGAAGATAAAAATGTGGCGCTATTGTATGCGATAACAGTTCAAGGGTGTAGTAGTGAGATTTTACTCGGGTAGGGTAGTGAGTTGGGATTAGATGATATTAGGTCAATATTGAGTAATTATTAATCAAGCTGGGGTTATTAGGGCCTAAACAGCGTATTTAACTAGTAAAACTGAGCAGATGGTCTAACTTGTTACGTGATGAAACAAAATCTCGGCTAATAACTTTCACGAATCATACTAAAGAGTGATGAGTATGATTAAATAGGTGTTTATAGTCGATGTATCTGGTAGAAGTGGGCTAAAGAGGCCACATCTAATTCATAAACAATAATCATAACAATTAGAAGACAGGTAGACCTATGGTGAAGAAGACCCTCCTAAGTCTCGCTATTGCAGCAAGCACAGCGGGACTAACGGGCTGTAACATTAGTAGTACAGCCGGTAATAATGAAGTAGCAACCAATCCCGTGACGGCGGGTACAGCGGCTAATCCTGGCGCAACAACCCCAGTATTTTCAGCAGCGAATAAAAAGCTGCCCCTTATGAATGATTTGATATTCGCTAATGCTGCGGTGACTGATGGTACTGCCAGCGCAGGTGATACTCAGCCACCTGTAACAACCGCATTAAACTCTATCGATGGTGCATCGATTAGCGCGCCTATCGATATTGAATTTACCGCAGGTCTTGATGCTGCTTCTATCCAGCAAGCATTTTCGGTTAACCTAATTAAGTTGCGTAATGCTAAAGATGATCCTCGCATTGATGCATTGGATTTAGCAGGAAGTATTATTCCTGTTGCGACGGAGCTTTGGGGTGGCAATCCTATTGATGACGAAGGTCAGCCAGTACCTGGTGTGGATTACACCGTTAGCTATTTAACCTTAGATGATGGTAAAACTTATAATTTACGAATTAACTTAGTCAATCCGTTAGAGCCAAAAACTAAGTATATTGTTGCACTTACTAACAAGATCAGCGATTCAAAGGGTAATCCTATTGCTCGCTCATCTGAATACAGCTTATTGTCGGGCAACTTAGGTTTACCGAGTTCACTTTTAGCGCCGGTTAGAGATGCCGTACAAGGCTGGGAGAGTATCGCAGCGGGTTATTTAACTGCAGCCAGTAGCGGCTTGGCTCAAAAAGACATTGTTTTAAGCTATGCCTTTACAACCGGTGGTACGACAGAAGTTCTAACAACAATTGCTGCGCCTCAGTTGTTTGTTGAAGCATTGGCTTCGCAACCAGAGACGGCAGAAAAACTGGTCTTTGCTGCAACAAAAGGTGGAGCACTGCAACAAGGCGCTACTGAAGAACAAGCCGAGGCCGCGGCCGCAAATGCCATTTTAACGATCGTTAAAAATGTAGCGGATTCTGAAGGCATCACTTTTGCCGATCCAGAAAATCCAACCGAAGCCGAGATTGCAAACGTAAAAGCAACGACTGCTTATCAAACAGAAATTGTTGCTCAAGCAAATGATGCGCAAGTGATCGCTGGTATTACCGCAACCCTTGCAACGCCGAGTGAGCAGACCTTTGATGTAATACCTCACGAAGTATCGACCAATGGTATAACGACCGAGGCTGATATAGGTATTAACTTTGTTCAAGGTCAAATTGAATTACCTGTTGGTTTGTCAGCTCCGGCAATGACTAATGCAGAAGCATTAGCCAGTGGTGATGCTGAATTGATCAGTCAGGTTGTAAAGCTTAGTTATGCTAGTGACGATGTTTGGGCCGCTGAAGATCAGCTGAACCCACCTTCGGATAATATGACGTTTGATCCTGCTACCGGTAAATTGACGGAAGAAGGAGTTACGGCAGAGAAGGATGAAAACGGTAATGTTATTGGTTATAGCGGTGGTATGACGAATGTTACTTATCGCTATCCTTTAGTAGAGCTTGATAAAAAAGAATATGCGCCGGTCTTAATGACAGTGCCTTCAGCCATCGACTACAGCTTGGTACCGGGTGCTAATGGTAAAAACTGTCTTGGTATGACCAAGTTCCCAACCCTTATCTACGTACACGGCATTACCACCGATCGTAGTTCGAGTATTGGTGTGGGTACTAAGATGGCGTTAGATTGCTACGTTACCGTTGCTTTGGACCTACCTGCTCATGGTGTCGCACCAATTGCCAATGACCGCAATGGAGACCCTGCTGATAATGATTTAAGGGGTTTCAATGTTGAAAATGGTAGTTTTGGTTATGCAGCAGCAGCTCAATCTGCGGGTACAACCTTTGAAAATATCGAAGAGCGTCACCGCAACATTGCTTCTCAAGCAGGGACTAACGCCCGTATAGCGATGGATTTTGATGGCACTGTTGATACTAACGGTACTGATGGAACTCCTGCTGTAGGTAGCTCAGGTTCTCACTTCATAAACCTAGGTAACATGGGACGTACTCGTGACAATTTACGTCAAGCCGTCGTTGATTTAATGCATTTGAATGCAACGCTAGGCGCCATTGATATTGATGGTGATGGTAATCCAGATCTCGATACTGATAGGGTTTACATCGCGGGTAATTCTTTAGGTGCTATTGTTGCGGCAACGTTTGCTGCGGTTAATAACCAAGCAGCGGTTCAAGCTAAGAATAGCAATCTTCCTAAAATTCAAGGGGTTGTATTAGCGAGTCCTGGAGCTTCATTACCTAAAATGCTAGAAAACTCACCGGCATTCTCAACTAGGGTCTTTGCTGGCT
Source organism: uncultured Oleispira sp. (assembly GCA_964022115.1). Lineage (GTDB taxonomy): Bacteria > Pseudomonadota > Gammaproteobacteria > Pseudomonadales > Oceanobacteraceae > Oleispira. Next base: position 1,837 of record CAXIBC010000033.1, on the reverse strand, counting down.
TGAACCTAGCTCAAGATTCCAGTAGCTTGCAAAAATATGAGTCTATGTTTCAAGCCGCTTTAAATAGCATTGATGCTATTAACTTTGCGGATCTTTTACGTAGCGATGATACCCCTGTGATGATGTATAGCATGATAGGTGGTGGTGACTGTCCAAACTTTGACTTAGCAACCGGTACCTGTGGTGATGGCCCTAAAGGCGATAAAATCCCTGCGGCATTTATCCAGGCATTTGCTACATCTAATACTACTGGTGTATATCCACCAGATCACGTAGTACCTAATGATGATTATTTCAAAGCTGCTGAAACCAACCCTTATGTCAATGTAATGCCAGGTTTAACTTATAAACTTAATGGTGTTGATACAGCGATGCAAAATCTTCCATCATCGGCTATGCCATTGGTAGGTACTACGCCTCTAGCAGAGCAAATGGGGTTGACTCAAGTTAATAGCACTAACATTGCTCAAGCAACGCCAAGTAATAAAGTCTATATCCCGTTTGATAAAGGCAGTCATGTAACCTTTGTTGCAGTAGACGATACCGCCGCCTTTGATACTATGATGGCGCAAATGAGTACTTTCTTTGCGGCACCGGTAACAGGAACAATAGGGGGACCAGAGCCAGGAGAAGAGCTTGATCCGGCGGAAGTTGATGGCATAGCAGCAGAACAATCTGACTATACGCCAGTACAATAAGTATTCATTGGAGAATAACAAAAATGAGAGAAATGAATAAAATGTTCAAGAAAGCTCCATTGGCACTGGCATTAGCGTCTGCGGCTTTCACAGCGCAGGCTACCGAATTTAATTTCGGTGATATGGCTGTTCAGTGGGACAATACCCTTAGTTATGGTATAGCAATGCGTACGGAAGCTCCGGATGCCAAGAATGTTATGCCGGGTAATGCAGAAGCTATGGGCTTTGAAGGTAAAGGTTCCTCATACAATTATGATGATGGCACACTGAACTTTAAAGAAAATGGTATTTATACCAATGTTGTTAAGTACTCGACTGACTTAGAAATCAACTATAACAACTATGGTGGTTTCTTCCGTGCGAAAGCTTTCTATGATACTGAGTTGATGGATGGCGAGCGTGAGTTTAAAGAGCTAAACGACGCCACAAAAGATGCATCCGGAAGCGGTTATGACCTGTTAGATGCGTTCGTTTGGGCCGATTTCGACCTTGGCGACATGCCTGCGACTTTCCGTGTAGGTCGTCAAGTGGTGAGCTGGGGTGAAAGTACCTTTATACAAGGTGGTATTAACAGCATTAACCCTGTTGATGCGGCAGCTTTCCGTCGTCCTGGCGCTGAAGTTAAAGACGGTCTGTTACCGGTTAATATGCTTTATACCTCTATTGGTGTTTCTGCCGACGTGAGTATTGAAGCGTTTTACCAGCTTGAATGGGAAAAAACCCGTTCAGATCCATGTGGTACTTTCTTCTCTACCGCTGACTTTGTAGCTGACGGTTGTGGCCCAGTAGTATTGGGTGGCGAAACGGATGAACGCGATATGCTAGCATTTCGTGATCTCGAGCTAGAAGCGGGTGTGCCTCTGACTGAGCGTGTTGCACCAATGACAGAGCGCCTAAAGGATGATGAAGCCAGAGACGATGGCCAATATGGTATGGCTGTTCGTTGGTATTCTGAAGCATTAGGCGATACTGAGTTTGGTGTTTATTACATGAATATCCATAGTCGCTTACCCTTTATTAACGGTACCTTGACCAACCAAGACCGCGCAGGGGTTTTGGGTAATGGTGATGATCGTTCGGTAAATGATAATGCTACTTATGATAGCTATCGTCCTCTTTATCAAATTGCTTACCCTGAA
>CAXIBC010000032.1:0-28734 GCA_964022115.1 uncultured Oleispira sp. | reverse complement strand
ATGCGATTGTTTTAGACCTTGTAGCAATGCTCTTAAATAGTCGGCCGTCAGAACCTTGCTATGCTAGGATATTTTAAGGGGTGAGCGGTTAGTGGTCAGGAAGAGTTAATGTAGATTCGCCGGTTGTGGCAGTTCAGGTAACTGGCCTTTGTACTATGCTGGTATAGGTTGAGACCATAATGTGCTCTTTAAAAAGAGCATCGACGTGTTCAGAGGAGGTACTGGGTGAAAAGACTTAAGGCGTCTTTGTCTCTTTTTCAGATTACCTTTCTGGGTGTCGGCACTATGGTCGGCGCTGGTATCTATGTTTTAGTTGGAAAGATTGCAGGTATTTCCGGCGGCTTGAGTATATGGGCGTTTATTGCGGCGGCGGTCATCGTCTCTTTCAGTGCTTATAGTCATGGTTATCTGGCAAAGCACATTCCAAGCAGTGCTGGTGCAGCAGAGTATGCAAATAGGGCTTTCCACTCACCTAAGTTAACTCTAGCCGTTGGCTTGGGAGTCTTGTTAACAGGTATTGTATCGTCAGCCACGTTAGCTAATGGTTTTTATGGTTATCTGAATGAATTCATTATTCTGCCAAAGTGGTTGGTGATAACAGGTTTAACCAGCATATTGTTTATCGTGGCTAGCCAAGCCGTTAATTCTTCAGTAAATTTTGCAGTCGCCATTACGTTTTTGGAACTAGCAGGGTTGCTGATTGTCATTTTCTTCTCTAACAGTGGGCACTTCGAACCAGAACTGAAAAGTCCCTCATGGTCACTCAGTGATATGCAGTTGATTATGGCGGGGGCATTTGTGGCTTTTTATGCTTACGTTGGTTTTGAGGATATTGTCAATCTAGCGGAGGAGGTAGAACGGCCCGAGAAGACCATGTTGCCGGCAGTTATGCTAGCACTTGTTCTGACTACGGTTCTTTATCTTTTAGTCGCCTGGGTTGCCATACATGCACTCCCGATCAGTCAGCTTGCTCAAAGTGATGCGCCTTTTGCTGCCATGTTGGCTCATACACCTTGGCTAGCCAAGTCCATTAGTCTGATTGGGCTTGTCGCCATTGTTAACGGTGCTCTGGTTCAAATCTTAATGGGCTCTCGTATGTTATTTGGGCTCAGTCGAGATAGGCGCCTACCAGCCTTTTTACATGCGTTAAATAGCAAGCACATTCCCATTAACGCTACTTTATTGGTGGCTGTTCTAGTGTGGGTTTTTGCTTTGGCATTACCGCTAATAACATTGGCAAAATTAACCAGTGGCATCATTCTTATTGTTTTTACTGTGGTAAATGTTGCGGCTGTCATCATTGCCATGGGCAAGCAACAGCATGTTTCAGCTTCTATAGCATTGACTGGTGCGGTGCTGAGCATACTTTTTGTGGGCGGTGGTATCAGTGGCAGTCATTAGTGTAGCAATAACCGCTTTTATTTGAAGAATATTGATGGATTACTATTTTCAATATAATAGCGCCAACAATTAAGAGAGACAGTATGACAACCGATAATCTTACTGACACAAGCTTTACGGATGCGTTGCAAAGGGTGAGTGAAATACTGCCCGATTCTTTACTTTCTTATGGACAGCTCATTGTTCAGTACCCCATTCTTGCTGGCTTAATAATTGCCTTTGTATCTTTTATTATCGCTATTTCTTTTCGTTCGTTATTAGTCAATCTGGTTGGGCGTATTACTGGCCTCACTCACTCAACGGCTGATGATGAGGTGATGAAAGATTTACGCCAACCCATTTTTTATACGGTCTTTTTATTAGGAATATCTTTGGCGATTGCCGTCGCTCAGTTGCCATTTGGCAGCGAAGAGTTGATTAAAGTATTGCTCTCTATCATTACTGGCTCTTGGATGGTCGCCGCAACTAGGATAGCGGCTTTTTTATTGCAGGCTTTTAGTCGTGAAAATCGTTTTAAGTTAATCGATTCACGCACGGTTCCTATGTTCGATTTAAGCAGTAAGTTGCTGATTATTATGATTGGCAGTTATGTTTTGCTAATGATCTGGGGGGTTAACCCAGTGGGTTGGTTGGCATCGGCGGGTATTGCTGGGTTAGCGCTGGGTTTTGCTGCTAAAGATACCCTAGCAAATTTGTTTTCTGGTTTTTTTATTGTGGCAGATGCACCTTATAAAATTGGTGATTATATCAATTTAGATTCTGGTGAGCGTGGCAAGGTATGTGCAATTGGATTGCGCAGTACGCGACTATTAACCCGTGATGATGTTGAGATTACTATTCCTAATGGTGTTATCGCGAATGCAAAAATCATCAATGAAAGTGGTGGCCCACAAAGCTTGAGGATTCGCATTGTTGTCGGCGTAGCCTATGGTTCGGATGTTGATCAAGTAGTAACACTATTATTACAAGCAGGGAACGAGCACGAGATGGTATGTGATGACCCAGAACCTAGAGTAAGGTTACGTGGTTTTGGCGCATCGAGTTTAGATTTTAATTTAATGTGCTGGATCACTAAGCCTGAAGATCGGGGCAGAATCGCCCACGATCTGTATATGACTATTTATAAATTGTTTAATGTTCATGGAGTTGAAATACCCTATGCTAAGCAGGATGTGTATATTAAACAATGGCCAAATAAAGAAGACCCGCAGTTATAGATAGCTATTCAATAGCAGTCAATAGCAGTCAATAGGGCATCTATCCGAATACTAAGTTCTAACGTGTTATCTAACGCTAAATGAAATATAAAGGAATAATATGATGAGTATGAAGAAAGAATTTAAAGATTTTGCGATGAAAGGCAATGTCGTCGATCTGGCTGTAGGTCTTGTTATCGGTGCAGCATTTGGAAAAATAGTAACCGCTTTAGTGGCTGGAATTATTATGCCGCCGATTGGTTTGTTATTAGGAGGGGTCAACTTTTCTGACCTGGCTATTGTACTTAAAGAAGCTGCTAATGGTGCCCCCGCTGTGGTGATAAGTTACGGTGCATTCATTCAAACAGTGATTGATTTTACTATTATTGCGTTCGCGATCTTCATGGTTGTAAAGGGGATTAACAAATTAAAGCAAAAAGAAGAGGCGACACCTAAAGCCCCGGCAGCGCCTTCGCCTCAAGAAGTTTTATTGACTGAAATTCGTGATTTATTAAAAGCTAAATCATGATGTTATTTCAATTTTTATGAATTAAATAATATCTTTAAAATCATTCATCAGTTGATGAGGTAGCTTTCGATACGCTAAAACAACAGTCCGTCTGATTGCTGTATCTAATTTAATGTCGATATACTTTAACTCCCTATCTTGTTGAATGTACGATTCGGGGATGACAGCGACTCCCAAGCCCATCTTTACTAAGCCTTGAAGTTGTAAATCGTGAACGGCTTTACCCTTGTAGGTTATGGTTATATTTTTATCATTGAGAAGTCGTTGAAAGGCCTTGCGGTTGGTGCAATAAGGTCTTTCGATAAAGCTGAGACCTTCAAATTCATTGAGCGCGACATGTTTCTTGCTTGCTAAAGGGTGATCCTTGCGAACAAGCAGTTTATATCCTTCTTCCTTTAACACTTTAAATTTAAATTGTGATGGTAATTGTTGTTCGTCAATGATGGCTAGCTGTGCTTGCTCGATAGAAGTTGCAATGGACAAATCAATCTCTACGCCGCTATTTTTTATGGATTCAATTATGTTGAAGTAGTGCTCAATATTAATATCTGGCTGAACATAGAGGTGTAGATCAATTTTATTATTGGCTCTGAAAGCTTCTTTTAGCTGTTGATTTTGCAGCAGTAAATCAGCCGCTAATTTGTAGAGTTTATGACCTTCGTGCGTTGCTTTAAGGCCCTGTTTGCTGCGTTCGAATAATATAATACCCAACTGGCTTTCTAAAGACTTTATCGCATGAGTGATAGAAGGTTGTGCAATGAAGCATCGTGATGCCGCAGCGGTTATAGACCCCTCTTCATAGGCAGCCAAAAAGTAGTGGAGTGGTTTTATTTCTATCATATATTTTGTCTATGGATTGATAATATAAACAATATTATATCTATGGTTATCAAATTGCTAGCCTAGGTCTATCAAACTAATGGCCTTTATTGAAAGGCCATAAAAATTATTATTTAACAAAGAAGGAGTTTCTAATATGTTTGATCGTCATAGTGATATTGCAATTCATCAATTACTAAACCGTTTTGAGAAAGCAGATCTGTCGCTACTCGATTGGGTCGCCGATGATATCAATCTGCGTATCGATCATTATAAAGATGATGCGGATACTGGCTGGCAGCAGTGTGAAAACAAAACAGGTTTTATGGCAGTTTTGACTCGCCTTGGTAGTGAAATTTTTCCGAAAGGGACGGTTATAAACAGTTTAAACTCAAACGCTTTAGGTGAGGGGTGGTATATCACGACCTTTGACCAATCATTTTGGTATGGCTTAACGGAACAAGATGTGCAGAGTCGAACCTACATTATTTCTCATGAACGGGATGGGCAAATAGATTATTTTCGTGAGAATGTCACTACGATAATAAATACATAATGTTTTTAAAATAAATAAAGTCGTTCTATGAACGGCTTTATTTATTATTATTTTTCTGCGAAATTTTCTTATGGTTAAGATTAACGCTTTTTAAGTGTCGATCCACGATTATCTAAGCGTGCCATAATCTCTCGCATTTCTTTTGCTTCAGCTGCGGCTTTCGCTAACTTCTCAGATTCGCGCATGGCTTTTTCTTCGGCAATGGCTTCTTTAATAGCACGTTCTTTTGCGGCTGAGTTGGTACGGCCTGAGGCAACTTTAGGTTTGACTAGCTTAGTCGTGACAGGACCATGACGGGTTTGAGATTTTGCAGTAGGTTTTTTAACCGCTGTCTTTTTAGCAACGGGTGCTTTTATTGGCTTAGGCTTAGTTGTTTTAACCCCCACAAGACTGATGCCATTGAATTCATCCATGGCTTCTTCAAACATGTCTTTTAAATCTTCTCTATCGTAGGCAACAGCGAATTCAGAGGCGGTAAACTTATCGGCACCAAAGTCACGAATATCCTTAAATAGACGAGCAGCAGTATGGTCTAGTTTGGCTGCTTCTTGGTATTGCTTCCAGCGCTCTTCTACGCTGTCTTTTGTAGTGCCAACATAGACTTCGTCGGTAACATCATTAGTAATAGTAAAAACAATCAAAATACTTCTCAAATCTTCGATGGGGAAAAAAGGTTGAGCATTTTAATCGACCGTAGAAAAAAGACCAGATGATTCTGGTAATTTTTAACTAACTTTAATGGTTTTATTGACGAATAATTTTTGTCGTCATCTGTTTAGTGATGATTATCATTTTGCAAGTACTTATTCACTGGGTTTCTTTCTTTTTCCGGCAATGGCGACAGTACTTTGCAAGCGTCCTGAGCGCATAAATTCTATGCTGATATTTTCTCCAGGTCTTAATGCCGCGATCTGATTCATGGCCGTTTTCGCATTAATACTCGGTTTACCATTAAGGGAGGTAATAATGTCACCTACCATTAGGCCAGATTGCTGTGCTGGGCCATTCAGTGCTAACCCTGTGATAATTAATCCCTCTAGCGCAGTAGGTAAACCAATGGTGGTCAATAATGCTGGGCTAGACTCTTGAACTTCAATGCCCATCCAACCTCGAATTGTTTGCCCGAATTGAGTAATATCGGCCAAAATTTGTGCGGCGCTATTGACAGGAATGGCAAAGCCAATGCCTTGTGAGCCACCAGATTTCGAATAAATCGCTGAGTTAACTCCTACCAGTTCGCCATGGGCATTAATTAAAGCGCCACCCGAATTGCCGGGGTTAATAGCCGCATCGGTTTGAATGTAATCTTCATAGGTATTAAGACCTAATTGATTACGTCCTAAGGCACTGACAATGCCCATGGTGACGGTTTGACCCACACCAAACGGATTACCAATGGCTAATACAACATCACCAATTTTTAACGGTTTTTGTTCTGCTATCTTGATAAAGGATAAGTTCTTTAAGCTCACTTTAAGTACCGCAAGATCGATCTCGGCATCACTACCGATCAACGTTGCGGCGACTTCACGACCATCATGAGTAGATACGCGGATTTCACTCGCCCCCTCAATCACATGATGGTTGGTGAGAATATAACCCTCTGAGTTCATGATAACACCAGAACCTAAGCTGGATTGCATGCGTTCACTCGGCTGGTCATTAAAGAATCGACGCAAAAATGAGTTATCTATGAGTGGGTGCAATGGCTGCTGAACGATGCGTTGAGTAAATATATTGACCACCGCTGGGGCCGCTTTTTCGACGGCCGCGGAATAACTCACTGGGCCAGAGTTAGATAATTTTTCTGGGCTTGCGGGCACTGGCAGAATAACCGCTGGGCGGGCGTTTAGTTGTGGAAACCAGTCGGGCTTGATCAAAATAATGAGCAAGGCAATAATTAACCCCAGTAGTACAGGAATTAAATACAGGGTTAACCAGTCATTGGATTGTCGCATTGTTTCTTTACCGCACTGTTGATAGCTACTGTTCTCAGATAAAATGAGTGTACTTTATTTAAGGCTGTTATGCAGAATTAGGATGGATTATGAGTATAAAACGTAACGATTTAATGCAGTACCTCAATACCCTATTGCAGCCAGAAAAAACCAAAGATTATTGCCCAAATGGTCTGCAAGTAGAAGGGGTCGAACGTCTTAATAAGATCATCAGTGGCGTGACGGCAAGCCAAGCGTTAATTGATGTGGCAATCGCGGAAGGAGCCGATGCTATTTTAGTGCATCACGGGTACTTTTGGCGCGGTGAAAATGAATGTATTACCGGCATTAAGAAAAAACGGCTGCAAGCGCTATTGGCTCATGATATTAACTTGATTGCCTACCACCTGCCACTGGATAACCATAGTGAGCTTGGCAATAATGCTCAGCTGGCGAAAGTCTTAGGGTTAACCGTAGAATCTGGCTTAGATCCAAATGATGCCTCTGTCCCTGGCTTAATCGGCCGCTTACCACGTCCTATGCCTGCCCGTGCCTTTTCTGCTTGGCTAGGCGAGTGTTTAAAGCGTGAACCGCTTCATCTTGGTCCTGATCCAGAAGCTATGATAGAAACCATTGCTTGGTGTACCGGAGGGGCTCAAGGTTATATGCAGTATGCTGTGGATGCAGGCGTTGATGCGTATTTGACCGGAGAAGTGTCTGAACCGAGCCAGCATTTAGCCCAAGAAACCGGCACTCATTTCTTTGCTGCGGGCCATCATGCTACCGAACGCTATGGTGCTAAGGCATTGGGGGAGCATCTTATGGATAAGTTTGATGTTGAAGTCGTTTTTAAAGATATAGATAACCCAGTCTAATTAGCCATAAGATTATGGCTAAATCAGAGGTAAATTAAGCAGGGCCTGCTAAGCTTTTTCTATCACTATATAGTAAAGCGGTCCTAGCTCATGCCCATCAGAAAATTTCTTGAAGTATTAGCCAAGCACGATGGCTCAGATCTTTATTTGAGTACGGGTGCGCCTCCTAGTGGCAAATTTCAGGGGGTATTAAAGCCACTCAGCAAAGAGGTGCTTAAGCCTGGGCAAATTGCCGAAATGATTAAAGAGGTTATGGATGATGACCAGCGCCATGAATTTGAGCATGAGCTGGAACTCAACATGGCGATTAGTCTTCCTGGAGTAGGACGTTTTCGCTTAAATATGTTTCGTCAGCGTAATGAAGTCTCTGTGGTAGCGCGTAATATCGTTACCGATATCCCTCGTTTTGATGATCTGGGTTTACCAGAAGTGCTTAAGCAGGTGGTTACGGCTAAGCGTGGTTTAATACTCTTTGTCGGTGGTACAGGTTCGGGTAAATCGACGTCTCTGGCCTCATTGATTGACCATAGGAATACCACCTCGGCAGGTCATATCATCACGATTGAAGACCCTGTCGAGTTTGTTCATAGCCATAAAAAATCCATTATCAATCAGCGTGAAGTAGGGGTTGATACTAAGTCTTTTCAGGCGGCATTGAAAAATACCTTACGCCAAGCACCTGACGTTATTTTGATTGGTGAGATCCGTGATGCTGAAACCATGGAGCATGCATTAGCCTTTGCTGAAACTGGGCATTTGGCGATTTCAACCTTGCATGCTAATAACGCTAACCAAGCTTTAGATAGAATAATTAATTTTTTCCCCTCTGAGCGCCATGCTCAGATATTGCAAGATTTAGGCTTGAATATGCAGGCGATTGTTTCGCAGCGGTTAGTGCCGACGGTAGACAATAAGCGAGTAGCCGCAGTGGAAGTATTATTAGGTACTAAAACCATTCAAGATCTGATTTATAAAGGGGATATTGATTCGATCAAAGAAATTATGGCTAAGTCGGAAAACTTGGGAATGCAAACCTTTGATGCGGCGTTATTTAAACTGCAGCAAGCGGGTAAGATCAGCTTGGACGAAGCCTTAAAGAATGCCGATTCTGCTAATAATCTACGCTTACGTATTAAGCTAGCCGAAGGGGATGATGCGACAGGTTCTGCGACAACCGAGGGCGAATCTAAATCGACCCATAAGCCGAGTTCAGCTTTTGATGGTTTATCACTAGAAAAAACAGCTGAAGAGATAGAGGCTGAGGAGAGGTTGGCAATAGAGGATGCGGAGCTCGCTAGGTTACAAAGCAGCCGTAAACCGAGCTAGGGTTAGGCTTTTCTCTGCTAGGGTTAGGCTTTCCTCTGAAAGGTACAATACTCACAGAGGAAGCCTAGACAAAACTTAAACGTTAAAACGGAAGTGCATAACATCGCCGTCTTTAATCAGGTAGTCTTTACCTTCTAAGCGCCATTTGCCCGCTTCTTTAGCACCCGATTCGCCCTGATATTGAATAAAGTCTTCGTAGGCAATGACTTCAGCGCGAATGAAGCCTTTTTCGAAATCTGTGTGAATCACACCCGCACCATTAGGTGCCGTTGCGCCCACAGGCACTGTCCAAGCGCGCACTTCTTTAACACCGGCAGTGAAGTAAGTTTGCAAGCCTAGTAGCTCGTAACCGGCACGAATGACGCGATCAAGACCGGCTTCTTCCATACCCATATCGTCTAAGAATTCTTTTTTCTCGTCATCATCTAGCTCAGAGATTTCAGCTTCAATTTGGTTACATACGACAACCACTACAGCGTTATCAGCGGCGGCGATTTCGTTAACTACATCAAGATGTGGATTGTTTTCAAAACCATCTTCACTGACGTTAGCAATGTACATTACAGGTTTCAAGGTGATCAGGTGGAACTGATCAAAAAGGGCATAATCGCCTTCTTCTTTTATTAGCGTACGAGCTGGTAAACCGTCGCTTAAGTGAGCGACTAATTTTTCTAATAAACCTTTTTGCTGCACAGCATCTTTAGCGCCACCTTTAGCAACACGGGTAACACGCTGCAATTGCTTTTCGCAAGACTCAAGGTCGGCCAATACGAGTTCAGTATTGATGATATCAACATCGTCAGCAGGGGAGATCTTATTCGCAACGTGAATCACGTTTTCATCTTCGAAGCAGCGCACAACGTGAGCGATGGCATCGGTTTCACGAATGTTAGCTAAGAACTGATTACCTAAACCTTCGCCTTTTGAAGCGCCTTCAACTAGGCCAGCAATATCAACGAATTCCATGGTGGTCGCCAAAACTTTCTCTGGCTTTACAATTTCAGCTAATGCATCAAGACGCGCATCAGGCATAGGTACCATGCCTGAGTTCGGCTCGATGGTGCAGAAAGGAAAGTTTTCTGCGCCAATGCCCGCTTTGGTCAGAGCGTTGAAAAGAGTTGATTTACCGACGTTGGGTAGACCAACGATTCCGCATTTAAAACCCATCGTGATGTCCTATGTTTAATTAACAGTGCTTAGCAATCGCTATGCTTTAAAAGTATGAAGTCGGTTCATGGCTTTGCCCCAATCACCTTTAATGGCATCGGGTAATACGCGACAGGCTTCATCTATTGTCGCGTCCATTTGTGTTTTTTCTGTAGCGCTGGGGCGACCTAGTACGTGCCCAGTCACTCGACTTTTATCGCCAGGATGGCCAATGCCAATACGCAGACGATGAAAGTCTTTATTATTACCTAAGCAGGCAATGATATCACGCAAGCCATTTTGACCACCGTGTCCACCACCTGTTTTTAATTTTGCCACACCAGAGGGTAAGTCTAACTCATCATGGGCAACTAAAATTTCTTCGGCATTAATTTTATAAAAATTAGCTAAGGCTTGTACCGCCTGACCACTTTTATTCATAAAGGTGGTGGGAAATAATAACCATACATCTTGGCCATCGATACGGCCTTGGCCGCTGATACCAAAGAATTTTTTATCGGCTTTCAATGAAATATTATAAGCGCGGGCAACTTCTGAGATAAACCAAGCACCAGCATTATGGCGAGTCGCTTCGTATTCAGAACCTGGATTGCCTAAACCGACTATGAGTTTAATTTTGCTCATCTTTTATTGTCTATCTATTATCTATTTTAAAATGGGTATTCTAAAAAAATACTATTAAAGTGATACAAAAAAGGGCTCATAAATGAGCCCTTTTTGCTGTTTTCTCTCGTTACAATTCTTTGCTCACGTTAGTGCGCGTGAATTAGAGAGAAAGAAGATTACTCTTCGCCAGCTTCTTCTTCTTCGTCTTCAGCTACGCCTTTAGGAGTAAACAAAGAAACAACAGCGGTATCGTGATCAGCACCGTGAGACAATGCTAAAGACTGAACGCCTTTAGGGAACTTAATGTCTGACAAGTGAATTACTTCACCAGCCGCTGTTTCAGCAAGATCGACTTCGATGAACTCAGGAAGATCGCCCGCTGCACAGATAACTTCAATACTCGTCATCTGGTGGTTGATTTTAGCGCCGCCAGTTTTAACAGCAGGGCAAATATCTTCATTGATGAAGTGAATTGGAAGAGAAGACTTAATGATAGTCGCCTTGCTTACGCGCAAGAAGTCAGCGTGCATAACGTGGTTACGAGCAGGGTGACGCTGCATATCTTTCAATACAACTTGCTCAGTCTTATCACCGATGTTCAAAGTGATGATAGAGCTGTAATAAGCTTCGTTTTCTAGCGCTTTCTTAAGCTCGTTACCTTTCAACGTAATGTTGGTTGGCTTACGTGCGTTACCGCCAGTTTTTCCACCGTAGATGATGGCTGGAACTAGATTTTCTAAACGACGTAGGCGGCGGCTCGCACCTTTCCCTACTACTTCGCGAAGCTCTGCGTTCAATGTTAAATCGGACATAATGTCTACCTTTCTATATAAATAAAGCCGCTGACTTGTTCTAAGAACTATGCAGCGGCTAAGTGCAGAAAACCCCAAATGCTAAATGCATCTGAGGTTTTCTAGTTTGCTAGAAGTTTTGCGACCAAACTTCTAACGTGTAACTGTTATTTGCTTGTTTCTTAACGAAACATAGCACTGATAGATTCTTCGTTATTCACGCGACGAATCGATTCAGCTAATAGACCAGCAATCGTCAATTGACGAACGCGGCCAGATTTTTGGGCGGCAGCAGACAGAGGAATCGTATCGGTTACAACGAGCTCATCAAGAGAAGAAGCTTTCAAACGATCAATGGCTGGGCCAGATAAAACTGGGTGAGTACAATAAGCAACAACGCTTTTCGCACCATGTTCTTTTAATGCCGTAGCCGCGTGACATAAAGTACCTGCGGTATCGACCATGTCATCTACTAAGACACAGGTACGACCTTCAACATCACCGATGATGTTCATTACTTCGGCAACATTGGCTTCTGGGCGACGTTTATCAATAATCGCTAGATCAACATTTAATTGTTTAGCAATTGCACGTGCGCGAACAACACCACCAACGTCAGGAGAAACAACCACAAGGTCTTCATATTTCTGGCGAGCGATGTCATCTAATAAAATTGGCGAACCGTATACGTTATCAACAGGAACACTGAAAAAGCCCTGGATTTGGTCGGCGTGTAAATCAACCGTTAGTACGCGATCGATACCTGAACCTACCATCATGTCTGCAACAGCGCGGGCACTAATTGGCACACGAGCACTGCGAGGACGACGATCTTGGCGTGCATAACCGAAATAAGGGACAACTGCGGTGATACGAGCAGCGGAAGCACGACGTAAACCATCTGCCATTAGCAGAAGTTCCATCAAGTTATCGTTGGTTGGGGTACAGGTTGGCTGAATAATAAAAACGTCTTTACCACGCACATTTTCATCAATTTCAACGGTGATTTCACCATCACTGAATTTACCGACGGACATTTCGCCCATTGGAATATCTAAACGTTCGACAACTAGCTTGGCTAATTCAGGATTGGCGTTGCCGGTAAATACCATCAGTTTGGACACTATGGGTCACCTTTAGATTTTTCAATAATGGATAAGAAAGAAGTTGGCTGAGGTGGCAGGATTTGAACCTGCGCATGACGGGATCAAAACCCGTTGCCTTACCGCTTGGCGACACCCCAACTTTTTTTAAAACCGTTTTTTCAAACGGAGCCGAATAATACCTTATGTGCAGAAGAAAGGTTAGTACCTTTCGCAATAAATGTATCTAATTCAGCTGGAAGCTTACTCGCAACTTTCGTTGCTTCGCTCTCTGAAGCTAAGCTTAAGAAAACACAAGCTCCAGTCCCAGTCATCTTAGCAGACCCAAATTTGTTTAGCAAATTCAATGTCTTACCAATTTCAGGGTTGAGTTTCGAGGCAACTAACTGACAGTCATTTCTGCTGTTGTTTGCTGCTTGTCCCTCAAGTGCGTGGCGCATATTAAGGATCTCGCTGTCCCTTGTCAACTCTTTATGTGAAAAAATTTCTTTAGTATCAGAATGAACGTTTGGACAGGCTACTAGGAACCAGTTTTGTGCTAAATCTGGCAGTGGTGTGATCTTTTCTCCAACCCCTTCAGCCCAGCAGGCTTGGCCCTTGATAAAAACAGGCACATCAGCACCAAGCTTAACCCCGATAGCGGCTAACTCATCGAGTGGAATATCGAGTTGCCATAAAGTATTTAAGGCCAGCATAGTGGTAGCGGCATTAGAGCTGCCTCCCCCTAAACCTCCGCCCATGGGTAATATTTTTTTTAATTTTATATTGGCACCGCAGATTTTATTTTTTGCGCTGGGGTGGCTTTGCAGGGCACGCGCCGCTTTAATAATTAAATTATCTTCAAATTTAACCCCCTCAATGGCAGGGGATAAGGTAAGTTGATCATCGTTTGTTAATTGAAAGCTGAGCTCATCGGCATAATCAACAAATTGAAAAATCGTTTGCAGTTCGTGATAACCATCGGCGCGACGACCGGTAATATGCAGCATAAGGTTGAGTTTTGCGGGTGCCGGCACCTTTAACCATGAGGCTTGATTAGTATTAGCCATCGATAGTCCACTCCTTAATGGCAAAGATGAATTTAAAATCGCGTCCGATCATTTTAATGCGCCCGGGCAGCCAAGTATCCCCTTGGGGCTGATAGCGAGAAAATTCTACTCGCCAACCGTGCTGCTGCAAGCTTTCTAATAACCCCATGTCATTACGGACTTCTGTCGCAGAAGAATTAGGGCTAGCTTGGCCTTTTACCCAATAACGAATATCTAATACTGGGAATTGCCAGCCAAGGTATTGGGCCATTAAATATTCTGCCGAAGGGGCATATACTGGCTCTTGGCTTGGCAAGGTTAAACTGGCCGAGTCGTTGTCGCCGACTAATCGGCTAGAACCTTGACCAAAAGGGCCGGATAAAAATAAATCAAAATCTTCTTCATCTTGATGCCAAGTAAGGTAGCCCGTCATTGCTTCATCTGGGGTGACAACAGAAAGTTTGCCTCTGACTTGCCATTGCTGAATTTGATTAAGCTTATGCTCAAGGCGCTGGCTATCTTGCTGTAGGTTGAAGACGCTACAGCCAGACATGCCTAGGCTGACTAAAAGCACTAGGGTGGAGAAAAAAGATTTCATTGATTGAGAGTCACTTAGCAGGTTGTTCTACATTAAGGCGTTCTAGAGTGTTTTTTATAATAGGGCTGTCAGGCTCTTGATCCAAGCCTTGCTGCCAAATCGATTGGGCTTCTTCAGTGCGTTGTAGTTGCCATAATACTTCACCCAAATGCGCAGCGACCTCATGGTCTGGAAAGCTCTTGAAGGCACGCTGTAGTAATTCCAATGCTTGAGGCAAGTCCCCTAGGCGATAATAAGCCCAGCCTAGGCTGTCTATAATCGCTGGATTATCAGGGGATAAGGCCAGCGCTTGTTGAATTAATACTAGCGCTTCATCAATGCGATCGGTTTGATTGGCTAAGGTATAACCGAGTGCGTTCATGGCTTCGGCATTATTAGGTTGTAATTCAATAATTCGACGTAAGTCGGTTTCTAACTGATCAAGATTGCCCATTTCTTGGGCTAATAAACCGCGACTATATAATAAATCCGTATCATCAGGGCTATCGCGTAGCGCTTCATCGGCTAATCGATAGGCGTTGGGGTAATCATCATGTTGAATTAATAATTCAATTTCTAACTGTACTAGCTCGGCATTATAGTTAGGAAATTCACTGCGCCTATGGCTGATATAATCTCGCGCAGCGTTAATGCCTTCGAGTTTAATCAGTAGTTTAGAAATTTTTAATAGCGCTGGTAAAAACTGACGGCCCTGGCGAACCTGGCGGTAATTTCTGATCGCCCGTTGATCATCTTCTTGCAGCTCGGCAATGCGTGCGAGATAAAAATAAGCTTCATCGGCTACTTTATCTTGCAGAGTCAGAGCACTTAATAGAACGATGGCTTCATCAAACTCTTCTAATTCTATATGCAATAAAGCCAATGATAATTGAATCGAAATATCATCGTTAAAGAGCTGGGCTAGATATTGAAAGGCGGCACGGGCTTCGCTATAGCGTTTTAGGTCGATTAAGATTCTCGCTCGTAAAACCCCGATGCCTTTGTGCTTAGGCATATTGGTATGTAGCTCGTCTAACCAAATCAGCGCTTCTTCGGTGCGTTCTAATTTATGCAGTACGCGGGCCTTGCTTAACGCAGCAACGGTATACTTTTCACGCAGGGCCAAAGCGTTATCAAGAGAAATTAGCGCCGCAGGGTAATCTTCTAGCTGTAATAATAAACTGCCTTGGGCCATCCACAGCTGGGCATAATCTGGGTATTTTTGCGTTAACTGTTCAAACTGCGACAATAAATTGAGTTTATCAGAGCGCTTTAATGACTGTGCGTTTAACGCAAGATAGTCGAACTGACTAGCCCCTGCGATCTGTAATACCGACTCCATGTGATTTAGCGCGCTAGGAAAATCCCCTACGCTCATAAAAGCTAACGCTAATGCTTGGTGCGCTTGTGCTTCAAAGGGGCTGCTGGTGACCCACACCTTGGCCGCTTCAAGAGTATATTGAGCAGACCCTAAATATTGCGCAATGCGTGTGGCGCGTTCAGCAATGCCGGGATCAAGCGTCTTTTGGGCTTGGTCGAGGTAATTAACCAGAGAGATTTCAAATTGTTGGCGCTGCCCAGCCACTTCGGCGACTAATAAAGAATACAGGGTCGCCGCGGGAAAAGGCTTGTTGGTTGTCTTATCAGGGCGGCTAGGTTCAGTCACGACGGGGCCAACAGGTGACTGAACTTCAACAGGTGTTAATTGTTCAGGCTCTTCTTTTGGCTGTTGGACAGGCAAAAAAGAGCAACCTAATATCATGCTATTGGCGATTAATAAGCTAACAATCCGTACTGACATAACCATCTTTTTCCATTTATTCTTCAATAGCATACTCTGAAAATCGAGGAAAAGTCAGAGCTATGTCTTTATTATGGGCTAAATAAAGCTAGACAAGGCAATGTGGAAAAGATTTCATCCTTATTTCCCGTTATACTGGCGGCTTTATACATTAAAGCATTATATGAAAGGTCAGATGTAGTCTCGTATGGGAATTATAGCGCTCGGTATTAATCACAAAACGGCTCCTGTGGCTGTGCGTGAGAAAGTTTCGTTTGATCCAGCTACTATGCCGGTGGTACTAACGCAAGTGCTAGAAACCTTGGCGCCTATATCTGAAGTATCGATTTTATCAACCTGTAATCGCACCGAGATTTATTGCTCGTATAACAATGAAGATAGCGCTGCTGAACAGCAAGCGGGTGAGGCCTTACTTACTTGGTTAAGTAAGCATCATGGTGTTGATGAGCAGGTATTAATCGATTCATCTTACATCCACCACAATACCGACGCCGTTCAACACATGATGCGGGTCGCGAGTGGTTTAGATTCATTGGTTTTGGGTGAACCGCAAATTCTAGGGCAATTTAAGTCGGCTTATGCGGTTTCCCAGCAAGCGGGTACTACAGGCAGTAATCTTGGACGCCTTTTTCGTCAGACCTTTTCCGTAGCAAAAGACGTGCGCACCAATACCGCTATTGGTCAAAACCCGGTATCCGTAGCATTTGCTGCGGTGAGCATGGCGAAGCATATTTTTTCTGACTTAAGCCGCAGTACCGCGTTATTGATTGGTGCGGGGGAGACCATTGATCTTGTTGCTAAGCATTTGCAGGATGCAGGAATTAAACAAATTATCGTTGCTAATCGTACTTTGGCGCGAGCACAAAAGTTGGCAGAGCAGTTTCATGCCGAAGCGGTATTATTAGAAGATATCGCCCAAGAATTGCCACGGGCAGATATTGTCATTTCTTCCACCGCTAGCCCTTTACCGATTCTCGGCAAAGGGACGGTAGAGCGGGCGCTTAAAAAACGTCGGCACTCACCGATGTTTATGGTGGATATCGCCGTGCCTCGGGATATTGAAGAAGAAGTTGGTGATCTTAACGATGTTTTCCTTTATACCGTTGATGATTTAAAAGACATTATCGAAGAAAATGTTAGGTCACGCCAAGACGCGGCAAAGCAAGCGGAGCAATTGATTGTTTCGGGTGTCGAGCGTTTTATGCGAGAATTGCGCTCGTTAGACGTTGTTTCGACAGTAACGTCATTGCGCAGTCATGTTGAAGAGCTGCGAGATGAGTGCTTGATTAAGGCACGTAAGCAATTAGCCAGCGGTGATGATCCGGCTAAGGTATTGCAGCAATTTGCTCATACTTATACCAATAAAGTATTACACACTCCGACTAAGCAAATGCGTCAAGCGGGGGCCGAAGGCCGGCTTGAAGTCATGGACTGGGTACAAGAATTATTTCAGCTCTCAACGGATACTGAAGAAAGTACGATTGAGACTAAAGAGAAGAATTAAATACAATGAAAGAGTCATTAGTTCATAAGTTACAGCACTTATGTGAGCGTTACGAAGAGATTGGTCACTTATTAGGTGATAACGATATTATTTCTAATCAAGATAAATTTCGTAACCTTTCTAAAGAATATGCCGAGCTTGAGCCTGTGGTACAAGCGTATGAAGCTTTTACCCAAGCACAAGAAGATCTAGCGGAAGCCGAGCTGCTATTAAAAGACGAAGACCCTGAGATGCGAGAAATGGGTCAAGAAGAATTTAAGACAGCCAAAGCAACTCTAGAAACATTAGAAGCTGATCTGCAGATTTTATTATTGCCTAAAGATCCTAATGATGGCCGCAACGTTATTTTAGAAATTCGTGCTGGCACCGGTGGTGATGAAGCCGCGATCTTCTCTGGTGATCTTTATCGTATGTACTCTCGCTATGCTGAGACTCAAGGTTTCCGAGTAGAAATTTTGAGCACAAACGATGGTGATCATGGTGGTTATAAAGAAATCATCGCGCGTATATCGGGTACCGATGTGTATTCTCAGTTGAAGTTTGAATCCGGTGCTCACCGTGTGCAGCGAGTGCCTGAAACAGAATCACAAGGTCGTGTTCATACTTCGGCTTGTACCGTTGCAGTGATGCCTGAAGTTGAAGGCGAAGGCGATATTGAAATTAAGAAATCTGACTTACGCGTTGATACTTTCCGAGCCTCTGGCTCGGGTGGTCAGCACGTCAACAAAACGGACTCGGCGATTCGTTTAACCCACATTCCTACAGGATTTGTGGTGGAGTGTCAGGATGAGCGTTCGCAGCATAAAAACCGTGCCAAAGCGATGACGGTATTGGCCAGTCGAATTAATGATGCGGTATTACAGAAACAGCAAGCTGAGCAAGCCGCTGAGCGTAAAAGTTTAGTCGGTAGTGGTGATCGCTCCGAGCGCATCCGTACTTATAATTATCCCCAAGGCCGGGTCACCGATCACCGCATCAACCTTACCTTGTATAAGTTGGATGAAGTCATGCAGGGAGATTTGGGCGCAGTACTTAAACCACTGATTACTGAGCATCAGACCGAGCAATTGACGGCCCTTAGCTCACAAGGTTAAGAGACTCAAGGTTAAGAGACTCAAGGTTAAGTGAGTTTATAACGATCAATACTAGGAGTGATTGTGGAAAGTCTAATACCCTATTGGCCTTATTTATTGATCACTTTTTTGCTGTTATTAAGCTGCTGTTGTGGCAGTTTAATCGCAGGCAAAAGAATCGGTATAAAACTAGGTCAGCAGCAATTGCTGGTGGAGAACGCTCTGTTGAAGCAGCAAATGCATAACCAACAGCAGCATTATCAAGAATTACGTCAGCAAGATCAGCAGCACTTTAATCAACAGAAGTTTCAACAGCAGCAAGCGTTCGAAAATCTCTCGCATAAAATATTCAACGACAAGCAGCAGCAAAATAAGCAAGGCCTAGAAACTATTCTCAACCCCTTTAAGGACCAGCTAGAAGGGTTGCGCAAAAAGGTTGAGGATGTGCATTTACATGATGCTAAGGATAGGGCCGCGTTAAAAGCCCAAATCAGTGAGCTGTATCGTCTCAACCAAAATATCACTGAAGAAGCCAGTGCGTTAAGCAAAGCCTTACGGGGTAATAAGAAAACCCAAGGCAACTGGGGGGAGTTGGTATTAGAGACTGTGCTTGAGCGGTCGGGTTTACGCTTAGGAGAAGAGTACGTTCGCGAGCAAAATCATAAAGCCGATAATGGCCAAAGTTACCGCCCCGATGTGATTATTAACTTGCCCGAAGGTAAGCACATTATAGTGGATGCAAAAGTCTCGCTAAATGCTTATAGCGACTATATCAACGAAGATGATGAGGGGCTGAAAGCTCAGTTTTTGAAGTTGCACATTGATGCGATTCGCAGTCATATTAAAAGTTTATCGGCAAAAGCTTATCAGCAATTACCGAAACTGCATTCACCAGATTTTGTCTTTATGTTTCTGCCCATAGAGCCTGCTTTTATGACGGCATTTCAGCACGATGAAAAGCTCTTTATGGATGCTTTTGATCAACGCATTGTGGTGGTGACGCCAACAACTTTATTAGCCAGTTTGCGTACCATCGAAAGCCTTTGGGCGATCGAGCGCCGAGGACGCAGTGCCGATGAGTTAGCCGAGCAAGCCAGTAAGGTTTATGATCGTTTACGTATCGTGGTAGAAAAAATGGATAAGCTCGGAAGTCAGCTTAATAGTGCACAAAAAACCTACGATGATACCTATGCATCCCTTGCTCAAGGGCGTGGCAACCTAGTCAATACCGCCAATCAGTTTGTGCAGCTAGGAGTGAGAATCAAAAAAGAAATTCCGCAGGATATTCTGGAAAAAGCCCAATGAAACGACGCCAATTTATGTCACTACTGGTGCCACTATCCTTGTTTTCAGGGCTATCACTACCTGTGTCCCATGGCCTAGCAGCCAATAAAAGTATGAATCATCCTAGTCTCATGATTGAGCTTGAAAGTTTTACGATTGACGATGTTATTGTGTTTTTGCAGGCCTTACCTTTAGAACGGTTAGTGACCGCCGGACAGTGGAATTTGAGCCAAATTTTTAATCATGCGGCGCAAAGTATCGAATTCTCAATGATGGGTTATCCACAGCATAAGTCTGAAATGTTTAGGCGCAGTATTGGGCCATTAGCGTTCCAAGCATTCGCCTTGTGGGGCAGGATGAGTCATGATTTGGCGGAAGCAATTCCTGGGGCTAATAAGCTTAAGGCTAACGATGACAGCGCCGCGTTACAGCGGTTAATTCAAGCATTAACCCATTTTGACCAATTTCAAGGGCCGCTTCAGCCGCATTTTGCGTATGGCGAGTTGAATAAGCATGAGTATGCTTTGGCCCATGTATTACATTTAAATAATCACCTCGAAGAAGTTAGCCTAGTGCAAACGGCCTGATTGACCGCCTAGGTTGCTGGCAAAGAAAAAGCAGAGCGAATAGCTGATTTTTACACTTTGCGTTAGAATAGCATCACTTTAAATTCCCTTTATTACGACCACTGCCATGACAGATAAAGCCTCTAGCCCAGATTCGCTGACTGCCGCTGATAATATTTACGCCAATAGTCAAGGCCAAGCGCTTACCGGCCAGTTTAAGTTTGACTCGGCCGTGGCGCGAGTATTTCCTGACATGATTAAGCGCTCTGTGCCGGGTTATGCCGAAACCGTGGCGATGTCGGGGGTGATTGCCGGAGAGTATGCCCGTGATAATAGCCAGCTATACGATCTAGGTTGCTCCTTAGGGGCGGTGACGCTTGCTATGCGTCATGGGGTGAAAGCCAAACACTGTAAGATTATCGGCCTTGATAATTCCGCGGCTATGATAGAGCAAGCGGGGCATTACTTAGCCTTAGACGATGGTCGCGTGCCGGTTGAGTTGGTCTGTGCTGACATTACCCAAACCAAGATTGAGAATGCTTCTGTGGTAGCACTCAACTATGTATTGCAATTTATTGCTAAAGAGCACAGGTTGGATCTGTTAACCAATATCGTTAATGGGCTTAATCCAGGTGGCGCCTTAATCTTATCTGAAAAAATCAGCTTTGATCGTGCAGAGCAGAAACTTCAAGACGACTTGCATTTAGATTTTAAACGCGCCAATGGTTATAGCGAGCTAGAGATAGCACAAAAGCGCAGTGCTATTGAAAATGTCCTCATCCCAGAAACTGAAAGTGCTCATATTGAACGCCTTAAGCAAGCCGGTTTCAGCCAAGTGATTCGTTGGTATCAATGTTTCAATTTCGTTTCCTTTTTAGCGATTAAATAAGCCTGTAAGAATCCCATTATGAATGTAGATGTATTTTCTTGGTTCAATCAAGTGCAAGCCGCGATGGCTGAAGAGGGTAGTTTATTAAAACCTTGGGCGCAGGTATTACCGCAGCAACTGCACGCTCTGTTTAATGAAAAAGTTCATGGTGACCAGCAGCGTTGGTTAGATGCACTAGAGAACCTACCCGCGATAGAAGGCATTGCAACGCACCTTCAGCAAGACCGTATTGAATTGTCTAGCCCATACATAAATGAGGCCACAAGCGCCGCGTTAAAAACGGGTTTGCAACAGTTAAGCCCTTGGCGCAAAGGTCCTTTTCAGTTTTTTGATACACACATAGATACCGAGTGGCATAGCGATTGGAAGTGGCAGCGTATCGCACCTCATCTCGCTCCGTTAAAAGGCCGAACGATTTTAGACGTAGGTTGCGGCTCGGGTTATCACATGTGGCGTATGCTAGGGGAAGGCGCTTATCGAGTTATTGGGGTTGATCCTTCACGACTTTTTCTCGCTCAGTTTCAGGCGTTCAAGCAATATGCTCAGGCCAGTCAGGCAGCGCCGTTAAATATTGATTTATTACCCTTACGCATGGAAGACGTGCCTAGGCCATTAAAAGCCTTTGATACAACCTTCTCTATGGGGGTTTTATATCACCGTAAATCGCCATTGGATCACTTGGCTGAATTAAAAGATACCTTAAAGCCTGGTGGACAACTGGTCTTGGAAACTTTAGTGATTGAAGGAGAATTAGGGGAGGTGCTCATGCCGGAAGACCGCTACGCCCAAATGCGTAATGTTTGGTTCTTGCCGAGTTGCGATACCTTATTATTATGGGCTCGGCGGGTTGGCTTTAAAAACCCTAGAATCGTAGAAAAGAATGTCACAAGTCTTGAAGAGCAGCGCTCAACTGAATGGATGCCCTATCAATCATTAACCGACTTCTTGGATGTTGATGATAAAAGCAAGACGATAGAAGGTTATCCCGCCCCATTGCGTGCGACCTTGATTGCAGAAGCTTAATTGCAGAAGCTTGATTTTTAAAAAAGTTACTACTGAATCATCCTGTCAAGTTGATAGAATCTGACATTACTGTCTACACTGTAGTAACTAGACGAAGGTTATTTACTACGTGAATGAGCGTAGACCTATCGTTGTTTATTGAGTCTTTATAGAGAGATGGGTATGTCAGAAGCAGAACCTTTAACGGATGAACAGCGCATAGACGTTTTAGAGCACAAGGTGGGTAAAAACCGAACGGTCATCACCATCATGGCGATCACCTTGATTATTAGTCTATCGGTATCTTTTACGGTAATGATTTTAAATCTATTGCTAGCCGATGAAGAATATGTGCCCATCGAAACACATGAAAAGCAGGCGGCGCTTATTCAAACCTTACAAGAAGACATAAAGGGGCAGCAGGCACTCATTGAGCAGCTCACGCTGACGTATGAGAAAAGCCAAGTAGCGACTTTCCAAGAGGTCTTAATTGAACAAGAGCAGAGCTATCAGGAGTTCTTGTCGACGATGAAATTAGGCATGTATGATCTTGCTAAGATGGTTCAGGGGTCGCGCACTTGGTTAGAGATATATAACGAAAAGTTAGAGGATGCGGAAAGGTTAAGTTTGGATAGAGAAAAAAGGTTAAAACGAGTCGTTGTAGTAGAGTAATTATCGCTGAATTACTCTACCCAGACCTCTCTAATAGGCTCACCAAAATCATCGTAGATGATTTTCTTATGTGGGCGTCTAGGCTTATCCACAGGGCTTGTATTACCTGACTTCTTACGTTCATCGACGGTATTTAGCACATCGTTGAGTGGTGTTCTTTGCTGCTTTCCTTGACCGAATCCACTACTGCGATCGTTTAATTTGCCGTTGATTAAGCCACTTTCTCCCCGTTGAAATTCTTTAACTTCACCACCTTCAGTAAGGTACTGGGAAATCTCTTGCTCCATTTGCTGGCGAATCTCACGCTTGGTAGGTCGTTTATGCATAAATCTGGGTCATAATAGTATCTTCATGTTAGTCGTTTTTATATTAGTCGCTAAATAGTAGCACGGTGAAGTAATTCAAGCTTTAGGGGAAGAAATTTAGCATCTAAATTACCCTATTAACCTAGTTTACCGTATATTTGTTGCTTGATGTAATAAATGGAAATAGAACCATGGTGCAAAGAATATTTGTATTAATCGCAAGCCTCACATTATTATCAGCGTGCACTGAAGAGACAATGAATAAGTGGTCTCGCCAAGCGGATAATTTTCTCGGTGAAGATCTATCGGTCTCTTATGTTGATGGGGGACAAGTGGTGAAAAGCTGGACCGTTAAGGATGGCAAAATCACGACGGGTCGAGACGATCAAGGACGTGCCATCGGCTATTACTATTTTTGGAGTGAAGAAACTGGTTATGTTCAGTTGCCGATAGAGCGCACCTTGATCGAAGAAATTAGAAAATAATAACGACTGATCTTAGCTATAAAAATAGGCGGTAAATAAGGTGCTATTTTGAAAGACTATTTACGGAAAAAGATCCAACCTTATGCCGCGAAGCTCATTTCTGATCACAGGACTTTGCAGTTAAAGCGCAGTATTTATGAAGGGATTCGGAAACTGACTAAGCAGCCACACAGGTTAACTGTCTATCTGCGTATCAATGATCCTTATAGTTATTTACTGGTACAAGTGCTTGCCTCGCTAGAACAGCGCTTTGCGCTGCAGATCCACTTTCATACGATTCAGAAATTGGATCAGGGTATGTACCCTGAGCCTGAAATGTGGCATGACAATGGCTTTATTGATGCGACACATCTGGCGGATCTTTATGACTTGAGGTGGCCTAGCCAAGGGCCGGAAAATGATCGAATGCGAGTACAGCAAGGGGTGCGAAGATTATTAGACTTAGAGACTCGTTACCTTAAGCAGCAGATGAGTCCTTGGGCTGAGCTAGAAGCTATTTTTGCTGACTATTGGTTTGATCAAGGGGGTGATCGTACGTCAGAAGCAGATCAGCAGGGTCTACTAGCACTTGAATCATTATTGGCGACGAATGAACAAGCGCTGAAAGATAAAGGGCATTATATGAGTGCCATGCTTTATTATGGTGGGGAGTGGTATTGGGGGCTGGATCGTTTAGATCATTTAGAGAAACGTTTAAACCAGTTAGCGCTGAATCGAGCAGATAAGCCGGCACAAGTGCGGTTTAATAAAACCTATATTAATTTTTGTTTACCAGGTAACGCGCTTAAATCGGCTAATGCTCAGGTAAAAAAGCTGGTGCTTTATTGTTCAATTCGTAGCCCCTATTCTTATATCGCTTTAGAGCAAGGTATCAAGCTAGCAAAGCACTATCAGTGTGAGCTGGATATTAAGCCTGTATTGCCTATGGTAATGCGCGGTTTATCGGTGCCAGAGGCCAAGAAAATGTACATTTTTCATGATACTAAGCGTGAAGCGCTTAAGTTAGGTTTGGATTATGGCTTTGTCGCCGACCCACTAGGCTTGGGAGTCGAGAACTGTTATCGCCTATTCAGTTATGCTCAGACCCTAGGCTGTGAAAAAGAATATTTATTAAACTTTGCCCAAGCCGTGAATGCCCAAGGTATCCATGCGGATACGAATGCTGGTTTGAAAATCATCATTGAGCGCAGTGGTATGGATTGGCCGCAAGCAAAAACGTTACTTGAAGATGAAAATACTCGCGATGATTGGCAGAGTTGGGCAGAAGCGAATCGCCAGCAAATGTTAGCCCTTGGTTCATGGGGTGTGCCAACCTTTAAATACGGTGATCTAGTTTTGTGGGGTCAAGATAGAATAGGTTTGATAGAGCAAGCAATGCAGCGGGATTTAGCCAAGACGGAATAAATGTTTAAAAAAACAACAAATTTATCTGGAAATACTGCGCAATTTACGCCAGATTGATCATTCACTAATGATTCTGTCGTTGATTTAACATTCTGACATAAAACTCCATTACACTTGGCGCTGCATTCAGTAGAATGTTTGGCTTATTATAAAAGAATAACTAGAAGAGATAGTTTTGAAGGCAATCTGGTCCGCTAAATGGTATTTGTTCATCGGCTTAATCAGTTATTTAATATTTCTGATCGTGACTGCCCCGTTGGAATTCGTATGGCCTAAAGTACAACCTCATGTTGGACGCTTACCTGTGCAAATTGAACGGGTTAGCGGTACGCTTTGGCAAGGGCAGGCACGGTTAAATATCCCTAAGATTGGTAAAGTCACTGGCCAGTGGGATGTGCAAGTCACAGAATTGTTAGCTGGCCAATTAGCCGCCGACGTGATGATTAGCGGTGATGAGTTGAAGTTTGAAGGCTTAGTTCGCGGTTCAACCGAGCGGTTAGAAGTCGTTAATAGTAACGCTTTTATGTCTTCAAGTTACTTACAGCCTGTATTACGTCAGAGTCGTTCGACCTTAACCGGTGACTTTGAGTTAAACAAATTTAATGGTCTTTTCTCAATTAAAGAGCAGCAAATATTAGCCGCCGATGGGCGCCTTGTGTTTAGTGGTGGTGATGTCAGCTTCCCTCTTGATGGCAAGAAGGTGAATGCCACCTTGCCTATCTTAATTGGAGCGATTAATAAAACCGGGGAAAATGTTGAGTTAGTGATTACCGATACCGATGGCCAAAATATTGGTACTGGCTATGTACAGCCAGATGGTTGGGCTGGGCTTGGTATTCGTCGTCGCTTGTTGGATATATTAGGGCTGAAATGGCCTGCTGAAGCCGATGCTGAAAAAGTTATTTTTGAAGCTTCACAAAAGTTGTTATGACATCAATAGAAAAGAACAAAGACGCATTAAAACTATGGAAAGAAATAATAATACGCGGGCCACTTGGAGTGCAAAGTGACTGAACAAGCACTAGTTATCTTGCCTTGGCAACGTATAACGTTAATGTTGGCTAAGTTGATCTTTACCTTGTTGATCGCTAGTCAGTTAGCGGTTTTTACCTGGATGATTCTATCCCCAGCGAGCTTGGTATTATCAGAGCCAAGTCGAGCAAAAGGCGTGGCTAAGGTTACTGATAATGACAGCATTGCAGATGCTCATATCTTTGGCGATGCTGCGGTTGAAGTGATTGCGCTGCCAAAAGAAGTTAATGCGCCGAAAACTCGATTACGCTTAGAGCTGCTAGGGGTTATGGCCGCGAGTAATGCTGAAAATTCTAGCGCAATTATTGCTCCTAAAGGGGGGGCTGGTGAGAACTATCGGATTGGTGATGTTGTACAAGGACGAACAAAATTGGCTGCGGTTCAGCAAGATCAAGTGATCTTGGATAGTAACGGTAAGTTAGAAGCGTTGAAGTTTGATCTAGGCCGTAAGCAAGGTATTCAGAAATCGACGAAACCGACTCCGTCGCAAAGAAAATCCCGTGGGACTTTGCAAGATAGATTTAAACAGATTCGTAGTGCCTCCGACGCGGTGAGTGTATTACGAGATGAGGTAGCGAATAACCCCTCTGGGGCATTGAAGCAGTTGGGGTTAGAAACTGCTACCAATGGCGCTGGCTATAAAGTTTCAAATTCTGGTTCTATGTTGACCCAGCTGGGTTTGCAACCCGGAGATATTATTTTGTCCGTCAATGGACAGACATTAGGTAATTTAGATGATGATCAATTGTTATTAGAGCAAGTAACTAATAGTGGTCAAGCGCGTTTGGAAATTCAGCGTGGGAATCGTCGTTTTGTTGTTAACCATACCATTAAATAAGGACTTAATCGGTGTTTAAGCGCTTTTGTAAAATTGCACTCTTGGCTATGTCTGTTGCCATTTGTATGCCTGCATTGACTGTACATGCAGAAAATCAGAACTGGCAAGTAAACCTTAAAGATGCCGATATATCGGCCTTTATTGGTCAGATTGCTGATATCACTGGTAAGAGCTTTGTTATCGACCCGAGAGTAAAGGGTAAGGTAACTGTGGTTTCAACAGAAACCATGAATAGCGAAGCTGTGTATGAACTCTTCTTATCGGTATTAAAAGTTCATGGTTATGCGGCTGTGCCTGCGGGTGAAGTCATCATGGTCGTGCAGCAAAATTCGGTGAAGCAGCAAGGGGGCGATTTAGAAGTTAAGTTTCAGCAGCAAAGCCAAGAGATGGTTACCAAAGTGATCATGATAAAAAATACGCCAGCACTAGACTTAGTGCCTATTTTACGTCCACTCGTGGCCAAGTATGGTCATCTTGCGGGCGTTAAGTCGGCGAATGCATTAATTATTTCAGATCACTCGTCAAACATTACTCGTATCGAGCAGATTATTGATCGCTTGGATAAATCGGGATCAGAAGAGCTGGAAGTCATTCAGCTTAAAGAAGCTTGGGTAGGCAATGTGGTTACTATGCTGCAGAGCTTAGATCCGGATAAGGTTGCACAAGGTAAAGGATCAAAAAGTAGTGGCGCTGGCAGCATTCGTGTTGTTGCTGATGAGCGTAGCAATCGCTTGATTATTAAAGGTGAAAAAACTGCTCGTGAGCGCATTCGTACCTTGATCGAGCAGTTGGATAAACCTTCTTATTTTTCTGGCAGTGCAAAAGTTATTCGCTTGAAGTACGCCGATGCGAAAAAACTCGCTGAGCTACTAAAAAGCGTAATGTCAGAATCAGATAGCAGTAATAAAGATGCTAACAAAGCGAAAGGTAAAGCCAGTATCCATGCTGACGAAGAGTTAAACGCCTTGGTAGTGCGTGCAGAACCTTCTATCTTAAAAGAAATTGATGAGATCATTAATGAACTAGATGTACGCCGAGCTCAGGTATTAATTGAATCTGCGATTGTTGAAGTCACTGGTGATGTAACTGACTCGTTAGGTTTCCAATGGGCTGTTGGTGATACTGATCATCCAGTAGCAGGTACTAACTTTGGTAACGCGGGTAACTCATTAAGTCAGATTGCAACGGGCATAGCGACTCAAACCCCGTCCTTGAGTAATGGTTTAACCTTAGGTGGCTTTAAAGAAAACAGCAATGGCCAGGTTGATTTTGGTGTGGTGATTCAGGCGTTAGAAAGCCAGAGTAATACGAACTTGTTATCAACCCCGAGCATCATGACCTTGGATAACCAAGAAGCTGAAATTGTTGTAGGTCAGAACGTTCCTTTCTTAACCGGTTCAACAACCTCGAGTTCCAATACCAATCCTTTTACGACGATATCTCGTGAAGATATCGGTGTGACGCTTAAAATTAAGCCGCACATTCACGAAGGTAATGAACTGCGCTTGGAAGTAGAAGTGAGTGCAGAATCGGTCGCCAATACCACAGTGCAAGGTCAGGCAGACTTGATCACCAATAAACGTAAGCTAAAAACTATGATTTTAGCCGCAGACAAAGAAACCATCGTATTGGGTGGCTTAATCAGTGACGATATTACTGAGACTGAAAGTAAGGTGCCGCTATTAGGGGATATCCCAGTATTAGGCTGGTTATTTAAAAGTAAAAGTACCCAGCATGTTAAGCGTAATCTCATGGTATTTTTACGCCCAACCATAGTCTTGGATAAGCAAAAAGCAACCAGCTTAACCCATGATAAATACAATGGGATTTGGGAATTTGAGCTTTCAGGAGATGTTGAGGTTGATTCTGTTGATACGCGTTTAAACAGATTGTTTAAAGGTGTTCAGAAAGTAAACTAGATGATCCTCTAGCTATCTTGTTGAGTATAAAAAAGGCCAGCTGTTAATT
>CAXIBC010000031.1:0-29098 GCA_964022115.1 uncultured Oleispira sp. | reverse complement strand
CAGTTGCGGAGGGATGGCTGAGCGGTTGAAAGCACCAGTCTTGAAAACTGGCATACGTTTATAGCGTATCTAGGGTTCAAATCCCTATCCCTCCGCCATTTTACACACAGACTTAAAAGTCCACCTCAGTGTAAAATGGTCAAGAATACCACCAGCAGCCAACTTGTTAGGCCTGCAATAGCAAACCACTCAAACACAATTATCTTTTTATACCAAGAATTAAAAGTCGATGCTTTTAAAGCGACTGAAGCCCAGCTCTTAGTTAATACCTTCATCGAAAAGCCTTTTGCGAATAAATCATGGCTCCTAGATTGCCAGCATTAGCCTCCATTTCCTGCTTTATTTTGTGATGATTTTGTTGCGCTTTGTATCAAGTACGACATCTTAGTTTCTAGCCTCTTAGTTTCTAGACTAAGCTACTTATTTTATTAATCTTTAAACGCGACAATAAAATCACAAGTCGATTGCGCTAGGGCGGCTAAGTTATACCCACCCTCAAGCACCGCAAGAATCTTATTATCTGAATTTTCTTTATTAATGTCAGAGATAAGCCCCCCAAGCCAAGCATAATCTTCTGCCTGCCACTCAAGCTCTGCCATAGAGTCATTTTTATGCGCATCAAATCCCGCTGAGATTATCGTCAATTGAGGTTTAAAATCTTGCAGCTGCTGCAACCACTGAGCTTCAATGGCGCGCCTCATATCGATCCCAGAACTTGCTATTTCTAGTGGAGTATTAATAACGTTGTTATAAATATTACGCCAGTGGGTAAAAGGAAAGCTTGGGTGCTGAAAACTGGAGCAGATCAAAAAAGCAGGGTCGTCAGCTAAGATATCAATAGTGCCATTGCCTTGGTGAACATCAAAGTCGATGACCGCAATTCGCTCTAACCCATACTTCTCTTGCGCTTTTTTTGCTGCGATAGCGACGTTATTTAAAAAGCAAAAGCCCATGGTTTTATTACGCTCAGCATGGTGCCCGGGAGGGCGCACCGAGCAGAATGCACGATCGATCTTGCCACTCATAATATCATCGAGCGCTTCTACCACACAGCTGGCCGCCTGATAGGCCGCCGTTAAAGAGCCTGTCGCCATAGGCGTATCTGGATCAGCGAGAATGGTGCCATTATCAGGACTCATGGCGAGCAGCTGCTCGATATAGCCAGCAGTATGAGCACGCAGAATATCGGCATGGGCAATATGCTTTTTGCCCCCACAATACGCATCTGCCATCAGCCCTGTCATTTCTAACTGGCGATTTATGGCAATGATCCTCATAGGATGCTCTGGGTGCATATCACCCACATCATGGGCTAGGTGTTCGGTATAGCTATAATAACCAAGCTTCATTTTATTATTCTGCTGAATCTGTATGATACTAATATTAAATACCAGTGTAACGATTTGATCTTAAGGATTAAAGGTAATAAAACATGGGGACTCGTGCTCTAGAGCAAGTATTTACGCCAAAATCTATTGCCATCATAGGCGCCTCTGACAAGGCTAGCAGCTTAGGCGGCTCTGTTTTACGCAATCTTATAAGCAGCGGATTTGAAGGCGACATTTATCCTGTCAATGCGCACAATTATAAGACCATCTGTGGCATTAAAGCTTATGGTCGCACATCCCAACTACCCGACGGGGTCGATTTGGCCATTATTTGCACCCCAGCAGATACCGTAGATAAGCTGATTAGCCAGATAGCCAAAGCCCACATTCCCGCCGCAGTTATTATGACAGGAGGTACGGCTAGGGTCAGATCCAGCCTTTTCACACCTTCTAGGAGTCGCTTATTAGCGGTGCAAAATAAAACCCGGGTCCGCATACTCGGGCCAGACTGCTTGGGTATTATTAACCCTAACCATAAACTTAACGCGAGCAATATTCACGTATCGGTTAAACCTGGTCACATTGCTTACGTGGGGCAATCTGGGGCGATCGCTAATGCCATTACCGATTGGGCAATTACTCGTAACATTGGCTTTTCTCATGTCTTAACCTTAGGCCAAGGGCAAGACATAACCCTTGCCGACGTTGTCGATCACCTTGCGTCCGACAAGTCCGCTAAAACTTTATTAGTGCACCTAGATGATTTTAGCGAGGGGCGCATCTTATTGCGTTCTTTAAGAGCCGCTTCGCGCAACAAACTGGTATTGGCGGTCAAAAGTAATCGCTTTGCTAATTCCCCTCTGGCCAGCAATATCCAAACCCCAGGAATATTATCTCGTGACTTGCTAATTGATCACGCCTTGCAAAGAGCAGGGGTATTGAGGGTTGATGCAACTAACGAACTATTTGACTGCGTAGGAACCATGCAGCAAAAACGACAGCTGAAAGGCGATCGTTTAGCGATCATTTCCAATAGCCGTGGGGGGGCTATCCTAGCCATTGATCGCTTATTGCATGATGAAGGAAGGCTTGCGTGCTTTAGTACTGATACTCAGCAACAGCTAAGACGCTACTTGCCTGAATACTTATCCAATAATAACCCTGTACTACTTGATCCTGAGTTAAAGCCACACCAACTCGAAACGGTTGCCCGCATTGTATTAAACGATCATAGCGTTGATGCGTTATTGGTCGTATACACCCCTGGCTTAGGTACTGTACCTGAAGAAAATGCCGCCGCCTTGATTACTCTGGCCCGCGAAAGCAATAAAACCTTATTCTGTAGCTGGATGGGGGACCATAGCGTCAATGAGGCCCGCGCGCTGCTTGATAAGCACTCAATCCCTAATTTTGACACCCCTGATAATGGCATTAAAGCCTTTATGTATATGGTATGTCACATGCGTACCCAAGCGCTCATGCGAGAAACCCCTGATAGCATCGAGACCCCAGCGGGTTATTCAGAACAGATTGCCAAAAGCCTGCCTATTAATGATGTCATTATGCCGCAACTGGCTTGGCAATTAATTCGCAGCTATGGCTTTTGTATTGCCGATAATTATTATACTGAAGATGCCAATAAACTAGCCATGCTCAGCAATCAGGTTAGCCCACCTTGGGTCGTTAAAATCCATCACAAAGAATATTTAAAGCCTTTTGCTTATGGTTTAAATGCCCGCCAACGCTGGCGCAGTGTTGCTCTCAATATTACTAATAAGGAGCAACTTGAGCGTGAGGTTGTGCGCCTAAATCAAGAGTTAAATATGCATTTCCCTGAAAGTGAAGTGCTTGGCTATAGTGTTCAATCCATGCACAGAGCGCTGGATAATCTACAAATTAGCTTAGGCATTGGTCGCGACGAAGAAGTTGGGCCATTCATCTTTTTTGGTGGGGGTGGCAGTACCGCCGACATCCTTACTGATCGCCAAGTAGCCATTCCGCCACTCAATACTGCGCTAGCCCGCCATCTTATTGAAAGAAGCCATGCTAGCCAAGTATTGCGAGAACGCAGTGATGAATACAGCAAAGAGCTAACCATACTGTGTCGCTGGCTGGTTGCTATTTCGCAACTTTCTAGTCAATACCCCAGCATTTCTGGGCTAGAGCTTAATGCTATTAGAGCCAATAATGGGGAGTTCCTCGTGTTGGGGGTAGCAGGACAGACCGCTCAAAGCATGACCACAACGTTTAAGGCCTACCCAACTGAACTTGAAGAAAGTATTCGCAATCATAATAAATTATGCTTCAAGTTAAGACCGATTAAAGCGGAAGATGAAGGTGATCTTGGCCTTTTCTATAAGAAACTAAGCCCAGACGCCCTTAGATTTCGATTTTTTAATTCCCGCAAGCACTTTGACCACAAAGAGCTAGCGCGCTTTGCACAAATTGATTACGACCGCGAAATGGCTTTTGTCGCCTTTAATAAGAAAAACCTAGCCGGTGTTGTAAGAAGCTGGATCGATCCAGACAGCATTACCGCGGAGTTTTCTGTTTTGGTGGGTGAAGACTTTGCTGGCCAACAACTCGGTTATATTCTAATGAAAAAAATGATCGACTACCTCACTCATCATCGAGGCGTACTGCAGCTTATTGGTAGCGTACTACCAAATAACTACCCCATGCTCAAACTTGCTAAACGCTTAGGGTTCTCTGATAGAGAAAATACCAAGGAGGGCATTGTTGAAATAGTATTGGATTTAAATCGAGCAAAACACAACTGGCAGCAGAAACGCCTATATGTACTCGCGTAGTTTTAGGCTATTATAGAGCCAATATGGAGAGGTGATATTTGATTAAGATATTAGTAGTAGATGACCACGATCTCGTTCGTTCTGGCATAGTCCGCCTTTTAGATGATGCTAATAATATTTCGGTTATTGGTGAAGCAAGCTGCGGTGAAGATGCTATCAAACTGTGCCGTGAACTCGCGCCAGATGTGGTATTGATGGACATCAATATGCCAGGCATTGGTGGTTTAGAAGCCACCCGAAAAATCGTACGCGCAAATCCTGAAGTTAAAGTTATTGCCGTTACTGCCTGTGATGATGGCCCTTTTGCTGCGCGCTTAATGCAGGCTGGTGCCGCAGGCTTTATGGGGAAGGGTGCGGAAGTGGACGAAATGGTTCGCGCTGTATTAAAAGTTCGCTCTGGGCAGCGCTATATTAGTCCGGATATTGCTCAACGTATGGCTCTAAAACCTTTTCAACAAGGTAGTGAGTCTCCTTTCGACATCCTCTCTGAACGTGAAATGCAAACCACACTGATGATAGTGGGCTGCCATAAAGTGCAAGAGATCAGTGATAAACTCTGCGTTAGCCCAAAAACCGTTAATAGTTATCGTTATCGCATTTTTGATAAGCTGGGTATTGATGGCGATGTAGAACTCACCATTCTTGCGATGAAGCATGGCATACTCGACCCTCAAGTCACTATGTAGGTTTATACATAGCATCTCATAGTTAATATCACTTGTTCGTCATTTCCTATTCTAAGACTAGGCCCATACCATGCCTTTTGATGCCAAAGCTTTTTTATCGACACTGACCCTACGGGCCGGTGTTTATCAAATGTTCGATGAAAAGGATGTGCTAATCTATGTGGGTAAAGCCAAGAATTTGAAACAAAGGGTATCGAGTTATTTTCGAGCTCGGGGGTTAAATGATAAAACATTAGCCTTAGTTGCGCGCATTGCACGTATTGAAATCATCATTACCAGTAGCGAGACTGAAGCTTTAATTCTTGAGCAAACCCTAATCAAGCAGCACAAGCCTCAATACAACATCCTACTCAAGGATGATAAATCCTACCCCTTTATTTATATTAGCCAGCACAAATACCCATTACTAGCCTACAGACGCGGACAGCAAGCCAAGAGTGGGCAATATTTTGGGCCATATCCAAACGCCTATGCGGTTAAAGAAAGCATCAATTATTTACAGCGAATATTTAAACTGAGAAATTGCGAGGATTCTTATTTTAGTAATCGCAGTCGACCTTGCTTACAGTTTCAAATAAAACGCTGCAGTGCTCCTTGTGTTGATTACATCAGTAATGAGGACTATCAGGCCGATATCGAGCATGCCAAATTGTTTCTGCAAGGCAAAAGCAAGGACCTGATTAAAGACCTCGAAAGACAAATGGAAGAAGCCTCACAGCAGTTATTATTTGAGCGGGCGGGTGAAATCAGAGATCAACTATTACAACTGAGAACGCTACAAGAAAAACAATATGTCAGCACAGAGAAGGGCAGTGTTGATTGCTGGGCGGTACACAATAGTAAAGGAACCTTATGTGTACAGCGCTTAAGTTTCCGTGAAGGCACCCTAATTCACAGCAAGAGCTATTACCCCAAAAATATTCTTGATCAATCTGAAAGTATCATACTTAAAGACATGCTTGCCCAGTATTATCTATCCGGTTCACCGGTCCATGGCTTTCCTAGCCAGTTATTATTTGAGCTCGATAAGGATGAAGGTGAGATTATTCTTGCTGCCATTAATGAAGTGCATACAAAAACCTGTTATTGGCTTAGGCAACCTAAGGCCGAGAAAAAGAAATGGCTACAAATGGCCAAAGATAATGCCAACAATGCAGCGCTCACTAAATCATTGGAAGACAATGCCTATTTACAACGCTTCCAATCAGTGCAAAATTTGCTTGGACTTTCTAAGCTACCTAACCGAATTGAATGTTTTGATATTAGTCATTCTAAAGGGGAGGCGACCATGGCCTCTTGTGTTGTTGCTGATCAACAGGGCGCTCGAAAAGATTTATATCGCCGCTTTAATATTAAGGACATTACCGCCGGAGACGATTACGCCGCCATCCATCAGGCCGTTTTTCGACACTTCTCGCGCTTAAAAGAGCAGCAGGACTACCCTGATATATTATTGATTGATGGTGCCCAAGGGCAGGTTAATCAAGCTCATAAAGCCTTGCAGGAACTGGCCATCAGTGACGTTTTTATTTTAGGTATCTCAAAAGGCGAGACCCGTAAAGCAGGCTGGGAATTTTTGTGGCCTCAAGGTGAGAAAACACCTATTTTACCGAATCCCCACGATAGGGGATTTTTACAATTACAAGAAATTCGTGATGAGGCTCATCGATTTGCTATTACAGGCCACCGAAAACAAAGAGCCAAAGCCCGCACGACCTCAGGCTTAGAAACTATTCCTGGTATCGGTGCAAAAAGAAGGCGTGAATTACTGCGGTACTTTGGTAGTATGAGCACCTTAAAAGGCGCCTCAACTGAAGAGATTGCTAAAGTACCTGGTATCAGCACAAAAATTGCTTCTGATATTTACGCCGCGCTCAATCAAGAATTAAAAGATTAGCTTAAACAATAAGAGAAAATATGAATCTACCTAACATACTGACCATGAGTCGCATCTTTATGATCCCCTTTATGGTTTTTTGTTTTTATTACTGGCCCGCAGATAATGCGCACTACATTGCTGCGTGGGTCTTTATGATTGCCTCATTTACCGATTTTATTGATGGTTACCTTGCGCGCAAGCTGGATCAATCAACGCCTTTAGGTGCTTTTCTTGATCCGGTTGCCGACAAGTTAAGCGTAGTGATTGCACTGGCATTATTGATTGAGCATTATTCAACCATCTTATTAACCATTCCGGCCATTATTATCATTGGCCGGGAGGTTGTGGTCTCGGCCCTACGTGAGTGGATGGCGGGCATGGGTAAGCAAGCTGATGTGGCCGTTTCAATGATTGGCAAGGTAAAAACCTTTTTACAAATGGCGGCCATCACCATGGTCATGGGCTTTGCTCACGATCATTGGATGGGAATACTTGGAATGATTAGCTTGTATGTTGCAGCTGCGCTCACAATTTGGTCTATGTACGAATATTTAAAGGCTGCTTTGCCACAAATGAAGGCTCAGTGAATAAACTTTGAACAATTCTCCTTATTTTTAAATAAATGTCGTAAGTTATTTAAAAATAAGGAAAAAAGTTGTTGACACTTTTTTAAAAGTCGCCATAATACGCACCAAGTTCAAGGGGATAGCAAGTCTAACCCAACAGAACAATCTGAGAGATCAGTTGAAACATCAAGTATTTTTGCGGAAATAGCTCAGTTGGTAGAGCATAACCTTGCCAAGGTTGGGGTCGGGAGTTCGAGTCTCCTTTTCCGCTCCATTTCAAACCTTACCAGTTTGATGTGGTATATAGAGATACAGGAAGGCGTGATAGCAAAGCGGTTATGCACTGGATTGCAAATCCACGTAGCCCGGTTCGACTCCGGGTCACGCCTCCATCCTCAAGATCGTAAGATCTTTTAGCGCAAGCTAACATTCGATGCCCGGGTGGTGGAATTGGTAGACACAGGGGACTTAAAATCCCCCGGCAGCAATGCTGTGCCGGTTCAAGTCCGGCCCCGGGTACCATCCTTACTTTGTTACACCATTCCTTGATCAGCTATAAATATATCAAACCGAACACCTTGTCCTAACTCGCTCGTGCATTTTATATCGCCTTGCAAAGAATCTGTTATTAATTTATAAACAATATTCATTCCCAACCCTGTTCCTCCTTTACCTTTTCGAGTAGTAAAAAACGGGTCAAATATTTTTTGTAATGTTTCTTCTGGCATTCCTTTACCATCATCTTTATAAATAATAATAGCGCCGCCTTCCTCAGAGATTACATCAATCGATATATAACCTTTTTCAATGCCATCAAAACCATGAATGATTGAGTTCATCACTAAGTTGGTAATTATTTGAGCAAGCGCCCCAGGCAGGGTAGTGACCACCAATTTTTTATCGCCTATCACGTCAATAACATGCTTGAAGGATTTTATTCTTGGCTTTAACGTGGTTAAAAAATCGACAATATAAGCATGAACCGCGAGTGGCCTTAAATCTTCAATACACTGATCAACAGCGACCTGTTTGAAGTTTTTAATAAGTAAGGCTGTTCGATTTAAATTTGAATTTAAAATCCCACTATTATCCAGTGCAAACTGTATAAAGTCGGCAAAGTCTTCCGTCGTCATACTGCCTTCATTTAATTTTCGCTGAATTCTATCAGCCTCATCATGAAAGAAAGATTCAGCCGTTATGCAAATTCCTATAGGGGTACTGACTTCGTGAGAAACCCCAGCAACCAACTCCCCCAAAGACGACATTTTTTCCGCTTCAATTAACTGCATCTGAGTTGATTCGAGTTCTTTCCCTTGCTGCTCCAAAAGCACTTCAAGCTCGGCATGACTCTGTTTTAATAAGGCATTTTTTTGATGCACGTCCGCTGACATATCATTTAAGGCTTGCGCTAGACGTCCCATTTCGTCATCACTATCAATTTCAATGACATGGCGCATTTCACCATAAGCAAGACTTTCGACCCCCTTCATCAAGGCCGACAAGGGGGTATTTATAATATTGGCGATAATGAAATAAAACAAAACACAAATTAATAAGGTGAAGGTCAATATAACTAAAAATATCTGAATAAATAAATCAAAGTTTAATTGCACCACCTCTGAAACAGGACTTAAAACCAGCAACTCCAATGCCTTTGAATCATCAATGCCAGCCGTAAAAACTATTTTTTTGGCACTGGAAAAATACTGCTTACCCACATTGAATACCTTACCATCGG
Organism: uncultured Oleispira sp.; assembly: GCA_964022115.1. Taxonomy (GTDB): domain Bacteria; phylum Pseudomonadota; class Gammaproteobacteria; order Pseudomonadales; family Oceanobacteraceae; genus Oleispira. The sequence goes on along the minus strand of CAXIBC010000031.1, from coordinate 20,091 downwards.
GTTCTCTGCGAAAAGAATCATCGATTGCCAAGGTAGCCACCTTAACCTCTTGATCAATTAAAATTGCAATATCGACATTCAATAAGTCTTTAAGACGCCCAAGTACCTGCTGATCAATTATTTGTTCCAATACAAGTATAAAAACATTTGCCCGCTCACCCCCCCAAGTAAATGGGTTAGACATAGGTAATTCAATGGTTGCTGTCGTCTGAATCACAGGCAAGCCATCAACAATAAGCAAGCGGTTCACCTTGCCAGACTGATCAACCGCAGGCGCTTCTGATCTAACCCGGGTTTTCTGGGCAGAAATATTATCCAAAAAATCCCCAAGGGATAATTCATAAATAGAACTAACATCAAATAAATTAGAATACTGCATATAATTAACGGCTTGCAGGTGAGAGGTCACCATACTGCTACTATCTTTTTTCTGATATTGGGCAATATTTAACCCTCCCTCATTCAAGCTCATCGCGAACGCAGGGGGCGCCGGGTTTTCTTTATTGAATGCATCAAGGTGATATAAAGCAATGGAATTGATCTTACTATTAATAAGTGGCTTAAACATACTTGCCAGCTCTAATTGTGACTGTAGACTATAAATCTGATCAGCTGCCTCAATCTCTGAGCCTGCCATGCCTTCTTCAAAATAATAAGGACCTAAGGTCGATAATAAGACCAGTAAATTCTTCAACTCAAGTTGCTGATCAATCCCCTCCAATACATCATCCGAGCGACGAGTAAGAGCCTCTATCTCTTTACTGATTACATTTACCGCACGATCGTTATTTGTTCGCGTTATTGACTCAAGATTGTCATAACCACTCACGCCAATGACAACCGCTATTGCCATGGCCATAAAGATCATAGCTGCCACCATAATCGATATTAATTTTCTACTGATGGCCCTATTGGGAATTTTAGCTACTTCCATTGCTTAATCAGCTCTTCATAAGGAATGGTCAGGGGCTTGCTGGGTTTTCGAATTGTTTTCGGAGCGCCTTCTTTTAATAACCAGTACTGTTCCGACTTCTGTGGGTTCAGCTTAGGACTTAAGCGTGACATTTTAAGCTTTGATAAGATCTCATCTTGTTTCTGGGCAATATTATCCATGGCTTGGCTAGAGGTTATATCCCCCTTAATAGCCTTGGCTATTTCTGGCCACCAGACTTTAGACATGGAAGGGTAGTGGGGCACATTTAAGCCAGTATCCGTCCACAAGGTTTCTTTATCAGAGGTGTAGAACTCAACAACACCTCCCCAGCGCCTCTTATTCTCTTGCACGTAGTGGGATTTTAACGTCGATAATCGCACCGGCGTGCCACCGGCAACAAATTTATTCACGGCAACAGTTTTCGATACGCAAAACTGTGCCCAAAGCCATGCAGCGTTGCGCCGAGAACCCTTCACACCTTTTGGAATAGTCCAGCTGCCAGCATCTTGATAGCCTACCTTCATACCTTCTTCCCAGTACCGCCCATGAGGAGTAGGGGCTACACGCCATACTGGAAACCCTTCTTTATCGAGCATAGGGCTGCCTTTTTGGGTAAATTTTTCATCCGAGAGCCAGGTAATATATTGGAATATTACTTGAGCAATATCGCCTCTTGCCGCTTGCGGACCAGCATCTTCCCAGCGCCATGAAAGCGCTTCGGGTGGGGCATAGGCTTTTAACCAATCTATGTATTTTTGCAATGCATACACGGCCGCAGGGCCGTTTGTCGCACCACCTCTCGATACCGAAGAGCCAACAGGGATATTGTCTTCTGCACGTATCCCCCACTCATCGACTGGACGACCATTAGGTAAGCCTTTATCACCCACGCCAGCAATGGCCAACCAAGAGTCCGTAAAGCGCCACCCTAGTGAGGGTGATTTTTTGCCATAATCTAGGTGACCATAGACCTTTTTTCCATCTATCTCTGTGGTCGTGAAGAACTCGGCAATATCTTCGTAGGCTGCCCAATTTACTGGCACTCCTAGCCCATAACTCTCAGCCTGCCCATACTTTTTAATCGTAAACTGGTTAAATTTTTGCTTAATATCATCCCGACTAAACCAGTCATGGCGAAACCAATAGAGGTTAGCGAACTGCTGATCTGGTAACTGAAGCTGATTGCCTTTTTCATCTTGAGCAAACTCTAAATTCATAAAGTCGTTTAAATCAAGCATAGGGTTGGTGAAGTGTTTACCCTCTTGACTCATATATTCGGTTAAATTAACCGTCGCATCCAGCCGCATGTGGGTACCAATCAGATCGGCATCACTGACATAAATGTCATAGCTATTACGACCACTCGTCAATTGCTCCATCAATTTGTCGACCACAGCGCCTTCGCCATGGATATCATGCACGACTTCAATACCCGTAATATCAAAAAAAGCCTTGGCTAAAACATCCCTTTCCCAAATATGCGTTTTAATGCCTTCTGCAATCGATTTAACCTTTACGCCTTTGAATTTCGACCCAGCTTGCTTAAACCAGTTAAGCTCTTGCTTGATATCATCATGAGAAAGCGATGAGATATTGAACTCTTTAGCCCAAAACTCGATAGCATCATCCGCAGCACGGGTATCGGCATAACACAGAGGGGCTATCCACGGGGTTAGAATCAAGATTATTCTGATTACAAGGGAGTTCATCTTTAAGCCTTTAAAAGGAGCGCTTATTTCAGTATAGAAAAGGCTAGTAGCAAGTAAAGGCGGGATTTTGTAGGCTGACCTTGCATTCCGTCGCTTGCTTGATAGTGGTGTATTAATGAAGTCTAATACCACTGATAATGATTATCTAATACAAAACAAGATCACCTAACTATAAGATTCATCAAATCATGAAAGATAATAACAAAAACATAAATAACTCTCACCCAAACTCCCGATCTAAGCATGTCATCATTACTGGCGGTGGCAGTGGCCTTGGGTTTGGCTTAGCAATACGCTATTTGAAAAAAAATGCCGTCGTCAGTGTCTTGGATTTGCAGTTTGCAGTCGAGCAAAAGACAAGGCTAGAAGCGACCGCTGAGTCTCTAGGTACAAAGTGCCACTTTTTCACCGTAAATGTTACCGATGCGGCTTCGGTTAAAGAGGCAGTGAATAATGCTATTGAGCTTAATGGTAGCCCTGATCTAGCGATCAATTCGGCGGGGATTTTAATCAATAAAACCGTTGAGGATACGACGCCTGAGGCATTCAAAAAAGTCATCGATGTCAACTTAAATGGCAGCTTCAACTTTGTCTCGGCCATTATGCCGCTAATGAAACCAGGTTCTCAGATTGCTTTGATTGCATCTGTGGCAGGGTTAATTAGTAATTATGGTTATACGGCTTATGGGGCCTCTAAGTTTGGTGTGGTTGGGCTGGCAACGACCTTACGCTATGAGTATGAACATAAAGGCATTAAGGTATCTTGCGTATGCCCACCAGAAGTAAAAACCCCCATGGTGGCAGCAGAGCACGCAGATGGAGACCCAGTATCACTAGAGCTTAAGAAGTTTGCCGGCTCGATGGACCCTGAAGATGCCTGTAATCAGATCTTTGCAGGCATTGAATCTGGAAAGTGGATGATTATTCCAAGCTTTGAGGCTAAGTCCTTAATATTTGTTTCTCGCGTATTACCTGGGTTATTTACTTTAGTAATGAGACGTTTAATTAAGTTTGCGGTAAATAAAGTAGAAAAGCTAAAGACCACATAATATAAACCTGAAAGGCAGCAACTCTGCGATCTTTATTGTAAAATGGATGCATATTTTTTATTGGTGTAAAAGTTATGCTGAATTACGTTGAACCCGTATTTCGTCCACCCAGTGAAGGTCGCTCACTTATTCTGCAAGTCACCAACGGCTGCTCGTGGAATAAGTGTACTTTTTGCGATATGTATACCCAGCCCCAGAAAAAATTTCGGGCGAAAGCTGAAGATGAGACCTTGGCTGAAATCAAAAAGGCGGCGACTGCTGGCCCTCAGTTCGAAAAAGTCTTCTTAGCCGACGGGGATGCTCTAGTTTTACCTATTCGTCGCTTGGTAGAAATTTTAACCGCGATTAAACAATACATGCCTTGGGTTAAGCGGGTAAGCAGTTATTGCTTGCCACGCAACATTCGTAAGAAATCCGTTGAAGATCTAAAGCAGCTGCAAGCGCTCGGCTTTGGTATGGCCTATGTCGGGGCTGAAAGCGGTGATGATGAGATTCTAGAGTTCATCAATAAGGGTGAAACTTACCAATCGACCTTAAGCGCTCTGCAGAAGCTTAAACAAGCAGGTATCAAGACCTCAGTCATGATTCTCAATGGCATGGGTGGTATGAAATACAGCCAGCAGCATGCTGAAAACTCAGCCCGCTTAATGAACGAAGCACAGCCTGATTTCCTTTCGACTCTTGTTGTCAGCTATCCTTTAGGGGATGAACGCGTACGCGAAGGGTTTAATGGCGAATATGAATTGCCCGATCAGCGCACCTTGTTTATGGAGATGCGTCATCTAATTAATACTCTTGAGCTCGAAAATACGGTTTTTCGTAGTGATCACGCCTCTAATTACGTCACCTTAAAAGGCACTTTAGGGGCTGATAAGCAGAAGTTCTTAGATCAGCTGGATGATGCGATTGCAGGGCGTATTGCGCTGCGTCAAGAATGGCAACGCGGTCTTTAATACAGCAGGCGGTAATATGACAAATACTACAGATAAAGATCTTTTTGCCTTGTTAGGTAAGTTCAAGCAGCAACAAAAAATGCCGCCTATTGAAAGCTGGAATCCAACTCGCGAAGGTGAAATAGACATCCTTATTAATCAAAAGGGTGAGTGGTTTCACGAGGGTGGCTATTTTGAGCGTCAAGATCTTGCACGCTTATTTGCTTCAATTCTACGCCGAGAAGGAGATAATTACTTTTTGGTCACCCCTGCGGATAAATTAAAAATACAGGTGGAGGACGTACCATTTTCTGTGGTTTTAATGAAAACAACAGAAGAAGGAATCAGGTTTATCACTAGTTTAGGTGATGAAGTTAAAGTAAGTTCTGAGCACCCAATAGAGTTTAGAAAAACCACTGACTTAATTCCTTATGTCATGGTGCGTAATAACCTTTGGGCCAAATTAAATCAAAGTACTTATTATGAGCTGATGGATTTGGTGGAGGAAACTGCAGAAGGCTATGTTATCCGCAGTGGTAATTATCAAGTTAAAATCCCTGAATAACAATTTTAGGGTATAAAAAAAGCGGCCGAAGCCGCTTTTTTTATACCCTAAGCATTTACATGTTCGGGTAGTTCGGACCACCAGCACCCTCTGGAGTTACCCAGGTGATGTTCTGTGCAGGGTCTTTAATGTCACAGGTTTTACAATGCACGCAGTTTTGAGAGTTGATTTGGAAACGCTTATCGCCGTTTTCTTCTTCAACAATCTCATATACCCCAGCAGGGCAATAACGCTGCGCTGGCTCATCAAACTTCTCAAGGTTTGACCCTAGAGGAATAGATGCATCCTTTAAGCGTAAGTGGCATGGCTGGTTTTCAGCATGGTTTACGTTACCGATAAATACCGAATCAAGCTTAGCAAAGCTCAATACACCATCCGGCTTAGGATAGTCGATTTTTTTGCACTCTGAAGCAGGCTTCAAGGTAGCGTAATCAGGGGTAGTATCGTGCAAGGTAACAGGAATCTTGAACAAATTCTGATCGACAAAGTTAAACGCAGCACCTAAGTACATACCAAACTTGTGCATCGCAGGACCGAAGTTACGGCTGCCTTTAAGCTCTTCATAAACCCAAGAAGATTCAAACGCGGCAGTGAACTCAGTCAATTCGTCGTGCTGACGTTCAGACTTAATCGCTTTCACGATTTCTTCTGCTGCAATCATGCCGCTCTTCATAGCGGTGTGAGTACCCTTGATCTTTGCAAAGTTCAAAGTACCTGCGTCACAGCCTACAACCAAACCACCAGGGAAGGTCATTTTAGGAAGGCAGTTCAAACCACCTTTAGCAATAGCACGCGCGCCGTAAGATACACGCTTGCCACCGGTTAAGTGCTTAGCCAAAACAGGGTGATGCTTCAAACGCTGGAATTCATCAAACGGGCTAACGTGCGGGTTAGAGTAAGATAAATCCGTAATCAAACCACAAACAACCTGATTATTTTCAGCGTGGTATAAGAAGAAACCACCGGAAGAATCAGATTCGTTTAAAGGCCAGCCTGCACCGTGAACAACCAAACCTTCTTGGTGCTGCTCAGCAGGGATGTCCCATAATTCTTTAATGCCAATACCGTAATGCTGAGGATCTTTACCTTCGTCCAACTTGAACTCAGAGATCAACTCTTTACCTAGGTGGCCACGACAACCTTCAGCAAACACTGTGTACTTACCACGCAGCTCCATACCTTGCATGTACATATCGGTATGTTCGCCGTTTTCGCCGACACCCATATCGCCAGTAATGATGCCTTTAACTACGCCATCTTCAACAATGTATTCAGCAGCAGCAAAACCAGGGTAGATTTCAACACCTAACGCTTCCGCTTGCTCGCCTAACCAGCGCACAACATTACCAAGACTAACAACGTAGTTGCCATCATTGTGCATTGGCTTTGGAATTGCCCAGTTTGGCGTTTTAATGCCTTTTTGATCACTGGTTAAGATGTAAACTTCATCTTTTAGTACTTCAGTATTTAGCGGAGCGCCCATTTCTTTGTAGTTAGGGAACAATTCCACCAGTGCGCGGTCTTCAATGACAGCACCGGATAAAATGTGGGCGCCGACTTCAGAACCCTTCTCAACCAAACATACGCTGAGTTCTTGTTCGTTTTCTTGTGCCAATTGCATTAGACGAATTGCAGTCGATAGGCCTGAAGGGCCTCCGCCAACAATAACGACATCATATTCCATCGATTCACGTTGCATATTGTGATCTCCTCGAAAATAAGCTGGGAGCTAATTACGGTTGCTAAAAATACTAGCAGTTTAAGTCTAGCGTTCTAAATAAAGGCCCACATTATACGGTTGGGTTTTCTATATACCTAGCTTTTGGCGCTAATTTATTGATTTTTCACCCGTTCTGGACAATTAATTGGTAAAAAAGCGGCTTAAATAAGAGAGATTCTTATTTCCTGCATAGTTTCTATTGACCTTAGGCATAAAGATACGAATAATATTGCGCGCTGGGGGAGAGTCATTGGCAGTTTTTAGATCCGATGAGTGCCTCTCCTCAATCATTCACTAGACGAATACGGAGAATCTATGAAGGTTCTTGTTGCTGTAAAGCGCGTAATTGACTACAACGTCAAAGTACGTGTTAAGCCTGATAATTCTGATGTTGATCTAAATAACGTCAAAATGGCTATGAACCCTTTCTGTGAAATCGCTGTTGAAGAAGCGGTTCGTTTAAAAGAAAAGGGCGTAGCTACAGAGATCGTAGTGGTATCTATCGGTCCTAAAGTTGCTCAAGAGCAAATTCGTACTTCTTTAGCGCTTGGCGCAGATCGCGGAATCTTAATTGAAACCGACGAGAAGTTAGAATCTCTTACTGTTGCTAAATTGCTTAAAGCCGTTGTTGAAAAAGAACAGCCTCAGCTTGTAGTACTAGGTAAGCAGTCTATCGATAGCGATAACAACCAGACTGGTCAAATGCTTGGCGCATTGACAGGCTTACCTCAGGGTACGTTCGCTTCTGAAGTTGCTGTTGACGGCGATAAAGTTAACGTAACTCGTGAAGTAGACGCTGGTTTACGTACTGTTGGCTTAAGCCTTCCAGCTATCGTAACAACCGACCTACGCTTGAATGAACCTCGTTACGCTTCTCTACCAAACATCATGAAAGCTAAGCGTAAGCCTCTTGAAACGGTAACTCCTGCTGATTTAGGCGTTGAAATCAAGAGCACTCAAACGGTAGTTAAAGTAACTCCTCCTGCACAGCGCTCTGCTGGTATCAAGGTTGCTGACGTTGCTGAGCTTGTTGAGAAACTGAAAAACGAAGCGAAGGTATTGTAATGACTATTCTATTAATCGCTGAACATGATAACGTCGCTTTAAACGCTGCCACTTTAAACGTTGTAGCTGCGGCTAAAGAAATCGGTGGCGACATCGATATTTTAGTTGCTGGTGAAGGCTGCGGTGCAGTTGCTGAAGCGGCTGCAAAAATCGAAGGTATCAACAAAGTAATCGTTGCTGACAACGCTGCTTATACATACCAAATCGCAGAGCCAATGGGTGATCTTGTTGCTGAACTAGGTGCTGGCTATAGCCACATTCTTGCAGCTGCAACCACTACAGGTAAAGACTTCATGCCTCGTACAGCTGCATTGCTAGACGTGAACATGATCTCTGATATCTCTGCTGTTGAAAGCGCTGATACCTTTGTTCGCCCAATCTACGCGGGCAACGCAATCGCAACAGTTCAAAGCTCTGATGCAATCAAGGTAATCACTGTACGTGGTACTGGTTTTGATCCTGCACCGGCTGAAGGTGGTTCTGCTGCTATTGAAGCAACTGACATCGTTAAAGCCTCTGCTATCTCTGCCTTCGTTAGTGAAGAACTAGCAACATCTGACCGTCCTGACCTTGCTGCTGCTGAGATTGTTATCTCTGGTGGTCGTGGTATGGGTAACGGCGACAACTTCGAGATCCTATACAAGGTTGCTGATAAAATCGGCGCTGCTGTGGGTGCATCTCGTGCAGCTGTTGATGCTGGCTTTGTACCAAACGACATGCAAGTGGGTCAAACGGGTAAAATCGTTGCACCTAACTTGTACATCGCTGTTGGTATCTCAGGTGCAATTCAGCACTTGGCGGGCATGAAAGATTCTAAAGTGATCGTTGCGATCAACAAAGATGAAGAAGCGCCAATCTTCCAAGTAGCTGACTATGGTTTAGTAGCTGACTTGTTTGACGCGGTTCCTGAGTTGGAGAAATTGGTTTAATTGTTTAAATCATAATCAACTCAAAAAAGCCCAGCTCTGCTGGGCTTTTTTTTGCCTGCTATTTATCCTTGTAGGTCTTAAAATCATATCAATACCCTTGTCATTTTTTCCAGTTAAGGTAGTTTAAACGCTTGATTTATTTGATTTATAGTACAGATGCTTAGAGCGTTTAATTGACTCACTCTGTATCAATATGGCAATAGGGAAAGAGAGATTTTGGAAATTACGGTAGTAGGAACAAACTACATTGGCCTAGTCAGTGCCGCCTGCTTTGCAGAAATGGGCAATCGCGTTTTATGTTTAGAGAGTAACGAGCCTAGTATCTCGCAACTACAGCAAGGGCAGACCCCAATATTTGAACCTAGCTTGGACAGTATTCTTACTGAAAATCAACAAGCAGGGCGTTTATCTTATAGCCACAATTTCTCCGACATTTCCTCACAATGCCAGCTATTTTACCTCACAGTCGAAACTCCCAGCGCTCGTGATGGCAGTGCTGATCTAACGGCTTTATGGCAAGCGATTGATTTAATAGCGCAACAAATTCAACAAGATGCCTTAGTCATTACCGCATCCACTGTGCCCGTTGGCACTTCAGAGCTGATTAAGCAAAGAGTACTGGATCAATTAGCCGAGCAAGATAAATCCTTCAATATAGACATAGTCGCTAACCCTCAGTTTTTGAAAGAAGGCAGCGCCGTGGAAGATTTTAATCGCCCTGATCGCATCATTATCGGTATTGAAAGTGATAAAGCTAGACGCATCATGAGCGATCTCTATAAGCCATTTTCCCGCAGCTTCGATAAGCTCATGTTTATGGGAATACGCGATGCGGAAATGACTAAGTACGCAGCTAATGCCATGCTTGCAACCAAAATCTCTTTTATGAACGAAATGGCAAACCTAGCAGAACAGCTCAATGTCGACATTGAGCACGTGCGCACAGGGATTGGGGCCGATAGCCGCATTGGTTATTCCTATATTTACCCCGGCTGCGGCTATGGTGGTTCATTTTTCCCAAACGACGTAAAAACCTTAATTAACATGGGGGCAGAGCAGGGTTATCAAGCCAATATACTGCACGCGATTGATAATAGAAACGAATTACAGAAGCAGCGCTTATTTGAAAAGTTGAACGATCATTTCAATCAAGACCTCAGTGGCAAGACCATTGCTATTTGGGGGCTCGCCTTTAAACCGGGCACCGATGATTTACACCAAGCGCCATCGTTAGTATTAATCGAGGCACTGATTAAGGCGGGGGCGACTGTCCGTGCTTACGATCCTGTGGCCATGAACAATGCCAAAGCGTATTTCCCTGAACAGTATTTTAGTGATGGCCAGATTAAACTCGTTGATCACCAATACGACGCTTTAAAAGACGCCGACGCCATGGTACTTGTTACCGAGTGGAAGCCATTTCGTCAGCCCGACTTCAATGCTATGAAGCGTTTAATGAAAAACTTGGTTATTATTGATGGTCGAAACCAATATGATCCAGCAACGTTAAAAGCCGAGGGCTTTCAATATTCTGGTATAGGGCGAACCATCTGATGGCTTCATTAGAAACTAATATGAGCAATAGCAGCGATAATTCAGCAACGCCTGAAGAAGGAGTAGTCGTGCAATCAAGCTTGACCATCCCGCGCTTGCCTTTTACCTTTGCTAAGCGTTTTGGCATAGTCCTAGAAAAGCGGCCTACGGGCTTTGTTGCTGCTCATAAAGAAGGCTTATTGCCTCATGTTTTATTAGAAGTGCAGCGCTTTTTAGGCGCTTCCTTTACCCTTGAAGTGGTCAGCGATAACGACTTTGAGCATATTTTAGGCCAGGTTTATCAAACCGACTCATCTGAAGCCATGGATATGGTTGAAGGGCTTGGGGATGAAATGGATCTTGCGAGCCTAGCAGACTCAGTGCCGGAAACAGAAGATTTATTAGAGCAAGAAGACGACGCGCCTATCATACGTTTGATCAACGCACTATTAACCGAAGCGGTGAAAGATAACGCCTCGGATATCCATATTGAAACCTACGAAAAACGCTTATTGGTGCGCTTTCGTGTCGATGGCGTATTACGCGAGGTCGTACAACCTAAGCGAGCTTTAGCGCCGCTATTGATATCTCGCATTAAGGTAATGGCGAAGCTGGATATTGCCGAAAAGCGTGTCCCTCAAGACGGTCGTATTGCCCTACGTATCGGCGGTCGTGAAGTCGATGTGCGAGTATCCACCATGCCATCCAACCATGGTGAACGCATTGTAATGCGCTTATTAGATAAGCAAGCGGGGCGGTTAAATGTGCGCCAGCTAGCCATGGCGCCTGCAGACTTAAATAATCTACTTAATGCTATCCAAAAACCTCATGGCATCATATTGGTTACCGGCCCTACCGGGTCGGGTAAAACGACGACCCTATATGCCTCTTTAAGTGAATTAAACGATAGCAGTCGTAATATTCTCACGGTCGAAGACCCGATTGAATACAGCCTGCCAGGGGTTGGGCAAACCCAAGTTAATACTAAAGTCGAAATGACCTTTGCTAAGGGCCTGCGCGCTATCTTACGTCAAGACCCTGATGTGGTAATGATTGGTGAGATTCGAGATTTAGAAACCGTAGAAATTGCCATCCAGGCCTCTTTAACAGGGCACATGGTATTATCAACTCTGCATACCAATACCGCCGTTGGCGCCGTAACTCGCTTGCAAGACATGGGGGTAGAACCCTTTTTATTATCCTCTAGCCTAGTCGGCGTGCTCGCCCAGCGCTTGGTGCGAGTTTTGTGTGAAGAGTGCAAGCAGCCAGCCATAGCCGATGACTCTGAATGTGAATTATTAGCCATCAATAAGCATGATCATCAACCCGCCCCCACTATCTATCACGCCAAAGGCTGTGATAAGTGCAACCAGCTGGGTTACCGTGGCCGCCAAGGTATTTATGAAGTGGTACCCATAGATGAAAAAATGAAGACCTTGATTCATGACCGTGTCGGTGAGCAAGCTCTTGAAGCTCACGCACGCACCTTGTGCACGTCGATTCAACAAGATGGCATCCGCAAGGTATTAGACGGCACCACCACCATTGAAGAACTATTAAGGGTGGCAAAAGGGTAACCCTTTTGAATAAATATGGCTGCATTTGAATACCAAGCTTTAGATACCAAAGGCAAGCAACATAAAGGCGTATTAGAAGCCGATAGTTCGCGCCAAATTCGCCAACAGCTGCGCGATAAAGGCTGGATGCCACTTTCCGTTGATGCTGTGAGTGAGCGCCAAAATAAAAGTGGCTTGCTATCGCGTTTTTCCCTAGGCCCATCCCTTAAGACCGCCGATCTCGCATTAATCACTCGGCAATTAGCTACGCTTATTGCCGCCGGATTACCAATAGATGAAGCGTTAAAAGCGGTATCTGAGCAAAGTGAAAAGCAAACGGTTAAAAGCATGGTGCTTTCAATTCGCGCTAAGGTTCTGGAAGGCCATACTTTAGCCGATGCGTTAAAGGAATTTCCCCGTGCCTTTCCACACTTGTATCGAGCGACCGTTAGCGCTGGCGAGCACGCAGGGCATTTAGATGGCGTCTTAAACAAGCTAGCCGATTACACAGAATCTCAGCAACAAGCACAAACTAAAATTAAGCTTGCAGCCATGTACCCCATTATTCTATGTATAGTGGCCGTGGGAATCGTGATCGGGTTATTAACCTATGTCGTACCCGACATAGTGGATGTTTTTGTCCGTAACGGCCAAGACTTACCAGCATTAACTCAGTTAATGCTGGATATCAGCCATTTGATAACCAATTACGGATTAATCATAGCGATTGCCATGGCTCTATCTTGGGGTACTTTTATTTATCTATTGCGTAATCCGAAGTTTAAATACCGCTACCATCTGTTTTTATTATCCGCCCCTGGCATTAAAAACTTTACTAAAAGTGCCAATACCGCACGTTATATTAGTACGTTAGCCATTTTAACCAGTTCTGGGGTGCCTTTAGTGGATGCCATGCGCATCGCTTCTCAAGTGGTTGAGAACTTACCGATTCAAGCCGCTGTCAAAGATGCGACTGTACAAGTAAGTGAGGGGGGCAGTTTGAGCCGCTCCTTAACCGCTACTGGGTACTTTTCACCCATGATGCTGCACATGATTGCCAGTGGCGAAAGCAGTGGTGAACTCGATGATATGCTGGAGCGTACTTCTGCGCAGCAGCAAGCAAGCTTAGAGGCGACCATCGAAGCCTTGGTGAAAATGTTTGAGCCGTTAATGCTACTCACTATGGGTGCGATTGTTGCGACGATTGTCACCGCAATTATGCTGCCTATTTTAGAATTACAAAACATGGTCCAATAAACAGATTCATACTTATTAATCTTTAAAAACATAGGAAATCGTCATGAATAGAATGTCATACAAGAAAAAACATACTAACCAACAGGCCGCTAAGCAGTCTGGTTTTACCCTGATTGAAGTCATGGTAGTACTGGCCATCATCGGTGGCATGCTGGCCTTGGTTGCATCTAATGTTATCGGCAATGCGGGGGAAGCTCGGGTTAAAACTACCAAGAGTCAAATCAAGCTGATCGAGAATGCCTTGGATCTATATAAGCTTGATAACTATACCTACCCAACCACAGACCAAGGTTTAGAAGCGCTAATCGCTAAACCCAGTGGTAGCCCAGAACCCAAAAACTGGAAATCAGGGGGTTACTTAAAAGGCAATAAGCTGCCAACGGATGCTTGGGGTAATGAATTCGTTTATTTCTACGAAAGTGGCGCTTATGAAATTTTATCCTTAGGCGCTGATGGCCAAGAAGGCGGCGAAGAAGAGCTGGCCGACATTAGCAGCAACGATTAATGATTAAGCAGCAAGCTGGTTTTACTTTATTGGAAGTGATGGTGGTATTGACCATTATTGGCTTAATGCTTGGCATTGCTACTTTAAGTACCGGTGGCAATGAACAAAAGCAACAAGCTCAACAGCAAGCACTGCGCTTCATGGCCCAGCTTGATGCTTATAGAAACGAAGCCGTCTTTCAAAATATTGATCTAGGTTTGGCCATGGATGGGGTTTCGACACAACTATTGCAGTTTGTTGATATTAATAACCCTAGCCATACTCAAGGTAAATCAAAAGAAGAGCTGAGCCAGTTAAAAGAGATCCCTTGGCAGGCTTATGAGGGGAATTTAAAAAACTCAACGGAATTGCCCGAGCAGCTATCCATGACTCTTATCATTGAAGATAAAGAGATAGACTTTAGCCAGCTGGTCAATGACGCTGGGGTAAAACCCGCCATCTTATTTTTATCATCGGATGAATATAGCCAGTTTAAAGTGGTTATAAATCACGAGTTTGATCAGAGCTTCAGTATTTTTATCGAAGGTGATGGCTTTAGTCGCTTTCAAATGACGACTGAACAATATGAAAACTAAAATAAAAGGCTTCACCTTAATTGAAGTGATGATTGCCTTATCAATTTTCGCAGTCATGGCGGCGGCGATCAGTCGCACCGCCAGTCAAAATGCCGATACGGTTTTATACTTAGAAGAAAAGACCCTTGCGTCTTTCGTCGCTGAAAACCGCCTTAACCAATTAAAATTAACGGGTTATCCTGCGGCGACCCAAACCAAAGACGATGAGACTATGGCAGAGCGCGAATGGCATATAGTGACTAAGGTTGAAGATACACCTTTACCTAATTTTCGCCGCATTGAAATTCAAGTATCCAAACTGAGTGATAAAGAAAACCCTCTCGTTAGCCTAACCGGCTTTATGGGTAAATATTAATGCGCAGTTATCCATATCCCGCGCAGAAGAACCTAGGTTTTACTTTATTAGAGGTGATGATTGCTATCTCCATCACTGCCTTAATTGGTATTTCATCGACCAACTTGCTGAGCAATATTATTGAGTCGAAAAAAGTCACCGATATTCGTTCACAGCAACTGACGACGCTGCAACGCTTCAATCAATTTGTCAGCCGCGATGTTGAACAAATTATTAATCGAAGTATTCGCGATCAATACGGTGATCCTCAAGAGGCCATTATTATTGATGGTTCAGATTATCTCGCCGAATGGACGCGCCTAGGCTGGCGTAATAGCCCGATCTCTGAAGACCCTCGCGCCATTCTCCAACGAGTCGCTTTTCAGCTGTATGATATTGAAGATGAAGAATGCGAACAGGCTAAAGAAAGGTTGCAAGAGATAGGGAACTTCGAGCCAAAAGGGTCTTGCTTGATCCGCTTCTTTTGGCCGGTACTGGATCGTGCAAGCGATACCGAAGCTAAGACTCAAGTTATCCTTGATCTAGTAGAGGATTTGGAAATTGAGATTTTAGCCACAGAAAATACCAATGCCAATAACAATAATAGCAGCGCGCAATCTCAACCAGCGGCCAGCAACTGGTATAGCCAGTGGCCAAATCTGCAAACCGGCAGCAACCCTGAAATACCAACAGCGATGCGCTGGAAGTTAACCTTACCCAAGATGGGTGAAATCGAACGTTTATGGTTATTAGCTTATGATGATCAATAAATCCCATAAGCTGCAATCACTTAGCCAGCAGCAAGGATTAGCACTGATCTCGGTCTTGCTGATTTTTGCCATAGTCGCGGTATTAGCCACGGCTATGATTGAGCGCCAAAGCTTAGACATTCAGCGCAGTGGCAATTTACAAGCACTGCAACAAGCCAGAGCCTATAGTAGCGGCATTGAATACGCGGTCCGCTCTGGCTTACGCTTAGATTTCGACAAGGATCCAGAAGTTGATCACCTATTAGAAGAGTGGGCGAAAGCGCATACCTATCCTTTGCAACCAGGCAGCGCTGAAATTCAAATCCTAGATGCTCAGTCACGATTTAATCTTAATGGCTTGCATAAAACGGCCAGTAATAGAGATGTGCAGATACAGAGGTTTAAGAACTTATTGGATGAACTTGGTTTAGATCAAACCATTGCCGACCGTACACAAAAGTTCATGGATGAAGACAGTATGGTTGATAACGACTATTTAACTGCCGAGGTCCCTTATCGGGCAAGCTATAATGTTTTTAAGCATCCTTCCGAGCTGTTATTAGTGCAAGATGTTGATGCCAAAACGTATCGAAAATTATTACCCTACATTACAGCGCTCCCGGTTAAAGCGACCTTGAATATCAATACCGCCAGCAATATCGTCATGGCGGCGTTATCTAATAATAGCCAATGGTCTCTATCCGAAGCAGATGCCGTGATCGGCAAGCGTGGTGATAATGGCTTTGCGAAAGTTGACGACTTTTGGGGCTTAGCCGAAGTTCAACCCTTTACTAAAAGTTCCAACACGGGTTCAGCGGCCGGCAATATCACGGGCAATCAAAATAATAATGAAGTATGGGATAAAACCGATTTCAGTGTAAACTCTCAATACTTTGAAGTTTTTGCAAAAGTAACCTTAGCAGATCGTATCGCTACCATTGAAATGCTCATATATCGTGATGCACAATCCGGCGACATGCGAACCTACTATCGAGATTACTCGCGAACGGAAGCGCGCCTTCCTTAGTTAATAGTTTTAGGCTGATATAATGGAAACAGTTGTTGTACGTTGGAATGTGGAATTAGAAACCTGGTTGGTTTCTTCCCTAACTCCTACGCAAGTAGAAACTCAAGCAGAAGAGCGCTCAGAGAATGTCTGGATAACGTTTGATCAGTGGGCCGCCGATCAATCTGATCTAGCCCAAGTGCGCTTTATCTTGCAGGGTGAAAACTACGTTTGTCGCTGGTTAACACTGCCCGGCGTGCAAGGTAGACACCTGCCTAAGGCATTACCTTTTGCCCTTGAAGAAAGCCTCATTGAAGACATCAGTCATTATCATCTAGTGACTGCGGGTAAGATGGGCAAGTTCACTCATCGAATATATTGCAGCCTAGTCGACAACATTAATCGTTTATTAGAAGCCTGTCATCATCACCATATTAAGCTGCGCCAGCTCATACCTGAGAGCAGTTTAACTCCTGCTCACACCCTAGTTCATGACGGTCAGTTTTGGCTAATTAATCTACCCGGTTTAGGCGAAGCCAAGATTCACGAATCAGCCTTAGCCGCCTATCTTGAAGGTTTATGTAATAACTTAGAGGTCGACTCCCAAGAGAGCATCACCCTAATCGATAGTAATTTAGATGCCGCCAACTTACTTAAGACTCAGATAGAAAGTAACTTCAGTGGAATTTTTAAAGCGGTCGAGGTTCAACTAGGTAGTTATGCCGAGTTAAGAGATAAGGCTCTTATGGGCAAGTGTGAAGATTTATTAACGGGTGAATTTCGCCCACAAGAAATCAAGCAAGATCAGCCCGCCGTCTGGTGGAAACCCATCGCCTTATTAGCAGCTTGCTGGTGCGTATTTTCATTTACCCAAATCAGTCTTGAAAATCGCCAACTTATCGCTCAACAAGAGCAGGTTAAAGCACAAACTATTGCACTCTATAAACGTTTATTTCCTGGTGAACGCATTCGCTTTCTGGAACGGCAAATTCGCAGTAAGGTGAAAGGGGATGGAACTGAGGTAACGGCTGGGGTAATGGTAATGCTGTCTCAAGCCAGCAAAGCACTCGCGCAAGATAATTTAAAACAAACGATTCAATGGCAGAGTTTTCGTTTTAACGATCGCCAAAACGAACTGGTGATTGATTTAACCTCTAAGACCCTAGCACAATTACAAAGTTATAAGGCGGCTCTAGAACAGCAAGGGTTGAGGGTTGAAATTGCCCAAGCCACCAATGATGAAAAAGGTGTCAAAGGGCGTTTGAAAATTGGAGCCTCAGCATGAGCAAATTACAGCAAGAAATAACCTTACGCTGGCAAGCAGGCAGTAAAAAGTTTAAGCAGCTGCCAGCGGTCGTGAGCTTTAATCATTGGTATGGTAGTCAAAATCAGCGCGATCAAAAAATCATCAAGGCCGTCTGCGCATTCATCCTTATTTGCTTATTCCTTGTGGTTTTTGTGCAGCCTTTTTTAGCCAAACAAGAGGGTTACAAGACCAAGCTTGATAAAAGTTTAACGCTTTATGAAACCCTAGCCCGCAATGCTCACAAGTTTCAAACTCAAACTGTAGCAGCGGCCAGCAATGGGCCAATTCTTACCCTAGTTACCCAGCAAGCAAAGCGTGCCAATATCAATTTGAAACGCTTTGAGCCCGATGGTGATGGCTTACGCATCTGGCTAGAAGATGCCGTATTTGATGATGCCATTCGCTGGTTAGAAGAGTTAAATCAAAAACACGGCATTCAGATTAAACAAATTAATGTCGACCGTAGTGATAAGTCAGGCCGGGTTGACTTACGTGGTACGCTCTTTAAATAATCGGTTTATAACACTGCGAATAAAAAGGTTATAGGGAATATTTATCACAGCGATACATCTTCTCTATTTAACCTTAAAGTTAAAATACTCTAAACTTCATACATTCTAATTAAGCCCGACAGGGCTTTTTTTATACCTCTCTCAATCGAGGCTCATGGTTCTGGAGAACTCATTTTGAATACTGCTATACAAGATTTTGATTTAGTCGTCATCGGTGCTGGCTCGGGTGGCGTGCGTTCAGCTCGAATGGCCGCAGCCCAAGGTAAGAAGGTCGCTATCATAGAAAACCGCTATCTAGGTGGCACCTGTGTCAACGTAGGCTGTGTGCCGAAAAAAATGTTTGTGTACGCTTCTGAATACCGTGAAAAAATGGAAGAAGCAAAAGGCTTTGGCATTAACGGCCAGATCAATGATTTTCACTGGCCAACCCTACGCGACAATAAGAGCAATGAGATATCACGCCTAAACGGCATCTATGCCAATCTATTAACCGGCCCTGGTGCGACCATTTTTAATGGTACCGGCAGTCTAATTGATGCTAATACCGTACGCATTCAGCTTAAAGGGGATGGCCTAGAGGGCACAACTCAAGACATACGTGCGGATACTATCTTAATTGCAACCGGCAGCTGGCCGTTCACACCCGAAGTACCTGGGGTTGAACATGCCATTACCTCAAATGAAGTCTTTAGTTTAGCCGATAACGAATTTCCAAAGCGCGCACTCGTCGTTGGCGCAGGTTACATTGCGGTTGAATTTGCCGGTATTTTTAACGGCCTAGGGGCAGAAACAACACTAGTATGTCGTAAAGATTTGATTTTACGCGGCTTTGACCAAGATATTCGTGCCTTTGTGCAAGGCCAGATGGTAGAGAAGGGGGTCAATATCCGCACTGAAACGGAAATTGAGCGCATTGAGAAACAAACCGATGGCTCTTTGCTGGTGACCTTCACCAATTCAGAACAGCAAGAAGTCGATCAAGTGCTCTATGCCACAGGACGTCGCCCTATGACAGATGGGCTAAACCTTGAGTCTTTGGGTATCGAACTCAATAACAATGGCACAATTAAAGTTGATGATTTCTTTCAAACCAATGTGCCTTCTGTTTACGCTTTAGGCGATGTTATTGGTACGCCACAATTAACCCCAGTCGCGTTAGCACAAGGGATGAAATTTCTTGCCCATAAGTACCATGGTGATAACAACGCCATGAATTACGATACCATTCCCACCGCGGTCTTTTGCCAACCCAATATAGGCACAGTTGGCCCAACAGAAGATGAATGTAAAGCCCAAGGGATTGAATTTGAGGTATATGAGTCTAACTTTAGGCCACTGAAACATACCATGACGGGTATGCCAGAGCGTACCTTGATGAAGTTGATCGTTAATAAAGCCGATAATAAGGTGATCGCTGCTCACATGGTTGGTCATGATGCGGGGGAAACTATTCAAGGCATTGCGGTTGCCATTACGGCTGGAGCAACTAAGGCGGATTTTGATGCCACTATTGGTATTCATCCGACCTCGGCAGAAGAGTTTGTGACCATGAGAACGCCAAGGAGCTAGCGGATTTTGTTATACCTAGACTCTAGTTTAGACAGCACCTAGCTGAAACAAGATTTTAGACAATCTAGAGTCTAGCTAGGTGTCTGTGGCAGTGTATTAGGTGATACGTTTCTGGGACGTCATTTTGCAGGGATGCAAAATACGAGGCTACAGGGAGAAGGAGGTACGACTGACGTATTTACGCCGTGCCTAGACATGGATTACCTAATGCAATGCTTGGTACAAACGAGCATCCCATTGCTAATGTCCGGCCTAGCCATCCTTGGCTAGTCGTAAAAAGCTTCGC
>CAXIBC010000030.1:0-29943 GCA_964022115.1 uncultured Oleispira sp. | reverse complement strand
ATAATGCCATCTACACCATTACAGTCAAAATGCCACCTTCCGCTGGCGGCATAAACTGTTACTTAGTTTAGACTAGTAATTGTTTTTTAACCTCTAAACGCCAATCTGTATACGACACTTTTACTGTCGAAGTTATTTCCATCATTTGTCGAACTAAAGCATCATATTTTGGGCCATCTTCCCAACTCCCTGCGCGGTCACAATTTAATTGTGGTGCTAGACACATTCTAAAGTTTGTCTTAGCTTGTCCGTAAGGGTACTCATCAAATTCACTATTTACGAAAGAGAGTAGTTCATTCAATGAAGACGAGAATGAGTCCGCTTTTAGCTTCACATCTTCTGCAATAAATTGATTTCTAGTTTCCATCGCATAAACTGCAAATTTTCTTAGATTTTGATAATCATCCCACATGATGGCATCACTCGTATGCATATAGTCAAATAAGCTGTCAATATAAGGTTCATCTATTATCGCATTTAGAGATTCGAAAACCTCTACGTCATGAGCTTCTCTTCTCTGATGATAGGCTTGATTTTTTTTAGATATTACTAATTCATGAATACCTGTATTTATGAAATGATAAGTCAAGCCAACAAGGACTAGAGCGAATCCCCAAACGGTGTCCGACTCCTCTGTAATTGAGAATTGCAAATTTGTTTCGAATACTAAATTTACCAGTGTTATCCATAAAGGCGTAGACATTAGGCTTAAGCCACTGATAACGACTAACCAAGTTAGTTTATTGTAAAATTTAGGCCTTAATAACTCTATGAGCTTAAAGAGCCTATCCCACCAAATATCTAATGACTTATTCATTCAAATACAACTCCGCCATTCCATCCAAACGGCTTTTTACTTCTTTCCAATGCGGCATCACACTGGTCAGCAAGCGCCAGAACTTGTCACTGTGGTTATGCTCAGCAATGTGGCAAAGCTCATGCAGAATCACGTAATCAATACACTCTTTAGGGGCTTTGATGAGATGAGGGTTCAGCATCAAGCTACCTTTGGCCGAGCAACTTCCCCATTGCTTTGTCATGGGCAGTACACGAAAGCTTGGGATACCATCAACCCATGTCGCTTGAGGTAGTAACTCAGATAGCCGCTCATGGAAAATACGTTCAGCACGAACCTTGTACCAGTTGCGCACCAAAGCTTTAACCATGGCAGTTTTGTCATCGTTAAACCTCGTCAAGGTGACAAGTAACTTACCGCGAGTCATTTTTACCGTTGGCAAGGCATCTGCATCTTCTACTACCTTCAGCACATAACGACGACCAAGATAGAACTGCATTTCACCGCTGACGTAGTGTTTAGGCTGGACAAACTCCAAATGACCTCGAAACTCTTTCAGGGCATCATAAATCCACTTGGCACGTTTCATTACCGCTTGGTGAATGTCCTCAAGCTCAGCATCTTCTGGGGTACTAACCGTGACATCACAGTTGGGTTGCACCTTGATGGTAATGCTTCGCTTCTTTCCTTGCTTGATAGGTTTACGCAGCACCTCATAGCTCACAGCCTCATCCCCATAGATGAAGCTGTATTCCTCTTTGTTACGTTCGTCAGAGACTGTTGATGCCATTAATGGTGACCTGCTAAACCTAAGCGAGTGATTTGCACCACTTCTTCGGCAATGACTTGCGCTTTATCGACCCCTAAATCGGCAAACAGTAAAGGCAGCACCTCTAGAGTGATCTGGTTTTCAATCTCTGATGGATTGATTGAAAACTCTGCCACCGCTTTGCGCACTTTCTCGTCAATCTCTACTGCATAGGTGAAGCATTGATCTTCAGTAAGACCTTGACCTTCAGCGCCATGCTTTAAGAACAGTCCAAAGTAAGCTTGTACATGACGCTTAATTTTTGGGTCTAGCTCTGCAAAGCGATCGGTTGGCAATCCCTCGACTTTGCGCTCTTTCACTTGCTCTTCAAAATCAGCAAATAGGAGATATTGCTTAACAGGCGCATCAAACATCTCTTTTGCTTGCTGAATCGCTTGTTTAAGTAGCTTCGAGAAATACTCTTGAGCGTAAGGGTCGTCGGCAAGATCTTGCTCAATCATCTTAGTGACACGACCAGTGATCGCATCTTTCTTATTGCGAGCCTCATCGTCACTTAGCTCTTCTGGTTTTATATCCTTACCCATATTGCCAACCAGATAAGCGCCTTTAGACTCTTGGATCTCAACGCCACCGATGTGCTTGTCTAACATAGTGCGAATACTCTCAGCGTACTCGTCGTAATCAATGGTCTCTTCTGCTTGCTCACGGACAACTTTACGCAGCGATGTCATGCTTTTTAGCGTGTCTTTATAAATCTGGCGCTTATCATCAAAGCTCTTGTCTTCAAAGTAGGTAGCCGATTGCAGAGCGACTTTTAAACAATTAGCAAACGCAGTGAGCGTGCTATAAAAATCTTGGCGTTTCTTTAGGTTTAAGTCTGTTGGCTGACCATCCACATATTCTATGTTCGGCGCAAATACCCGTGCCATTGCGTGCGGATCTTGGGTGTTTTTTACATCAATAAAAAATGCCCACAGCTCACAGTATAGGCCAGGCAGTTTCTTATATTCGGTGTCCATTCGGCTGTATAAGCCTTTGAGATCGTCAATATCAAAGCCACCTTGGGTTCGCTCTGCCAAGTCTTGGTAGTCAGCGATGGTGGCATCAAGCTCTTTTAAGATGCCTCGGTAGTCGATGAGGTAACCAAACTCTTTCTTTTGGTGCAGACGGTTAACGCGAGCAATCGCTTGGATAAGGTTGTGCTGCTTGAGCGGCTTATCGATGTAAAGCACGGTGTTCTTTGGTTCATCAAAGCCAGTTAGAAGTTTATCGACTACGATCATTAAGTCGGGGCCGTCATCTTTACCAAACTCTTCAATGATATGCTTGGTGTAGGCTTTCTCATCTTGACCAAAGTCAGAGTCCAACACGTTCTCTTTCCACCAATTCTGTACCACATCCTTACTTTCACCGTCGACCGTATCATGCCCCTCACGGGTGTCTGGTGGTGACATGGCAACTACCGAGGTCACTTTACCAATCTGGTCGAGGAGCTTCTTATATTGGATGGCAGAGGCTTTTGAGTCACAGGCAAGCTGACCCTTTAACCCTTGACGCTTAAAGTTTTGGAAATGGTCAGAAATGTCGTGAGCGATTAAATGGATGCGTCCCTCGGTTTGATAGATTTGACCTTTCTGAGCAAATTTTTTCTTCAAGTCCGTGCGCTGCTTTTCGGTGAGCTTATCAGTGATGCGATCAAACCATGCATCGAGAGCTTTGTCGTTGGTACTTAGCTCAGGCACACGTTCTTCGTACAGCAGCGGGGTAACGGTTTTGTCTTCCACCGCTTGTTGCATGGTATATGAGTGGATGATTTTACCGAACTTGTTTTCGGTCTTATCGTCTTGCAGCAGCGGTGTACCCGTAAAGCCGATATAAGCCGCTTTGGGTAGGGCTTGCTGCATACGAATGTTGTTTTCACCGTTTTGGCTGCGGTGACCTTCATCAACCAGCACAATCATATCTGGACTGTCGTTATAACACTCTGGCAGTTCAATCGCGGTACCAAACTTGTTGATGATGGAGAAGATAATACGCTCATTGCCTTTGCCGATTTGCTCGGCAAGACGCTTACCTGTGGTTGCCATGGCCGTTTTACGATCTTTTTCAGACAGTGCACCGCCAGAAGCGAACGTGCGAGCAAGCTGATCTTCCAAATCAACACGGTCAGTAACGACAACAACACGGCATTTGGCAAGTTCTTTAATCCAAATCAGAGCCTTGGACAAAAACACCATGGTGAACGACTTACCCGAGCCTGTGGTATGCCATATAACACCACCATTACGTGCGCCTTTCTCATCGAATGAGGTAACACGCTCAATCAGGGCTTTAATACCGAAGACCTGCTGATAACGAGCAACAATTTTTCCCGCTTTTTTATCGAACAAGGTGAAGAGTTGGGTCATTTCCAGAAGGCGGTCATGACGAAGTAGTGATACCAACAAACGGTCTTGGTCTGTCACCATTAAATCACCGCCTGCAATCAGCGATAGGTATTCATCACGTACCTTGGCTGGACGGTGAGCAAATAGCTTATCGAGGTGCGTTGGAGAAAGCGGCGTGTTTTTAAGACGAGCGAATGTGGCTTCGGTGATCTCTTCTTCTTTCCATTTCGCCCAGAATTTACTTGGTGTGCCGCATGTACCGTATAAACCTTCATGCCCGTTCACCGACATCAGCAATTGGCTGTAGGCAAATAGGTGTGGGATCTCATCGACTTTTTGGTTGCGGATGTTTTGTGAAATACCCTCGGCAACAGTCGGCTTGCCTTCATGAGAAGAGTCTGGACGCTTGGCTTCAATCACCACCCAAGGTAGGCCGTTCACAAAGCAGACAATATCGGGAATACGGTGACCCGTTCCATGAGCATTTTCTACTTCCAGCTCTTCAGTAAAGT
Organism: uncultured Oleispira sp.; assembly: GCA_964022115.1. Classification (GTDB taxonomy): domain Bacteria; phylum Pseudomonadota; class Gammaproteobacteria; order Pseudomonadales; family Oceanobacteraceae; genus Oleispira. Next base: position 25,479 of record CAXIBC010000030.1, on the reverse strand, counting down.
GGAACTGGTTGTTCTCAGGGGTTTCCCAATCAATGACATTGATTGTTGGGCTGGCTTTCTTGCCATTAACAAACTCGGTTACGCCAATGCCATAGGTCAGAGCGTTATACAGTTTTTCATTAGCCGCTTTCAGCCCTTCGTTCATAGCAGGGTTGGCAAGGTCATGGACAATTTTGTCGATAGCCGCTTCCGATAGGTGATGATCTTTCCCCATGAACGAGTAGGTTTTATGCTTGAGTACATCACGCAGTACATCAGGCAAAATAACGGTTGAAAGATTACCACGCCTAATTACACATTCACTCGGTGAAATGAACTGATAACCAAGGTTAGTGAGCAAGGTTAACGCTGGAATTTTCGCGCTTTGTTCTTCTCGGAAGTTGGGTAAGTTGCCTGACATTGTCGTCCCTTATTGTCGATTCGTTTTTATTATCGTTATTGTTGTTAATGTAGTTTACGTTTTTTGGCCTGATTGAAGTCGATAACGTTATCGGGTGTCTCTTCGTTGAACGTGTCAGGGGCAATCTCTTGATAATACTCATGGATTCCTTGGCTGAGTTCGGCATTCATCCCATCAAAATAGTCGTCGTCGGGAATCCCACGCTTAACCATTTCGGCGTGCATCATTTGTCGGCGTAGAGATCCAAATAACTGGCGGATGAGCTTGTCCTCATTGTCACCCAATTCGCTATAGGTCTGCATCCAGTCAATGAACATCTCTTCGTCAGGGTAAAAGTGATCTTTCTTTTGTTTGGTCGAGCGAATCAAACTGTTTATCCACTCATCAAAGCTGGCGCACTCTTCGTGGCCGTCTGGGAGAGAGCCAACTTGGTAAACTCGATTTTCAAATTGCCAAGCGACATCATTAATGTGGCTTTGTACACTGCGGTCACCGCGTTGACAAAAGAAAGGCTTAGGATGAAGTTTGATGAACTCATTGAACATCTCTTCAAAGCTCTCTTCATCGCACATTTCAAACTCTTCACCAAAGAATTGCATGTTGTTAAACAGCCGTTCCAGCAGTTGGTTGGTGAACTCGAGCCAATCCCCTTTTTGAATTCCAACAAACACCATGGCATAACGGGTTTCGACATGCATGGCAATCAGTACCTTTTTACGTTGAACGTTTACCACATGCACCAACCAAGCACTGATTGGTGCTGTAGGGGTATTCAGCACATTGACGGCTTCAGAACCACTGACAGCGTCCGTCGGCGGTTCTTCCAGTGGGGAGATTTTTTTACCATTGCGCTTTACGGTGAAAAAGTCCGCAGCGGCTTTGGTGCAGTTAAACAGTAACATTGTTTAATACCTAGTTTTGATAACGGCAATACAGTGTGACGCACTGCGTCACACATTGGCCGAGAGTGAAGAGGTGCTCTACGCGGCAACTTCTTCATCAACTTTCACGCGGCGCTTACCCGTCAACAACTGCTGCATCAATGCCTTTTTCTCTTGCTTGAGGTGAGCAAGTTTGGTTTCCAGCACTTCGATTTCTTTATCGGCAGCGGTTAAGACTGAGGCGATTTTTTGTTGTTCATTAAGTTGTGGAGCTATTATTGCTAAAGCCATAAAGTCAGCAGGTTTTACATTTAAAAGGCCATGAGCACGCCCACCTTCCGCTGCAACTTTGGTTAGCCCTCTATTGAGCAAACCAGACTCGAAGTATTGCTCCATAAAGCAGCTTGAAGCCATCTGTTCATTTTTAAGTTCAAAGCAGATATACAAGCTTGTTACTACGGCATCTTCATATCGATTAAGTCGCTTAATTGCTCCCATCGGATAACCATTAGAGTAACTCTTGTTATATGCGAACTGACCTTTTCGTAAGATGAAGTAGTTATCTAAAGTTTCAGATGCTACTGATTTCTTGAAGAACTCTTCTTGGCGAATCAATCCATGTTGGGCCGAAATGGTCACAACATTGGTGCTTTGCCCCTTGTTCTTCTCAGTAACGCGATCAAAGAAATAGCTTAACTTAACCTCTTCCCACTCCCCCTCAAACACCTTACCCGTTTCAGGATTGACCAAACGCTTCTTACCTGTCAAAAGCTGTTGCATCAGGGCTTTTTTCTGCTGCTTGCTGGTTTCAATCAGCTTTTCAGTGGTGCTAATCGCTTTGTCCCATGTAGAGAGGATTTTGGCGATTTTGCGTTGTTCTGGGAGTGGGGGGACAAGAAAGCTGAAAGATAACAAATGTGGAACTTTTAAGCTTGGTTGTACCGCCCCCATCAGCACAGATTTTACTTTAGAAAAATAGCTTTGAGTGTTCATTGAGTAATACAAAAAACTACTATCTATAGTCTGATGGCAGCGAATACCAACTAAATTTTGGGCAATAGCACCGAACCCTTCAGGTCGATTTACTATACCATTCACACCAGCGTTTCCCACAGTGGCTACAAGGATATCTCCTCTTGTCGTATGACCATTTCGAAACCAGGAATTGAAAGTATCTTTCGAAACAAATTTAGTTACTTTTGATAAATCAGGATGCATTCCTTTCACGATCGCATTAATTTCTATAAGTGGAATACCATTGCTAGATAACGGAGGAGTTTTGCCTCGATTATCAATTACTTTTGAGCATAGACTTTTAAGTGTATGTTCTTCCCAATCATTAGGCACCATAACCCAACTCCTCTAGATAACCTGTCATCTCCGCTTCTAGATCAGCTAGCTCAGTTTGCAGGGCCAAGCGCTCAGCACGCACCGCAACTAGATCGATCTCTTCTTCTTCCTCAAAAGTATCCACATAACGAGGGATGTTTAGGTTGTAGTCGTTCTCGGCAATCTCTTCGAGCGTTGCTAGGTATGAGTATTTATCGGTGGTTTCACGAGCTTTGTAGGTATCGACTATCTTTTGAATATTCTCTGGAGTCAGTTGGTTCTGGTTTTTACCTGATTTGAACTCACGAGAGGCATCAATAAACAGCACTTTATTGTCATCTTTTTGCTTCTTGAAAATAAGGATCGCAGCAGGAATACCAGTACCAAAGAACAGCTTTTCAGGAAGACCTATCACCGTATCTAGCAGGTTTTCATCAATAAGTTGCTTACGGATTTTACCCTCTGATGATGCTCGGAATAGCACACCGTGAGGCACAACTACACCCATTCGGCCAGTTTGTGGTTTAAGCGTTTCAATCATGTGCGAGATAAACGCATAGTCACCTTTGGTCTTTGGCGGAATACCACGGCGGAAGCGACCAAAGTGGTCGTTACCTGCATCTTCAAAGCCCCACTTATCAAGAGAGAATGGCGGGTTCGCGGTTACTACGTCGAAGTGCAGTAGTCCACCATCTTTACCTTGAAGCTTAGGGTTACGAATGGTATCTCCCCATTCAATACGGTGGTTATCTTCACCGTGTAGGAACATGTTCATCTTCGCTAATGACCACGTTGATCCAATCGCCTCTTGACCGAACAGCGCATACTGCTTAGAGCCTGCAAAGTTCTTTTGAACCTGTTTACCACATTTCATCAACAGAGAGCCTGAACCACATGCAGGGTCACAGATGCTATCGCCTTGTTGTGGCTCTAGGATAATCGAGAGTAGGTCAGACACCTCTGGTGGGGTATAGAACTCACCCGCAGATTTGCCGCTGCCAGCAGCGAAGTGTTTGATGAGATACTCGTAGGCGTTACCAATCACGTCCAGAGAACCAACGCGGCTTGGGCGCAGGTTTAGGGTGTCTTTACCAAAGTCTTCTAGTAGGTGACGTAGAATATCGTTCTTCTGCTTTTCATCACCGAGTTTGTCGGTGTTAAAGCTGATGTCTTGGAAAACGTTCTTTAGCTTAGTGCCGTTCGCTTCTTCAATCGCATGTAGTGCTTGGTCGATGCGAGAGCCGTTACCTGCTTCATGGCGAGATTCGTATAAGTCCCAGAAAGTTGAACCAGTCGGGATTTTGAAAGACTGTTTCGACATCATCGCAGTGATCATCTGCTCGTTACCATTGAACTGCTTTGATAGCTCATCAAACTTATCTTGGTGTACGTCAGAGATGTATTTCAAGAACAGCATGGTCAGGATGAAGTCTTTGTAAATAGATGGGTCTACCGTACCTCGGAAAGTGTCACAGGCAGCCCATACCGCTTTGTTGATTTCATCTTGATTGATTGGTGTGTGTACCATTTTCCCTAGCCTTTAATTAGTTTGCTTTAATTCATTAGAATTTTGGATTAAGTCAGAAGCAATAGCATTAAGCTGCTGCTGACGGTTGTTGATAAGCTTATGAAGCAGTGCATTTTCTTTAATGCTGGCTTCATAGAGCTTGGCAATCGTGTTTTGAGTTTCAATGTCGGGCAGTGCGATGGGCGTTGCTGCAAGCACAGGTTTTCTGATGCTTATCTGAAAGCTGCCTTCGGCACTGCGCTTAAAATAGGTTTGCACAGGTGATTGGTTAAGCTGCCAAGTTAAAAACTGTGGATTAACCTTTTGTTGCCATTGCGGTTTTACCCTAAGCAGAAACAAACTTGGCGCACAGGTGGTGCGCTTTAGTTGCTTATTTACATAGCTCGCCAGATGTTTCGAGCCTTTGGCGCTAAATAACACATCACCTTGCTTGAGCCAGTCGGCTTCTCGCTTTCCTGTCAGGTCGGTGGTGATCAAATCACCCGTTATCAACTCGCCTAAAGGAGAGATGTCTTTAGCTTGTACGGCTTTGACGCTGCCACTAGGGATGGCTCTGATCGCCCCTCTAAATGGGTAACCCGCTTGAATCGTGACACAGTCGTTGAGTGTTACTGATGTAACCGTTTTCTGAACACTCATCTCTGAACGCTGCCTTTTGGAGTGTTCAAGATTGCTTGCTCATTACTTTCAACCATTTGGCTGAGCCTCTTAGTTATTCCATGTTTGATATTGTGGCATCAACCTCATACCTAGCCAATAATTTTTTACAGTAATTGTATGATGCAAATAAAACTTTGACATTAAAACCTATCCCACCTATCTTTTTATTGCAGTAAATGAATGGTGCAAGGGTGTGTGATGGTAAGTGTTGTTAAAAATGAGGTGAATCTGGGTGATTTGCCGTACTTCAATCAGGAGTCTCGTTGTGGGCAGCCATTACGCGAGGTGTCGTATCATTGTGATCGCGAGATCAGTAAGTTTCCTCGTTTACGCTCATTGACTCGTATTCACGATGTATTGGAAATGAATTTGTTTCTAGAGCATCGCTATAAAGGGCAGTTTATGCCTCCCAAGCGTGCCAATCAAACAAACACCCTTGGCGGGGTAAGTGTGTTAACGCTTAGCTCAACGGCCTATTCATTAAGTATCTTCCTGTCATGGCTTGAAGAAAACAATGTAGCGTGGCAAGAAGTGATTGCTACTGCTCCTTCAGAAAAAGCCAAATATTGGCTCCCTGTGTACCGTTTTCGCAAACATTTAATTGATCGAGTGGCTACCAAAGAGATCGATCGTGACTCTGCCAACCTTTATATGAACCATATTCGCCAATTTTACGAGTGGGCACTCAAACATCGCCGCATCGATAAAATTCCTTTCGAATACAAAACTCAAGTTATTAAGAAAAAGCGTAAAGATGGGAATATTGATTTCCTATTTAGTGGTCAATTTGCTCAAGAACGCGGTATCACGGTAACAACCACCGACTTGCTCATACCTAAGAAGTACAAGCAAAAGTCTTTTAATCAGAATGAATTAGCGCCTTATAGCCGTGAAGAGTTGGAACGGCTTTACGCAAGCAAGGAACTAACCAAGCCAGCATCAAGGTTGTGGGTAGAATTGGCGCACCAATGTGGGTTAAGAGCCGATGAGGTAGCTACATTTCCAGCCTCGGCAGTCAAAGATCCTGCGCTTATCACTGATAAAATCTTTTACGTTGAAATCACAGGCAAGCTGAGTAAAACCAGAAAGGTCATGGTATCGAGTGCGCTTATGGTGAGTTTATGGGGCTATCTAAACTCGACTGAGCGGCAGCACCGATTAGGTAAATGGCAACTAGAGCATGGTGACAGTGATGCGGCACCGCTTTTTATTAATCGCTCAGGCAAGCCAATCGTCTCCAAATCAGTCAGCAATGTGATTTCTAAAGTCCGAGCAGAGTTAATAGATAAGCCACTAGAACGAGACTTTCACGATTTGCGTTCTACCTTTGCCACGAATCTTGCCAAATTCATGCTTAAGCAAAACCTGCCGATTGGCTTTATTCAATACAAGCTAATGCAACTGCTTGGGCACAGTGATTTTGCAACTACGCAAAAGTATATCAACTTTGCGCGTTCAGAAACCTTTGATAAGCAGATGTCGAGTTGGGTCGATAAGCTGTTTGGTGAACATTTACCGAGCCTACACAGTGATTTACTCGCAATACAGCAAGGTGGTGAGCATGAGTAAGGTTACGCTTGAACTGCCTGTTGGTAATACCAACATTACGGACTTATTCGAATTTTCACCTGCTTTAGTGGAGGACTTGAAGCAGATCTTAGCCAGTGAACGATATCAAGGAGAGAAAGGTCATAATCTACGCTCAATGTCTGCACGATTTCGTGTGGTATTAACAGCTTGCCGATTCATTATTGCCAATAACACCAATGCAAAATTGCTTGAACAAGGGTTTAGTGGCTTTGTTAAGGAGCATTATGCGCTTTTGAAATCAATCTATCGCAGTGACATCCGTAAAGAATTGCGTAATGAACTTGTGTCTGCCATTGGTATTTTCATAGGAAGACCGCTGCTAAAGCATCACTATCTTTCCGATTTGTGGACATTTTACTTTAAAGAACAGGATGCTTGGCGACACATTGATAGCGCAGGTCTAAAAGCGGCTATGCCAAAGATCCATGCTGAGATGACCTCCTTGCTAAGCAGCGAGACTGAGCTGTTGTCGCAGAAAAGCTACAGTATGGAAACGCTCCATACTCGCTTTTCGAAAGCCAAGCGATTGTTACTAGAGCGCTTAGCTCCGCAGTTTAAAGACGAGTTGGAGGAGCATGGTTTACAAGCGTTAAGTTTCGATAACAATCGCATCCAAAAATCACTGTTTCAAGCCATTCAAAGTGATGTTCAGCAAAAGAGTATCTCACTCCGAACGGGTACAGGTTACTTTGAAGTCATACGCTGGTTAATGGAAGTCACAGGACAAGAGGTTGTCGATGCCTATCGAATATCGATGCAACGTTATCAAACTCATGCCAAGCGAGAATCACTAGAAAAAACCTACAGCGACGAAGAGCTGATGGAGTTGGTTTTTCACTTAGAGAAAGCCATTGAACAAGCAAAGGAAAGTAAGCCCCTAATCACTCTATACTTTGCCAAAGTTCAGCTAAAAACCTGTTGGAATACTGCGCCTATGTGTGCGGTTGAGCTGTCAGACATTAAGGAAATTGAATTACCTACCTCGAAAAAGACGATGGCGATCATGTTGCAAAAAGCGCGCAAAGGCTACGACATTGATACTTTTCAGCTTGATGGTCGCACGGTGAACAGCGTGATGCAGGACTTGTTGCAAGTAAAGATGCTCACTGAACGATACCGAGAGGCTTGCTCGCCATTTCAGTCACACTTGTTTGTTTATGAAGAGTACGGAGAGATCGGGTGCGTTAAAGGCACCAATGCCACTTCTTACATCAACAATCTGCTGGAACAGCAAGGCTGTCGTGTTCGATACAACTCTCAGCGTATTCGTAAATCAGGTGCAAACCACATCTACCGTGAAGTGGCGAAAGATTTGCGCAAATACAAGCAGCGGATGCGCCACTCCTATTCGACATTTATTCAGCACTACAAGCAAGTGGAAGAAGCTGATACTCAAACCAATCTCGGCGATGCAGTGCAAACCATGCAGAGCTACTTTACGGGGCGTGAGATCAGCTCTGACATCATTATTATCGACAAAGATGATACTGAGCTACAGCAAACACCTACTGGGTTATGTGCTTCTAAAGGCGATGACACAGAAGCGCTGCAATACCACAAAGAGCATCGACTGTTACATAAAGACAATGGCCGTGAGGCGACATGGTGCAGTGACTATCTAGCCTGTATTTGGTGCAAGTATTTTCGAACTGTCGCAGACCCAGAACATGTGTGGCAGCTTCTGAGTTATCGGGACTATGTCTTGGCGGATATGAGGGCGAGTGTGTCCAATCTAGAGGGCAACGAGCAACAAACGGAAGCAATAGAAGTATTGAAAGACCGAGTGAATGATATTCTGCATCAGCTTGAGAACAGAGATCATAAAGCAGTCGAACAAGCTAAAGAGATGCAGCGAAATCAAGGCATGCATCCATTCTGGTCATTTGCTATTTCAACAGTCGCGGTATAGGGGAAAGTTCATGATACATGACGTGGTAGACACAGTTTTGAGTGTTGATGGTGCCATTCGATTGCGCCCTTTTTCTACGGAAGAATACCAACGATTAGCCTCCACGGTTTTATGGCAAGCAAACCGAAACACGGGAACGATGATAAGCCGTTTCAGTGATGATTCTTGGCTACGAGGGGGCGAAAAGTCATCCATCACCTTCCACCAAGCAGATGAAGAGTTGGGGTATGAACTGAGAGCGATAACGTTAGGGATGCTTACGCATGGTGCGGGTGAAGGTATGCAGCCTGTTAAATGGCGAACAACCAAGCGAATTATTCGTTGCAGCAAACGATTTGGTCTTTGGTTGCAGGAGCAGAACATTCGATCTTTACACCAGTTAGATGTATTGCCCTTGTTGAGATTAAGGCATCTTATTGGCAAGTTTTTGACGGATAATAACGCGTCAAAGCATGTTCATATCGCACAGGAGGTATCGAGTGCGCTGTATTGGTGGCAACAATACGGCATTATTAAGTCAGCTGAACGTGTGGATTTATTTAATGAATTACTCAGTCCGCTGATTGCCCTTAAATCCTCTTTACGTCAGAAGCATGCGGTGATCCCAACTCGCATAATGAAATTGATGCTGAAGGAGTGCGAAGAGCAACTTGAGCTTGCGGAGAGGCATTTTGACCAATGGCAAGCCATCCAACTGGGCTTGAATAACCGTATTGCTGGGCTTAATCCTGGCCACTTTAATCGTGACACCTTTGTCGATGCTTTAAGTGAAACTGAAGCAGAAGAGCTAAATCATTTACATGCGTATTTTGAACGCATCAGGCGCTATGTTTTTGTGCTTGTCATGGCCTATTCAGGGATGAGGCACAGTGAAGCCATGGCGCTGGACGATGATGCTGCATTTAGCCGTGATGGTATTTATTACTTACGTTCAGAGTTGTCAAAAACAACAGATGGCAGCCAAGCGTTAGAATGGGTAGTCAGTGAACAAGCGTATAGAGGGGTTGGGTTACTTGGCAAGATGAACGCGATTTATCGTGAACGTGCCAAGCAACTAATTCAATACTATTCGAACTCACTACCAGAGAAGCGTTTGCTCGATCTTCAATTTGGGGCCAAGGACAACAAACTATTTAGAGTGAAGCACACCAAGCAATCTGCATGGTTTAGTAATCAATCCAAGGCAACGAAGAACGGTTTCAATAACATGAATACGTTGTTTAGCATACCGGTGACGCAAGCGGATATTGAGCAGTTAGAGACATTAGGATGTAATGTTCAATCTGTCTCTGCAACGAGCAAAAACTTCCGTTTACCTTATAAGGTTGGCATCCCGTTTAACTTTACCTCTCACCAATTTCGACACACTTTCGCTTGGTTTATTGTTGCCAATCGCTTGGGTGATCTTGATGACATCAAGTACCAATACAAGCACTTAGAAAGCAGTATGACGCTGGTTTATAGTCATCGCGGTTACGACTCTATGGCTGAGCTGGTACGCCTGACCGAAAGCTTTGAAGCCTATTTAACCGAGCAAGCCATGACTGATATGGTTAGCGCAGCCGAGCAAGGTCATTTGGCTGGTCGAGGCGGACAGAAGTTTGTCGAGAGACTAAAGCAGGTTCTTGGTGATGACTTTGAAAGTGGCTCTTCACCGCACTTCGCCAATATGCAAGAACTACTAGCCTATACCGCCAAGCATTCGTCCAATTTCAGAGGGCTATCTCATGGATACTGTACCAAAGACACTGGCTGCAAAGTTCGTAATGCGGCTGATCCAAGCCATTGCATCAACTGTGACTCGTATATCGCAACACCGAAACATCTACCTCATTGGCTAGTAATAAAGCAGCGCTGTGAGCAACAACTAACGGCGTTTGAGCAATTTCCCGAAGAAATGCAGCCAAGATTCGCATCATTTAAAGGCGCACTCACCGATAACTTACATGCTGCCAATCGAATCATTGAACAACTTCAAATCAACGTTAAGGAAGCCTAATGGAAACTAAAACAAGAGAGCAACTTGAAGCCATTGTGACCGAGATGATTGCGACAGGCGAAAAGATAAATGTGAGCCGAGTAGCAGCAAAGGCAGGTGTTTCTAATGCTCTGATTTATAATCGTTATCCTGAGTTAAAGTTACGTATTCAGGCTGCCAAAGAGACACAGCAAAGTCGAAAGGAACAGATTGAGGTTACGACAGAGGTTGAGAAACTTAAGTCTAAGCTCGGTAAGGCAAAGCAAAAGCAAAATGAAGCTCAGCGTATGGCGTGCTCGTACCAAAAGCAAAACGAGCAGCTTTGGGAGCATATCCAAGAAGTATATTCGATGTACGACCAAGTGCTTGCGGAGCGGAATGACTTTGCTGAGCGTTTGAAGTTTAACTAATTATAATCAGACTGAAATGGAGTTTAACTATGGAAGTAATAGAAAAAAGCACTTTAAGTGAGGTACTTACTTGGTCAGAAGAAATAGCCCCTCTTTTAATTATTATTGGTTCGCTCGTCGCACTCATCACATTATGTATTCGCTTTTACCAAATACATAAAGACCACAAACGAAGTCGAGTTGCTTCGGCGATTGATTCAGTTCATGTCTTTAACAAGGTCTTTTGTTGAAAAACTCAATACTGAACAATGTAAGAACTTATTGACAAGCACAGCATTTGAAGTGGAGCTAAGCCTTGCGCCTGCGCTATCGTACGCACTTAAAGATATTGAGCCTGATATATCTAAATTAGAGAAAGGTGATAACCTTATTTACCTTAAACCAAATCATGTTGCTCATTTACGGTTTTTGGCATTAAAACACCTTAATGACATTGAGATAGCCTTGCTTCACTGGAAAGAAGAAACTGGAGAAAAGCGCATATTTGAAGAGCAGTTAGGGTACTTGGTGTGTTGTAAAAGTAAACGCTATATCATGCAAAACTTTAGAAATACATATAGAGATCAGCTTGGAGGTGACATGAATCCATATCCGTGTATCGACGCCTTCGTACTGAAAATGAAAGAGTAACAAAAATTAGGGGAATCGGCATGAATAAGCCCTAAAATGTACTCTTCAAGAACATAAAGCTGTTACACCCTCGAACACATTGTTTTGTGGGCACGTAACGGTGTTAGATAGTTCCCTAAATTCCATTATCTATACGCCAAAATCCATCGTGACCTTGATTGTACAAATGATGGAACCCTTCAAAGGGCGTGTATACGACCCAGCCATGGGCAGTGGCGGTTTCTTTGTACAATCTGAAAAGTTTATTGGCGAACACCAAGGCAAAATAGGCGACGTTTCTATTTACGGGCAAGAAGCCAACCACACCACTTGGCAGCTGGCCGCCATGAACATGGTAATTCGCGGAATCGATTTTAACTTTGGTAAACAACCCGCCAGCACCTATACCCACAACCAACACCCCGATTTACGCGCCGACTTTGTTATGGCAAACCCTCCCTTCAATATGAAAGAGTGGGACACAGGCGTAGATGAAAACGACCCACGCTGGCAATATGGCAGGCCGCCATCAGGCAACGCCAATTTTGCATGGCTACAGCACATGCTGTATCACACCGCGCCAAACGGCAGCTTGGGTTTGTTACTGGCTAACGGTTCAATGAGTTCTAATACCTCGGGTGAAGGGGTAATACGCCAAAAGCTCATCGAAAATGACCTAGTAGAATGCATGGTTGCCTTACCTGGCCAGCTATTTACTAATACTCAAATTCCCGCTTGTATTTGGTTCTTAACCAAAAACAAAGGCGCACGCACAGCGGCTTCTGGCCGACAACTGCGTGATCGCAAAGGCGAAGTCTTATTCATCGACGCACGCCAAATGGGTTACATGAAAGATCGCGTATTGCGAGACTTTACCGATGACGATTTAAAACACATATGCGACACCTTCCATAACTGGCAAACTGTAGGTCGGGATTCATCCCGACAAGATACAACCTACGAAAACATCGCAGGCTATTGCAAATCCGCCAAACTAGAAGAAATTCAAAAGCATGATTACGTACTCACCCCCGGGCGTTACGTAGGTGCTGCCGATGAAGAAGACGACGGCGAACCTTTTGCCGATAAAATGGCACGATTAACCAGCACACTGAAAGAACAGTTTGAAGAATCTAGCCGCTTAGAAGCTGAGATTAAAACGAACTTAGCGGGGTTGGGTTTCGATGTCTGAATGGAACACAAAGCTGTTAGGTGAAGTTGCTGAAAATACATCTAGGAGATTTAACTTTAAAGGAAAAGACAAAGTTATTTTTATAAATACTGGTGACGTATTAGAGGGCAAATTCCTTCACGCGGATTATTCCGAGGTTGCAGGCTTGCCAGGGCAGGCTAAAAAAGCAATTAAGAAAGGCGATATTCTATATAGTGAGATTAGGCCTGGTAATAAACGTTATGTGTATATCGATTTTGATGCGGATGACTACGTAGTATCAACCAAGTTTATGGTTATTAGACCTAATACTAATGAGGTGTCATCTAAGTTCTTGTATATGTTACTTACGAGTAAAGCATGTGAAGAAGAATTTAAAATTGTTGCTGACTCACGTTCAGGAACTTTCCCCCAAATTACTTTTGATTCTGTTGCTTATTACTCTATTAAATATCCCGAATCAAATGATCAAGAGCGACTGGTTGAAATATCTGACAGTATATTAAATAAAATCGAGCTCAATCGCCAAACCAACCAAACCCTAGAACTCATCGCGCAAGCACTTTTCAAATGCTGGTTTGTCGATTTTGAACCGACCCGCGCCAAAATCATCGCCAAAGAAAAAGGCGCAAATTCAGCCATTCAAGAACTTGCAGCCCAAGCCATCATCTGCGGCGCAATGACCCTCGAACAGCTGGAAGCGATCACACAAAATCTAGAAACCACACTGCAACAAGCGATTAATGAAAAGCTAAACCAAGCAAACCAAACGCCCATAAATACCGAACAACTTAAAACCACAGCGGCATTATTCCCGAATGCGCTGGTGGAATCTGAGTTGGGGGAGATACCTGAGGGGTGGGAGGTTGTAGGTTTTAAACACATCGTTAAAAAGTATATTGATAATCGGGGTAAAACGCCGCCAATTACAGATAAAGGCATCCCATTACTGGAAGTAAAGCACTTACCTGAAGGTTCAATTAAACCCAACTTGAATACTACAAAGTATGTGGATGATGAAACGTTTAAATCATGGTTTAGAGCGCACCTTGAAACGGATGACATCATGATCTCAACCGTTGGAACAATAGGGCGTATTTGTATGGTTCCTGAAGGTGAGAAAATTGCTATTGCTCAAAACCTCCTTGGTATGCGCTTTAAGCGCGAAAAGGTTTCACCTTTTTTTATGTATTACCAAATGGATGGATTTAGATTTAGGCATGACGTAGATGCGCGACTTGTTATAACAGTCCAGGCAAGCATCAAAAGAAAAGACTTGGAAACTATCGATCTGTTAATGCCAAAGATTGAACTTCAGAATCAATTTGAAAAGTTTGTTAAACCTTTCATAGCTATGCAGCAAAGCAATCAAGAAATAGGGCTTTCTGAGGTGAGAGATATTCTTCTGCCAAAGCTTTTATCTGGCGAATTGAGTGTATCAAGCGATTAATGCTGGGCTAAAGGGCACTGAGAATCACCATGTACAAAATAGATAAACGCAGTAACCGAATTTCACGCTTAGAAGTTAAACGCTTTACTGAATTGGGTTTTACCGAAAGAAACCACCTGCAAGAGTGGTTAGCCAATGAACCCGAAGCCTTGGGTGAAGAGTTACTCATCATTCAAAAAGAATTTGATGGCTTTGACGATACGCGTGAACGCTTAGATCTATTAGCTTTGGATAAAGACGGCTGCTTGGTGGTGATCGAAAACAAACTGGACGATACAGGCCGTGATGTTGTGTGGCAGGCGCTTAAATACGCCTCGTATTGCTCTAGCTTAACGAAGTTGCAAATTGTAGAAATTTATCAGGCTTATCTAAACCGTTATTGCAGCGGTGGCGATGCCAAAGCCTTGATTTGTGATTTTTTAGATATGCCAGACCTAGGGGAAGTTGTGCTAAACCCCGGTAATCGACAACGCCTGTTGTTTGTAGCGGCCAACTTTCGCAAAGAAGTTACCAGTACAGCGCTATGGTTATTAGGCAATGGCATTCAGCTGCAATGCTTCAAAGCGACCCCTTTTGCCATGGGTGAGGATTTATTCTTAAACCTTGACCAGATTATTCCAACCCCAGAAGTAAAAGAATTAATGATTGGCATTACCGCCAAAGAAGCAGAAGAAAAAAGCACCGAGTTTGAATTAAAAAACAGACATAGAATTCGCTTGGCTTTTTGGGAGCAAGCACTAGAAGCTTTTAAGAATAGCGACTGTGATTTATTTAATAATATTAATGGCTCAAAAGACCATTGGTTAAGTGCTGGGTCGGGTGTGCGTTCGTGCCCATTTTCTTTGATTTTTGGCAGTAAAGAAGCCCGTGTTGAATTTAGTATGTCTCGCGCTTTAACCGAAGAAAATAAATTTATGTTTGATGCGCTATTCAGTCAAAAGAACGATATTGAAGCCTTGTATGGCGAGCCTCTTGAGTGGCTAAGATTGGATGCTAAAAAAGCATCGCGCATTCAACTTTCAAAACCGATTGATGGCTACGACAAAGACAACTGGCCAGAAATTATCAACTGGATGGTCGACAATATGAGCAGCTTAGAAGCAGCGCTTAAAACGAAATTGATAGCGCTAAATAAACAACTCAAACAAGGAGTAGTTAATGATGCGTTGTAAAAATAGAAGCGCTATTGCTTAAAAATTCTGCTACTTTAGCGTAAGTTATCAAATAATTAGATATTGCTTTAAAAGGTCAATGGACATGACAAACCGCCCATACATCTCAAAACAAATCGCTGACTTAGAGCTGTTAGTAGAAGAAACCTTTGACCTAGATATCTTAAAAAAAATCTCTGGTGAGCTTTGTAATCGTAGTCTCAAAAAACGAAATATGAATCTTAGCAAAAAAGTTTCTAATAAAATCGCAACCCTTAAAAAAGAAGCGAAAGCTATTGTTGATGTTGAGGTGAGTGTATCTTCTGAAGTACAAAAAAACCAAGAGTTATCAGATAAAGTAAATAAGCCCCAGCCTAAAGAAATCTCAAATATGCCACATTCAGTCAAAGCCGCTGCGAAAGCCCCTAGCAAAACAATTTACCCAGAAGGTTTCTTAGCGGATATGTTTGAAAGCATGCGTAAGAAGCTTTTAGACACCAGTGGTGGGCGATCTAGATTATTAAATCTTAAGCAAGATACCAAGGGCTTTGTTCGTATTGTTGATGAACTCCCTAACCAGCTTGCTGAACTTTTGCTCTCGAATAAATCATTAACCATGGATTACGTGCCAGACCCAACGCAAAGAGAGTTGGTTGAGCATGGTTACATCGAGTGGGATGCTGAAGAAAAAACCTACATAAAACTGAAAGAAATGCCTAAGCCTAGAGAGTGGGCGAAAATATTGGGTATTAAGGTAGATTACGATTTACCGCTGGATTCAGTGCATGTCAATGATGGCCGCCACGACGATACTGGTGTACAAACCATTCTTTTCGCATCGGGTCTAACCACTAGCCTTAAAAAGTTAGCTAAAGACGCTAAAACTTCGATTGAAGAAACAGGTAATAACATTCTGTTTTTGTCGTTAGGGTTTTTAGAGTGGGCTGATCAAGTAAAAGGCAATAAGCGTCTTGCGCCTTTATTTATGATTCCTGTGTCTATTGATAAGACCAATGAAGGCAGCATCACCCGCTACCAAATTCGTTTCACCGGTGAGGATATAATTCCTAACCTGACTCTACGCGAGAAGTTAAACCAAGATTTTGAAGTACAGCTTCCTGGTATTACCAGCAAAGATGATGACGACAAGCTATTAACCCCAGAAGAATACTTTAATGAAGTAGAAAAACTACTCGAATTAAAAAGCAACGATGCCAGTATGCAAGACTGGAAGGTGCGCCGTTATGGCACCTTGGCGACGTTAAGCTTGGGTCGTTTACTAATGTACCGTGATTTAGACCCTGAGCGTTGGCCACAGGGTGAAGATAACCTAGTAAATCATGACTTTATTAAAAAGTTTTTTAGTGATGGGCATAGCTCGCCTTCGACTTCTATAGGCAGTGGGGGGGCTTATGTTCTGGATGACGTGTCATCGCTGCACGATTACTTCCCTATGGTTGAAGATGCAGATTCATCACAGATGTCAGCGCTAATAGATATTTTAAAAGGCGAAAATTTAGTAGTAGAAGGCCCACCTGGTACGGGTAAATCACAAACCATTACTAACTTAATTGCTGCTGCAATATCTCAAGGTAAATCTGTATTGTTTGTTGCAGAAAAACAAGCAGCATTAGATGTGGTTAAGCGCCGTATGGACAAAGCAGGTTTAGGCGATTTTTGCTTAGATTTGCACAGTGATAAAGCACAGAAGCGCTTGGTGCTTGATAGCTTTAATGAGCGAGTACATTTTGAAAACAGGCACGACTTTTCAAACAGTGATTATTTGACTCAAGTTAGACGTTATGAAAGAAGTCGCGAGCAATTGCAAAACTACTGCTTAATGGTGAATAAACCTTGGAAGAATACAGGCTTTACCATTCACGAGATCTTATGTGGTGCGACGCGTTATGCAAAAGATGTTGAGCCGCTTGAATACCATACTATTGCCCCTGAGGGTTTAACGGGCGCGAGCTTTACTCGTGAAAGTTTGGACGAGCAGCTTGAACAGTTGGAGTTGTTTTTCAAATATTTAGATATCGTGAGTAAGCAGCTACCTAAAGTTGGCGAGTGGAGCAGCCACCCTTGGTATGGGGTGAATAATAAGCAATTATCATCCATGGGTGAAAAAGGCTTATTGAATGAATTGGTCAAATGGACCGATGCATTACAGCTTGTATCTGGCCAGGCCTTAGCTATTTTTGAAGAGTTTGGTTTAACTGTTGAAGGCGAGCTGAGTTTAGAAAGCTTAGATTATTGGGCTGAGCAGTTAGGGAATCTTAAACCCTTAACGGGAAACGAGTATTTACCGGCATTTAAAGCCATTAATGCAGAAGATGTAGCGCCTTTAAAAAATGCCCTTGTTGGCATTATGCGTTTATCGAAAGGCTATATAGAGCTAGGGGATATTTTTAACCAAGGCATACTGTCTGATTTTTCTCAGCTCAATACCATAAGATCGGCTATTCAGAATGTAGAGCAATTGGGCGTACTACCCAATGTTCAATTTGACGATATGGCCAAGTCTATTAAAAGCATTGAGTTGGCTATTGAGAGTACAGTTGCGGTTGAGCACAAGTTGTCTGAACTTTTGCCACATCTTCCTATTGCCTATAAAGCTGATTTAGAAAAAATATTTACGTTAAGTTCTGTAGGGCTTACCGAACTGGCTGGGTTTATTGAGCATACGTTAGAATTACCTAAAGAGTTGATTAGCAATCGTAATGATCTTTACGATGAAGAATCTTTGCCGCTAACGTTTAAAGAATTAAAAAAAGAAGTTGAAACGTTATTAGCTGAAAAACTGTATTTAGAAACGACGTTTAACTTGGTTAAAGTGCCTAGTATTGAAAGCGTCGATGAATATGCCAAAGTAATGGCAAATGTAGGTTTCTTATCTTTCTTTAGTGGTACTTGGCGCAAAGCCAAGAAAGCTGTGGTTGCGTTTAGCAATGAAGAGAAAGTTGATAAGAAAACAATTGCTGAAAATTTAGAGCGATTAACAGCTTGGCTATTGGCCTGTATAAAACTAAAAGAACATAACGGTTATATTAAAGCCTTTGCTACGGATTTTGATGGTATCGATACCGATTTAAATCGCATCGAAACTATCATGCAGTGGTATGGGAATGTTCGTAAGGATTATGGAATTGGTTTTGGTAGCCGCACCGTAATGGCCAATGCCTTGTTTAATCTTAATAAGGATATCTTTAGAGGCATTCAGCAACTTCATTCAAATAATATTAATACTGAAATTAAAGACTTGGTGCGTTGCTTAGATTCAGCAGCGGTTATTTATAGTAAGAAAGCCTGTTTTACTGATAAGTCATTTGATTTATCGCCTGCTGCAGAACCCCTAAAAATTACCCTTAGCGAAATACTCGAAAGTTTACGAGGTATTCAGCAATATTTGGTTAATCCGAATATTGATCAAAAAGAGTTGTTGCAAGCTTTAGCCAAATTAGAAAAATTGAGTGAGCTAAGTGAAAAGCTTAATAAAGCCAATATCGCCCAGCGTTATTTTGATAGCAGTCTAGATTTAACTGTGAATTCTAAAGGTAAGTTACCAGAAGGCTTGGAAGCTGTTGAAGCGACGGTTGGCTATTTAGATGGTTTGTATAGTTCGATTACTGATAAGTCTTTAATTGCATTCATAACTCAGATTTCGGCTAGTTATGGAAATAAAGAAGAGGCAAAAGCGCGATTAAATAACCTGATTGAAAAAGCACAAGCATTTAAATCGGATTTGGCCGATGGTAAGGCATTTGAGGCTGAGTTCTTTAGTCTCATAGAAGGCGATATAGAGCACTGGGCTAAATCTTCAAGTACTGAAGTGGAAGCTTTGGTTACGCGAAACCAATTAGCTATCGATAATATTGAATGGTTAGATGGTTGGACTAAGTATTTGTATGCCAAAGATAGAATGCAGCAAGGTGGACAAGGCCGTTTAAAAGATTATCTGTCTGATAGTGATTTCACTATTGAATACGGTAAGCAAGTTATGAACTTTGCGGTTTATACCTGTTGGGCCAATGAGGTGTACCAAGAACAACCTGAACTATCGCAGCGTTCAGGTCATGAACAAACGGCGATTCAAGAGCAGTTCAAAAAGTATGATGATGAGCTTAAAGCAATTCAGCGTAAACGAGTTGCACAGCTAGCCCTTGACCGCGTAATAGATCAGGGGACGAGTGGCGCTAGAGTCTCTAGTTATACAGGGGCGAAATTACTGCACCATGAGATGGACAAAAAATCGCGCCATGTTGCCATTCGTAAACTAGTCAGCCGCGCTGGCGATGCCATGCTGGGTTATAAACCTTGCTTTATGATGAGCCCAATGGCCGTTGCTAAATATTTACCACCCGGTGAGCTTGAGTTTGATCTGGTGGTAATGGATGAGGCTTCACAGGTTAAGCCTGAGTTTGCATTAAGCTGCTTCGCTAGAGGCAAGCAAGCGGTTGTAGTAGGCGACCCTAAGCAGCTCCCCCCCACATCTTTCTTTGAACGCGCAACTTCGAATGACGAAGATGAGGATGAAAGCGAGAAAGGCGTAATCAATGAATCTGAAAGTATCCTTGAAGCCATTGGTGCGCATTATCCTAAACGTATGCTGCAATGGCACTATCGCTCACGCCATGAGAGTTTGATTGATTTCTCCAATCGTCATTTTTACGATAGTGAATTGGTTATCTTTCCTTCGCCTTGGGCGCAGTCAGATGAATTTGGCATTAAATTTAATTATGTAGAAAGCGGTGTATTCGTTAATAACGTCAATAACGAAGAAGCTAAGCAGATTGTTGAAGCGGTTAAATCTCACCTTACTAGAAATCCTGATGAAAGCATTGGTATTGTCGCGATGAATACTAAGCAGCGAGATCAGATAGAAGCGGCAATTGATGCAGAACGATCTAAAGACCCTGCTTTAGAAGCAGCCTTTCAACGCGACTTACAAACTGAAGAACCGCTATTTATTAAAAACCTTGAGAATGTTCAGGGTGACGAACGCGATGTGATTATTATTTCATTCACTTACGGTCCACAAAACCGTGGCAGTAATAGTGTGCCTCAGCGCTTTGGCCCTATTAATAGTGAGCAGGGTTGGCGTCGATTAAACGTACTCTTCACTCGTGCCAAGAAACGTATTCAGATATACAGCTCTATGCGATCTGGCAATATCCTAGTTTCGGAAACCAGTAAACGTGGTGTTAAGGCACTAAAGAATTATTTAGCTTATGCAGAGACGGGTGAGTTGGTGAATCAATCAGGCGTGGCTCAAGGTACTCCTGATAGTGATTTTGAAATTGCAGTAATAAAGCAATTAGAACAGGCTGGGTTTGAATGTGTACCACAAGTAGGTGTCGCTGGCTTTAAGATCGATATAGGTGTGCGTGACCCTGGTATGCCGGGTCGTTACCTTATGGGAATTGAATGTGATGGTGCGACTTATCACAGCAGTAAATCAACCCGCGACCGTGATCGTGTGCGTCAAGGCGTTTTAGAGGGGTTAGGCTGGGATATTATGCGTATATGGTCGACAGACTGGTTTAAAAACCCCACTGCTGAATTGAAACCAATTATTGAAGCACTCAAGGCTAAAGCAACGCCGATAAGTGAATATGATGAGACTGCCCCTGGGGACGTTGCAGAAGAAGAAAATCAATCAACTGCCAACGATAAGCAAAAGCAGATTCTTGAAGAGTTACTGGAAGAGGAGAGAGTATCCTCTAAAAGCTTGCGTCAGAGATTAACAGATTTTAATTTCAATATTATTGTTAAGCAATTCCCTGATACTCCAGATGAGAAGCGTTTATTACGACCCGATATGATGCAGTTTTTAGAGTCAGAGCGCCCAACGGATAGAGATGAGTTTGCAGAGTATGTGCCAGCATATTTGAGAACGCATACTTCACCTGAAGAAGCGGTTATGTTTTTGGAAGATGTATTAGAGATTATTGCTGTGTTTGAAGAAATAGAAGGGACTGGTATAAAGATATGATAAAAGGAATTATTAAGACTCGGTGGAGAAAATCCGAAATTATAACTGACATTGAATCTAATTCAGCCGCTGATGAGGGATTATTGTGATCACGGAAGACCAATTAGAACAGCTTTGCCTTAGCTGGTTTGAAGAAACAGGCTATGACGTGGTTTGTGGTTATGACATAGCCCCAGATAGCGGGAATCCTGAGCGCACTGATTATTGCCAAGTAATTCTGCACGATCGCTTATTAAGCTGTTTAGAGGTTATTAACCCTCATATTCCAGTCGCTACTTTAGAGCAGGTCGCTTTACAGGTGGCTATGCCTGAAACCCCTGTATTGATTAAAAACAATAAGTCTTTCCACCAATTGTTATTGGAAGGTGTAAAGGTCGAGTACAAGGATAAGCAAGGCGAAGAGAAAACCGATTATGTGCAGCTGGTTGACTTTAATGACGTTAATAAAAACCAGTTTTTAGTCGTAAACCAATTTACCATTACGGGCAGTAAGGGCAATCGACGTCCCGATGTGATTGTGTTTATTAATGGCCTACCGCTGGCTGTTTTAGAGCTGAAAAATCCCGCCGATCAAAATGCCGATATCTGGCAAGCTTACCAACAGCTGCAAACGTATAAAGACGAAATCCCCGACCTGTTTATGTTTAACGAAGCCTTGATCGTGAGTGACGGTTTGGATGCGCGTGTGGGGTCGTTAACGGCCAATAAAGAACGCTTTATGCCTTGGCGTGTGGTGGCCAACGAACACGATAAGCCATTGTTTGAGTATTTTTTAGAAACCATGGTTAAGGGCTTTTTTAAGCCCGATTTATTTTTAGATTACATTCGTCACTTTATATTATTTGAGCAAGATGGCGGCTCATCTGAAGGGAGTACGATTAAAAAAATCGCAGGCTATCATCAGTTTCATGCTGTGCGTGAAGCCGTTCGCGCAACAGTGATTGCCGCGCAACAACCAGAGCAGAATACACAGGCAGAACCGAGAGCAAACTACGCAAATAAGGTGGCTGCGGGTTCGGGCAAGGCTGGGGTGGTTTGGCATACGCAGGGAAGTGGTAAGTCTATTTCGATGGTGTGTTACGCGGGTAAATTGCTGGCTCAGCCAGAAATGAATAACCCGACCATTGTGGTGGTCACGGATCGAAATGATTTAGATGGCCAGCTTTATAATACCTTTGGCATGGCTGCTGAAACGTTAAAACAAACCCCGGTGCAGGCGGATGATCGCGATGATTTACGCGAAATTTTAGCATCGCGCCAGTCGGGCGGTATTATTTTTACGACGGTACAAAAGTTTGCTTTAAGGAAAGATGAAGCAGGTGTGGAAGAGAGTAGTCACCCGGTATTAAGTACTCGCCACAATATTGTGGTGGTAAGCGATGAAGCTCACCGTAGCCAATATGGTGATAAAGCCAAGCTCAATACCAAAACGGGTAAGTACACCTTCGGTTATTCAAAGCACATGCGTGATGCGTTACCCGAGGCTTCTTTTATTGGTTTTACCGGTACGCCGATTGATTCTGCCGATAAAGATACTCGCGCCGTGTTTGGTGATTACGTTTCTATTTATGATATTCAAGATGCTGTTGATGATGGCGCAACGGTGCCGATTTATTACGAGTCGCGTTTGGCAAAGTTGGATATTAATCAGGCTGATATCGAAGTTTTAAATGATGAAGTAGAAGACATCATTGAGGATGAAGAGGATCGAGATAAAGAAAATACCAAATCTAAGTGGGCTGCGTTAGAGAAGTTGGTAGGCAGTGGCCCACGCATGGCGTTGGTGGGTAAAGACTTGGTTCAGCATTTTGAAAATCGAATCAGTACGATGCCAGGCAAGGGCATGGTTGTGTGTATGAGCCGTGAGATTTGTGTCGACATGTACGATGCGATTGTGGCGATTAAACCAGAATGGCACGACCTTGACCCGACTAAAGGCGCGATTAAAATCGTGATGACAGGTTCGGCATCCGATAAAGCCAAGCTGCAACCGCATATTCATAATAAAGAAACTAAAAAGCTGTTTGAAAAGCGTTTTAAAGACGTTAACGACCCACTGCAATTAGTGATTGTGCGCGATATGTGGCTGACAGGTTTTGATGCGCCCAACTGCCATACTATGTACATTGATAAGCCGATGAAAGGCCATAACTTAATGCAGGCGATTGCCCGTGTTAACCGTGTATTCAAAGACAAGCCCGGTGGTTTGGTGGTTGATTACATTGGTATTGCCAACGAGTTAAAGGATGCCTTAAAAACCTACACCAATTCTCAGGGTAAAGGTAAGCCAACTATTGATACGCGTGAAGCCTTTGCGGTTTTATTGGAAAACTTAGAAAAACTGCATGGAATGATGCACGGTTGTGATTACAGCAGCTATGAGACCAATGCTTTGCAGTTATTGCCGCGGGTTATGAATCATATTTTGTCGCTAGAGAGTGCGAGCGGTTTAGATGGAAAGAAGGAGTTAGACGGTAAGAAGCGTTTCTTAGATATTATGGCGAGTATTCGAGCGTCGTTTACCTTGTGTGGCACCTTGGATGAAGCTCAGGCTTATTCAAAAGAGATTGCTTTTTTCGGTGCAGTTAAAAATGCGATTGCTAAGTTCACTACGATTGATAAGCGCCGATCTGACGAAGATAAAAACACGGCTTTAAAGCAGATTATCGACAATGCGATTATTGCCGAAGGCGTTGATGATATTTTTAGTTTGGTGGGATTAGAGAAGCCCAATATTGGATTGTTATCGCCTGAGTTTTTGGAAGATGTTGCCAATCTTGAAGAAAAGAATTTGGCGGTCGATTTGTTAGAAAAGCTGTTGCGCGATGAAGTAAAAGCAAGAATGAAAACCGATGTGGTGTCGGAAAAGAAATATTCTGACCGCATTATGGAAACCCTGCGTAAATATCATAATCGCTCGATTGAAACGGCTCAGGTTATCGAAGAGATGATTAAAATGGCCAAGGATATGGCTAATGATGCGGAGCTTGCTGAAAAGTCGGGTTTGAATTCGGATGAAATTGCTTTTTATCGCGCCTTGATTCAAAACGAGTCTGCGGTGAAAGAATTGGGTGATAGTAATTTAAGGGCGCTGGCTATATTTGTGACAGAGCAGTTAAAGAAATCGACAACGGTTGATTGGCAAGTTCGCGACAGTGTTAGGGCGAAATTAAGGAACTTGATTCGACGTGCATTGAGAAAGTGGAAGTATCCACCTGATGGGTCGGATGAGGCGATTGATTTGTGTTTGCAGCAGGCTGAGGCGTTGAGTCAGAGTTGGAGTAGCTGAGGCTAGTGCGGTATAAAATGACTTTGTCGCACTAAAGTACGACCTACAGATTACAGGGTAGGTCGCGGCTTCAGCCCGACATAAACTTTGTCGCACTAAAGTACGACCTACAGGTTATAGGGTAGGTCGCGGCTTCAGTCCGACATATAAAGTACGCCCTACGTTGTTATGCCTTGGTTGGCTGCACTTAATAGGCCATCAATTGCCATCGTTAAATCCAGCGCTTCGCCTGTCCATTTCGT
The DNA here is from genome assembly GCA_964022115.1 of uncultured Oleispira sp. Classification (GTDB taxonomy): domain Bacteria; phylum Pseudomonadota; class Gammaproteobacteria; order Pseudomonadales; family Oceanobacteraceae; genus Oleispira. The sequence goes on along the minus strand of CAXIBC010000030.1, from coordinate 890 downwards.
TACGGCGGTATTTGCATCGATGGCATGATAGATGGCGCTGGGTAAGCTCTTGGCTAATTCAGCAGGGTCGCAGCAGGCGCAGCTAAATTTGGCTGGGTTGGCGGCGATGACTGGGTCTTTGTAGAGAGGATTCAGTGCTTGTCTGATAGGGGAGTTAAAATCTCTATCGACTTTTGAAAAACATAATCGCTCGGCAAAGCGCACCGGTTGTTTGTTATTTGCTAAAGGTTTAATCGTGAGGAAGAAAGTGCCTTTATGCAGCTCGCTATGATGATACCGGCACAAGGTTATTAGATTATCTAATTTAGTCTCGCCGCCATCGGCCCAGTGTTTAATATGGTGGCCTTCTACATAGCGTTTTTCACAGCAGCCCGGAAACTGACAGCCGCCATCACGAATCGCTAATGCCCGTGACATTGATGGGGGGATAATCCGTGAGCGGCGGCCAATGTTTAATACATTGCCTACCTCATCTTGTGTCACAACCAATAAGCCTGCGTCACAGGCTAGGCGTCGCGCCGCATCGGGAAGTAGCCAGCGGCCGTCTAGGTTTGTATCGGTAGGGGGGCTGGACGGGGAGTAGGCTCCGGCTGTGATATGCATGATTATTTGGCAGCGGTCACTGGCCTTTAATGACGATAATTTTAAGGGTGATAGCTTATCGGTATTATTGTCTGCCGTCGCCAGAAAGTGCTCGGTTATGGCAACTAACGCATCGGCTCTGCGGTGTGGAAATGTGCGGTGTTGTTGTTTTTTGTCGAGGGAGAACGTTTCCGCGGAAACGTCTTTTTCTATGTTATCTGCTGAAATGTCATCTGCTGAAACAACATCAGAATTCGCCAGTCGATCGCCAAGTTCGTTCAGCGCTTTTGCGATTAGGCCTCCTTCTT
>CAXIBC010000029.1:0-30548 GCA_964022115.1 uncultured Oleispira sp. | reverse complement strand
ATATAATCGAACTGAACACCACCAATGGTTTCGTTAGGCGTATAGTGAACATAGGCCGCTTCTGGGTTCAGGTTTAATTCTTCTTGAGTCGGGGCAGAAGTAAACTTATTACCTTCGGTTGTGGCCGCAACATTCACATCACAAAAACGTTTAGCTTCAGCAATGGCTTTTTTCGACCACTGACCAGTATTGATGTAATCCGCAGACTTTTTACCGCGCAATAAGTTCATCGGAATCATAGTGAACTGACTGCTTGCGCCACCTTGCATGAACAGCACTTTATAGTTATCAGGAATAACCATGAGGTCGCGTAAATCTTGCTCGGCTTTTTTGGCAATACCCACAAATTCAGGAGAGCGGTGACTCATCTCCATAACCGACAAGCCTTTTTGCTGCCAATTTAATAGGTCAGCTTGAGCTTGTGTTAATACAGCCGTTGGCAATGCAGCCGGGCCTGCGCAAAAATTATATAAACGAGTCATGATTTTAAATTCCAAATACTACAGTTTTGTTCAACTCTTGTTAAAAATCAGGCGATAATTTCGCCGCTTTTTAAAGCAGAAAAAAGCGCTGACTAATAATGAATATTCTTCATCATAATCAGCACTTTCTTATTTAACCAATCCGTGGAACCACAGAGACGACTGACGAATTATTCTTCGTCGGCATCATCCGCAGTCTGATTTTCACCACTAACATCGCCTACTTCAATGTCGCCAGCCTGTGTGCCATCCGCTGCTAGGTATTCAATACCATCATCAACATCTTCTGGCTCACATACACGTTCAACACCAATCAAGCGTTCTTTTTCAGCCACTTTAATTAAGCGCACACCTTGGGTATTACGACCCAAGCAAGAAACAGAATCCGCAGAAGTACGAACCAAGGTGCCTTTATCACTAATCAGCATCACTTCGTCATTTTCGAAGACCTGAACCGCACCAATAATAATACCGTTACGCTCGTTCACTACCATCGCTTTAACACCTTGAGTGCCACGGCCTTTGGTTGGGAACTCAGTAATATCCGTACGCTTACCATAACCACGATCACTGGCCGTTAATAAGGTGCCACCTTCTTCTGGAATAACCAGAGAAATCACTTTTTGGCCTTCTTGAATTCTAATACCACGAACACCACGAGCCGTTCGGCCCATCGCGCGCACATCAGACTCCTTAAAGCGGTTGGCTTTACCAGCATCCGTTAGCAATAAAATATCTTTTGTGCCGTCAGTAATAGCAACGCCGATCAAGTGATCGCCTTCATCCAACTCACACGCGATCAAGCCGCTTGAGCGTGGACGTTGGAAGTGCTCTAAACTGGTTTTCTTCACAGTACCCATAGAGGTTGCCATAAAGATAAATTCTTCACCGGTAAATTCTGGTAATGGCAAGATCGCAGTTATGCGTTCGTCGTCAGCCAAATTGACCACATTCACCATTGGGCGGCCTTTAGAGTTACGGCTCGCTTGTGGAATGTCGTACACTTTTAGCCAGAATACTTTACCGGCATCGGTAAAACATAAAACCGTATCATGGCTATTAGCAATCATTAGATGCTCAACGTAATCGTCATCCTTCACCGACGCGGCTGATTTACCTTTACCACCACGACGCTGAGCTTGATACACATCAAGCTGCTGTGTCTTGGCGTAACCACCATGAGAAATGGTTAATACTAGGTCTTCTTCTGGGATCAAATCCGCCATCGTCAAATCACGCTTATTAGCAATGATTTCGGTACGACGTTCGTCACCGTATTCTTCTTTGATTGCCGCTAATTCGTCACGAATCACCTGCAATAACAATTCAGGAGAGCCTAAAATATCTAGGTATTCTTTAATTTCAGATAGCTTAAGTTGATATTCTTCAATCAGCTTCTCGTGCTCAAGGCCGGTTAGCTTCTGCAAACGTAAATCTAGAATCGCTTGGGCTTGCTGAGGAGAAAGATGGTATAGACCATCATGCATACCAAACTCTTCACCTAGGTCATCAGGGCGACAGGCATTTTCACCGGCACGTTCTAAGAAACCGGTTACTGAACCTGGGGACCAAGGTGTCGCAATTAACGCTTCTTTTGCTTCTGCGCCGGTGGGTGATTTCTTGATTAAGGCAATAATTGGATCAATATTGCTTAACGCAATCGCCAAACCTTCCAATATATGACCACGTTCACGGGCTTTGCGTAATTCAAAAATCGTTCGACGGGTTACGACTTCACGACGGTGACGCACAAAAGCTTCAAGCATCTGCTTCAAGTTCAAGGTTTGTGGTTTACCATCCATCAAGGCAACAACGTTAATGCCAAATACTGACTGTAACGCGGTTTGAGCAAACAAGTTATTCAAGGTGACTTCTGGCATTTCACCACGACGAAGATCAACTACGATACGCATACCGTCTTTATCAGACTCATCACGCAGCTCAGTAATGCCTTCAATTTTCTTTTCTTTAACCAAATCGGCGATCTTTTCGATCAAGCGCGCTTTGTTTAACTGATAAGGAATTTCAGTGAAGACGATGGAAACCTTGCCGTTCTTTTCATTTTCTTCAAAATGATGGCGAGCACGCATGTGGATGCGACCACGACCCGTGCGATACGCTTCAAGAATACCTTCGCGGCCATTAATAAATGCGCCGGTAGGGAAATCTGGGCCAGGAATGTGCTCCATTAAGCCATCAACATCCATAGCCGGATTATCAATTAGCGCTAAACAAGCAGAAACCACTTCACCTAAGTTATGCGGTGGAATATTGGTCGCCATACCCACTGCAATACCGGATGATCCATTAATCAAAAGATTCGGTACCCGGGTTGGCATCACTTCTGGAATTTTTTCAGTGCCATCGTAGTTCGGTACGAAGTTCACCGTCTCTTTGTCGATATCGGCTAATAACTCATGGCTGAGTTTATCCATGCGAATTTCGGTATAACGCATGGCAGCTGCGGAGTCACCATCAACAGAACCGAAGTTACCTTGACCATCCACCAGCGTATAACGCATTGAGAAGTCTTGTGCCATTCGCACAATGGTATCGTAAACAGCAGAGTCACCGTGTGGGTGATATTTACCGATTACGTCACCGACCACACGGGCCGATTTTTTATAGGCTTTATTCCAATCGTTACCTAATATATTCATCGCATGAAGAACCCGTCTATGCACAGGTTTTAGCCCATCACGCACATCCGGTAAGGCACGCCCAACAATTACACTCATAGCATAATCGAGGTAAGACGACTTTAATTCGTCTTCAATGTTAATTGGCAATACTTCTTTGGTTAACTCACCCATAGATTCTTGGCCTGTCTCTAGCGAATGATGGTCTCTAATGAAAACCTCATTCGGTCCTTGTTATTAGCGTTTATAATTAACGGCAAATCATACCACAAATCAACAAGATACCTAGTATTTCGCCCTTCTTTCATCCTTCTTTCGTGCTTCTATAATATAGAAGGTGCTTTAGCGCTCCAGTTAGCCTGAGGACTAACCTACATTTCTTGGTTGAACGTTACTGAATGGGGCGGGGTTTAGCCCGACGTCAGCTTTCTATCGTGTATACTCAAAAAAAATATTTCAAAGGAATCTCTACGATGCCATCCCTTCATGCCGACCTACGCTTAAACGCAAAATGGATTGTGCCAATCGAGTCTGTATCTGGCAGCTCGGTTTTAATTGATCACTGCATTTTCATTAAAGACGGCTTGATTACTGCGATCGAGCCCCAAGCCAGCTGCTCAATGGCCGCCTTAGAAACCCTAGATCTTGGTCAGCAAGTATTAATGCCAGGCTGGGTCAATGCCCACGGCCACGCGGCCATGTCGTTATTTCGAGGCCTAGCCGATGACCTTCCTTTAATGACCTGGCTGCAAGAGCACATTTGGCCAGCCGAAGGACAACATGTAGACCAAGAGTTTGTGCAACAGGGTAGCGAACTGGCGATCGGCGAGATGATTCAGTCGGGCACAACAACCTTTGCGGATATGTATTTTTATCCGCAGCAAAGCGCCGAGGCTGCACTTAAAGCGGGCATACGCGCCGTATGCTTTAGCCCAGTATTGGATTTTCCGACTAATTACGCTCAAAACGCCGACGAATACATACGCAAAGCCGTTGAGTGCAACGATAGGTTCAACTCTCACCCTTTAAATCAGCCGCCATCAAATCAGCACTCAATGAACAGCAGCAAGCTGGTTACCATAGGGTTTGGTCCCCACGCGCCTTATACAGTTTCTGACGAACCGTTAAAAGAAATCACTACCCTAGCCGATCAGCTCGACATGCCAGTGCAAATTCACCTGCATGAAACCGCTTTTGAAGTGAGTGAAAGCTTAGAGAAGTTCAATAAACGCCCTACTCAGCGCTTAATGGATATCGGCTTTTTAAATGAAAGGGTCAGCTGTGTACACATGACTCAGATAGAAGATAGCGACATTCAACTGCTGCAAAAAACCGGTGCCGCTATTGTCCATTGCCCACAATCCAACTTAAAGCTGGCCAGTGGCTTTTGCCCGATAGCCCAATTGCATGAACATAATATCACCCTAGCCATAGGCACAGATGGCGCCGCCAGCAATAATGATTTAGACATGTTTAGCGAAACTAAAACGGCGGCCTTATTAGCCAAAGGCGTGAGTCAGGATGCTAGCGCTATCCCAGCCCACGAAGCCTTAACGATAGCAACGCTAGGGGGCGCCAAAGCCTTAGGATTAGACCAGGTCACAGGCTCTTTATTACCCGGCAAGGCCGCGGACATCCAAGCAATCAATCTCAATACCTTATCCAGCCAACCGGTATTCGATCCTATTTCACACCTAGTTTATTGTGCAAAATCGACCCAGGTCAGCCACGTTTGGGTGCAAGGGGTATGCTTATTAAAAGAAGGCAAATTAACAACCCTCAATGAAGAAAAACTCATTCACCGGAGCAAAGTCTGGGGCGGCCGAATCAATAGCGCTATTAAGTGAAAATGAATACGGTTAGAATGACCGCCACAATTATTTTGTATTGAAAAATAGCGTCGCTTAAGGTTCTTTCGATGGGTATTCTTGAAGGGTCTACGCAGTGTTTTGGGAAGGAATTTACCATGTCAGATTTAAAAAAAGTCAATGTTGATAGTGCCGAGATCGCAAAATTTGAGGCGATCGCAACCCGTTGGTGGGATATGGAAAGTGAGTTTAAACCCCTCCATGAAATCAACCCACTGCGTACTAACTACATTGAAGAATTCGCCCCTTTAGCCGGCAAGAAAGTACTGGATGTTGGCTGTGGTGGCGGAATCTTAAGCGAAGGCATGGCATTACGCGGGGCTGAAGTTACCGGCATCGATCTCGGTGAAGCCAACCTCACGACGGCCAAGCTCCACGCCTTAGAATCTGGTGTAAAAGTAAACTATCAATGCTGCCCAGTAGAAGATTTTGCCGAACAAAACCCTGCTAGCTTTGATATAGTCACCTGCCTAGAAATGCTGGAGCACGTACCCGACCCGGAATCCATAGTACGCGCTTGCGCGAAACTGGTTAAACCAGGCGGCCATGTATTTTTCTCTACCATTAACCGCAACCCCAAAAGCTATTTAATGGCGGTCATCGGGGCTGAGTATGTATTAAAGCTTGTCCCTACTGGCACCCATGATTATAACAAGTTTATTAAACCTGCCGAGCTTGCACGCTGGTGTCGCCCCGTCGACTTAAAGCACATCAATATGGCGGGTATGACTTACAACCCAATCAGTAAGAACTATAAGCTAGTCGCTAACGACGTTGATGTGAATTACATAGTCGCTTGTGAGAAAGCACTTTAATGGTGACTTCTCAAAATACCGCCATTAAGCCACAAGCACTATTATTTGATCTTGATGGCACCTTGATGGATACCGCGCCCGACTTCTTCCCTACGGTTAATGCCTTGCGCGCAGAGCACGGCCTACCCCCCCTAGGAAATGACATTATTCGTCAGCAGGTCTCCAACGGAGGCCGAGCACTAACGCGCTTAGCCTTAGATATGCCAGCTCTTGAGGTCAGCGCCCAAGATATCGAGATAGACGAGGCTTTTGAAAGCAAACGTCAAAGGTTATTAGAGCTATACATAGAGCACCTTGCGAGCAAGAGTGAATTATTTGCCGGCATGATTGAGTTGCTAGAAACCTGCCAGCAGCATGCTTTACCTTGGGGGATCGTCACCAATAAGCCACGCTTGTATACTGAAATATTATTGCAACGCTTAACCACTCGCTTACCCATTTTAAGCACTTGCGCAGTGCTGGTTTGCCCTGACGATGTGAGCAGAACAAAGCCCTATCCGGACCCGCTTTTATTGGCGGCTAAAACCTTAAGCATAGCAACTGAAGATTGCTGGTATTTAGGTGATCATAAGCGCGACATAGAGGCGGGGAATAGCGCTAACATGTTTACCATAGCCACACTATACGGCTATATCAGCCCTGGCGATCAACCCGAAAACTGGCAAGCGGATATTATGGTAGAGAGTGTTGAAGATATTCAGCGCTTATTAACGGCAAACCGAGATAGATAACATTACCGCTAGCGGAACGAGCTTGCCGCTAGCACCATAGTACATATTTAAAAAGACAGATATCGAGATAAAAATGAGCCAAGCAGCCGCCGAAAATCAATTAAAATTAAAAGACCGTGTCATTTTAGTGACAGGTGCAAGTTATGGCATTGGTGCTCACGCGGCTTTGGCCTATGCACGCCAAGGTGCGACCGTCATCCTCTTAGGTCGCAGCCAAGATATGCTTGAAGCTGTGTATGACCGCATTGAAGAAGAAGGCCTTCCACAAGCCGCGGTACTGCCTTTCGACCTGGGTTGCAATGATGAAGAAAAATTCATCGAGTTAGCGGACTTGATCGCCCGTGAATTTGGCCGCTTAGATGGTGCCTTGCTAAACGCGGGTGTATTAGGCCAGAAAGCCCCACTAGAAAGCTATAAGTGGGCAGCTTGGAAGCAGGTTATGGACATTAATGTGAATGGCCAATTTTTATTAGCCAAATCCATTACACCACTTCTGGAGCGCTCTGAATACGGCGCCTCCCTAGTATTAACCTCTTCTAGCGTTGGTCGTGAAGGCCGCGCTTATTGGGGGGCTTATAGCGTCTCTAAGTTTGCCATTGAAGGCATGATGCAGATCTTAGCGCAGGAACTGTACGATAGCCGCAATATCCGTGTAAACAGCTTAAACCCTGGTGGCACCCGCACCAGTATGCGTGCAGAAGCCTATCCAGCAGAAAACCCGGCACAACTGACAACCCCAGATGAAATTATGGATATTCACGTGTATCTCATGAGCGATGAATCCAAACACATCAACGGCCAAGCTTTGGATGCCCAAGCTAAAAAATAAATACTGACTCAATAAACACAGACACAATAAAGGCTACGACCTAAGGTAAGAGGTCGTAGCACTAAAACTCGTCAATTATCCCAACACTTTTCCCTACATCTAGAGCCATAAATCTGTCAGCGACAATTTTTATGAGCGTCAAACTTTTATATTCCTGCTGAAATATTCCTACCAAGCTCATAACCCACTGATTTATAAGGATAAAGTTTATTCCTCAAGACTGGCACAGTTTTAGCATTTACAGCTGTAAATGAATTAAAACTTTCTGTGAAAGAGGTTGCGTATGGTTACGCGTTTGCAAAGCAGCAGTAGAGCAGCATTAAATGAAGATAAGCACATAACGTCATTTTCGGATCTAATGCCCAAACCGGACATCAAGCCCGAGCTATTACTCAAACTCAGCAGCCGCTTGCAAACGACACTCGAGTTGCAACAATTATTGGACATATTCTTCACCGAAATAAAACACGCTGTGCTGGTTGATAGTATGTGCTACAGCAATAGCAACCAAAACTTAATTAACAGCTACGGAAAAAAAGGCATTCATAGCTGCAGCTACCGCCTTACTACGCAAAAAGATTACATGGGCGAACTAACGTTCAGCCGCAGCACCCGCTTTCGCGAACATGAGCTGGCCAATATCGAAGGCCTTCTCAGCACCCTAGTTTACCCATTGCGTAATGCTGTGCGCTATACCGAAGCGTTAGCCGCCGCATTTCGTGATCCACTAACTGGAGCGGGTAATCGCATTGCCCTCGATAAAACCCTAGACCGTGAAGTCGAACTGGCTAAACGCCATAATCAACCTTTGTCGGTATTAATGCTGGATATTGATAACTTCAAAAACGTCAATGATACTTATGGCCACGCCATGGGTGATGAAGTATTAAAGCAGGTAGTGAAATCCATTACTGATTGCATCCGCCAAACGGACATGTGTTTTCGCTATGGTGGCGAAGAGTTTTTGATCATGCTTGCGAGTGCTGATAGTGGCGGAGCCGAAAGAATTGCTGAGCGCATTCGCTGCGCGATTGAAGCAGCCACTTTTAGCCACAAAAAAGGCAACTTAAACATCACAAGTAGTATTGGCAGCGCAACGCTATACCCTTCTGATACCATGCAAAGTATTTGCGAACGCGCAGATGACGCATTATACCGAGCCAAAAATAGCGGCCGCAATCAAGTGATCACCGATCAAGATGAGGCGTTATTGGCTACCAACTAACTATCTCGCCACTGACCTCGCCACTGACCTCGACACTAACGACCGCGCCAATACTAATACGAGTAGCCTCTTTGCTAATCAATAAAGAGGCTCTCACTTAGTCACATACCCGCCTATTGAATATTCTCTGCCTCCATTTTTTCAAGTACACTGGCTGGCGCCGCCATCAAAAGCAGATACCCTAGGAACTCTTCGTGAAGCAACTATTACTATTAATTACCCTAGCCTTATTAGCCGCTTGCTCTAGCAATCAAAAGAAAGGCGATAACATGATGGCCGAGGAGCAGTATGACCAAGCGGTCTTCTTCTATGAAAAAGCCTATCAAAATAATCCTGACGATGAAGAAATAACGCAAAAGCTATCTTATGCTCGTAGTCGCTTAGTCGCTGCCAACCTCATTGAAGTGCGTATGTTTCGCCAAGCAAAATTGCAAGTAAAAGCAGCAAAGAAGCTGAATGAAAGCTTGCAACAAATGACTCTATGGAAGATTAGAGCCGATAGCGGCGTCAAGGCCACCATTGATGAAGAAGTTGAGTTTGCTGGCCGCTGGCTGAATAAAGAACTGCCACGTCTTGCCAAAGCAAAAGACTATAATCGCTTTAGCTATAGTTTGAAGCAATACCAGCACATCATAGATGCCGGTATTAACGATCGCACCATTGCTAATTACAAACCCAATATGATCACATTAGGTCAACAGCAATGCGATAAAATGAAATCCGAACTGAATTCCCACAGTTATTATTATTTTGCGACATGGCAAGCCTACTGCTCTGTTTTTGGACAAGCCGTAAATTTTAAGCTCGCTAAAGATCCAAGCCGTTATACCCAGCCAAGCCTTTATACCTCACGTTTAAAAATCAGCAATAAAATTGGCAGCAATAAAGATATCTTTAGCAAATCTTTGGCACAAAAAATACAGCACCACCCTTGGTTTAGCTCAAGCGCCTTACTGCCACTGAAACTTTCTCTAAGCGGTAATATTAACTATTACAATAAAACCAGCCCCCATACTTTTAGCTTTTCTTATCCGGCTAAAAAAGAAGTCTATGAACTGATTCGTGATGAAAAAAACCCCAAACTGGTTAAGCGCAAGTTATTGAATGTCATTCCAACCACTGAAACGGTCAAGGTGAAAGGCCAAAGCTATGTGGAAACTGTGTCACACAGCTTATCGATCAGCGGCATGTTACAACAACATAAGATTAAAGCGGTTGAACTAGCGGCAGATAAGAGATATCAAACTTACGCCCATCAAGGCTACCTAAAAAGTAAAAACATACGGCCGCAAAAACCAAACTTTATGAATAAATCTGCTTGGTTTTCTACCCTTGGTAATCCGATGATGACAGCAGTAAAAGCAAATCTGGATAAAGCCTGGATCGAATCCTTTTGCCAAGCAAAAAATGCCTACACACTGCCTAGATATGAAAATGCTGCACGCTGTGCTGAATTAAAACCCGATCATCCTAGGGTGAATAACTGGGTCCAAGATGAGTTTGGCCTGACTTATGATGAACTGGCCATATTGTTGAAATAAAGCGGAAGGAAGAACAAAAGCGTTCACCACAAAGGCGTGATCCCTTTGTGGTGAATTGCTGTTTGGCTTTCAAAAATCTAGTGACGCTTTTTAAAAGTCGTTTTTTGACGCACTTTTTGCTTACGCGCCTGACGGTCAAACTTCTCTTTTTCTTGCCCATCAAGATGCTTCACTGGCTTAGGCTCAACACCCGCAAGCGTAGACAAATCGTCGGCTTCTTTTTGCTTAAGCTCAATCCAGGTACCTACGGGCACTTGCTTTGGCATAAAGATACAACCGTAGCGAACACGCTTAAGGCGACTTACCGTTACCCCTTGAGAATCCCACAAGCGACGCACTTCACGCTTTTTACCTTCCATCAATACAACGTGATACCACTGATTAGAACCATCACCATCAAAGTATTGAACATCGGTAAATTTCGCCATGCCATCTTCTAACATAACACCGGTTTTTAAGTTTTTAATCATTTCTTCGGTCACTTCACCCCGTACACGCACAGCGTATTCGCGGTCGATACCCGAAGAAGGATGCATTAACTTATTAGCCAATTCACCATCTGTGGTGAACAATAATAAACCACTGGTATTAATATCCAAACGCCCTACATTAACCCAACGCTCACCTTTTAATTTCGGTAATTTATCAAATACCGTTGGGCGACCTTCTGGATCATGCTGCGTACAAACTTCACCTTCTGGCTTGTTATAAGCCAAAATTCGGCGTGTTTTACCCACACCTTCTAATTTAATCTCTTTGCCATCTACTTGAATTTTATCAAAGTGACTAGCACGCTGGCCCAACTCAGCCACCTCACCATTAACCTTAATGCGACCATCAGCAATCCAACGTTCAATTTCACGACGTGAACCTAAACCTGCAACCGCTAATAATTTCTGTAAGCGCTCATTCATAGGGCTTATGTAACCTTTAATCTTTTAATAGTTATATTTGACGAATAATTACCATCAGTCGTCAAACAAGGAATCTTTTTTAATAAAAGAATTCTTATTCATTGAGTTATCTGAAACATCATCATCTGAGCTTAGCTCATTTTCTAAGGCTTCTTCAGCTAATCGCTCTTTCTCAATTAGCTCTTTTTCTAGTAATTCCTTTTCTAGCAATTCTTGTTCGCGCAGCTCTTTTTCTAGCGTTTCTTGCTCATTGCCAAATTCTTCTGGTTGATCGGCTTGCGCTTGTGCCTGACGCTCTGCTTCTTGCTGCATCAACTGCTGCATCAAGCGTTCTTGCTGCTGCAATAAGGTGAGTGCTTCTTCAGGCTGATCATTCTCAGACGGCTCATCAATTGACTCATCAACCGACGGCTCAGGCTCTGTATTAATACCCGCCAAGCGCGCTTGATGGTTGGCAATTTTGTCGGCCAAATCAATCCGAGAAGGCCCGTTGGATTGCTCTACATCCGCTGAAAGTCTTTGCTCGAATTTATCCGCCAAAGATTTCTCAGTACTTGCTTGCTGCGCCAACCTTTCTTCTTCCGCCTTAGCTTGACGCTCAGCTTCGCGCTCTGCAGCCAATTCTTCTTCACTAGGCTTATTGAAAACATTATCTTCAACTTGCTGTACAAGCTTTTCAGCTTCTTCTAACTCGAGCTCAGTTTCCGCTAATACGTCTTCCCCTCGGCTCGCAACATCATCACCATTTTCAAAATCATATTCGCGAGTTACCGACGCTTTTTTCTCGGCATTAATCAGGTCAAGATTCTGATTCGCATCATCCATTTCGCGAATTTCATCCAAGCTAGGTAATTCATCCAAGCTTTTAAGACTAAAGTAGTCCAAGAATTCTTTCGTCGTCGCATACATAGCAGGACGACCTGGCACATCTCGATGACCGACTACTCGCACCCATTCTCGATCTAATAAAGTACGAATAATATTACTGCTTACCGCAACACCACGCACATCTTCAATATCACCACGGGTAATCGGCTGACGATAGGCGATCAACGACATGGTCTCTAATAAAGCACGGGAATAGCGCTGTGGTTTTTCATCCCACAAACGAGTAACCCAAGGTGCTACTTCTTTTCGCACTTGTAAGCGATAACCAGAAGCCACTTCTACTAGCTCAAATCCACGATCAGAAAAATCGTCCATCAAGCTGGCTAATGCTTCTTTAATAACCGGGCTTTTCGGCTTTTCATACTCATCAAACAACAACTGCAAGCGTTCAATAGAAAGCACTTCACCACTGGCCATCAAGGCCGCTTCAATAATGCGTTTTAGCTTAGATAATTCCATGGTTATTGAGTAACCCCAGTATTTTCTGCCGAGTCAAAATCAGAAGTATAATCATCACTCAATAGACTTGATTGAATATGCCCAGGACCATCAATACGAGCTTTTACATGAATTGGGCCTAAGACCTCATGCTGAACTATGTCTAATAACGATTCTTTAATGAGTTCTAGCATGGCTAAAAAAGTCACCACCACCCCAAGACGCCCCTCTTCTGGGGTAAATAGATCACTAAAGTTAACAAAATGTCCACCCTTTAGGCTGGCTAAGATATTCGACATGCGCTCACGGGTCGATAATACTTCTTTAGCAACCTCGTGCTTCTCAAACATTTGCGCACGACGCATAATGGAGCCCATGGCAAGCATCAGTTCTTTCATATCGACATCAGGGTGAGCACGCTGCTGAATTTTTTCTGGCGCATCAACCCGAGCAATAAAGTTATCTCGCCCCATACGCGGCAGCTCTTCCATATCTTCCGCCGCTTTTTTAAAGCGTTCGTATTCTTGTAAGCGACGAATTAATTCAGCCCGAGGATCTTCTTCTTCCTCGTCTTCGTCTTTATTACGCGGCAAAAGCATGCGACTTTTAATTTCTGCCAGCATGGCCGCCATCACTAAATATTCACCGGCCATTTCAAGATGCATAGAATGCATAAGATCAATGTAACCCATATATTGAGTGGTTATTTCGGCGACATTTACCTCTAGAATATCAAGGTTTTGCTTACGAATTAGATATAACAATAAATCCAATGGGCCTTCGAACTGCTCTAAAATAACCTCTAACGCATCCGGCGGAATGTATAAATCCATCGGCAATTGCGTCATCGGCTGCCCTTGGATTAGCGCAAAAGGCATTTCGTGTTGACGCGCCGCAGGCACAGCAGCTTCTACCTTAAGTTTATCGGTATCAACGGCTTTATCTGTTCGCTGAGTATCTGCTGTGCTGGTCATTGTCGTTTCAAGGCTAATCTTTTTAGTCCGTTTATTTTAAACCGTATATGCCTACCGCTTGACGAACTTGATCCATCAATTGCTGGCTTTGGATGCGGGCTTTCGCTGCCCCTTTTTGTAATTCGTCTTCAATATCTTGTGGACGCGTTAACAAGTCGTTATAACGTTCACGAGCTTCACCAATTTCATCATTGATTAAGGTGAATAAACGCTTCTTCGCATCGCCCCAACCAATACCATCAGCAAATGCCTGACGCATCTCAGCGCTTTGCTCTTGATTAGCAAACGCTTGCCAAATTTGGAAAACCGTCGAAGTATCTGGATCTTTCGCTTCACCTGGCTCTAGCAGGTTGGTTTGAATCTTGTTGATGTGCTTTTGTAATTTCTTTTCAGTCAAAAATAATGGGATAGTATTGCCGTAACTCTTACTCATTTTACGCCCATCAAGACCTTGTAAAATAGCAACGTCATCCCCTACTTCATATTCTGGCAGGGTAAAAATAGGCTGTTTTTTGCTGGCATAAATATGGTTAAAACGCTGAGCAATATCTCGCGCCATTTCAACGTGTTGAATCTGATCCTTACCCACAGGCACCTTATTCGCGCCAAACATAATGATGTCGGCGGCCATTAATACCGGATAACTAAATAATCCCATAGTGATGGCCTTATCGGCATCTTCATTATTTTCATAATTGGCATCAACGGCGCCTTTGTAAGCATGCGCACGGTTCATCAAGCCTTTGCCACAAACACAGCTCAGCATCCAGGTTAATTCAGGAATTTCACGGATATCAGATTGGCGATAAAACAGAGTATTGTCGGTATCTAAACCTAGCGCTAGCCAGGTTGCGGCGATTTCCATAGTCGATTGGTGAACAAGCTTAGGGTCTTGGCATTTGATCAAGGCATGATAATCGGCCAAGAAGAAAAACGAATCGATTTCATTATTTTGACTGGCTGCAATCGCAGGGCGAATGGCGCCAACATAGTTACCAAGGTGCGGAGTACCTGTGGTGGTAATTCCGGTTAAAACTCGCTGCTTGCTCATCAAATGCTCACTTATACACGAATGCTGATCGCCGAATCTAGCTAGAGATAAAAAGGCGTTACTAAAACCCGCCATCATACCTAATTTAAGCGCTAAATTCGACCTTTCAGTCATGGCGTAGCACTATTCTAAGAAAGCAGTTGCATCCCCGACGCCTTGACGTAATAAAACCACCTCTTCATCGGTCAAATCCAGCACAGTGGTGGCTTCAAAGCCGCAATAACCACCATCGATCACCAGATCAAGAGTATGCTCCAACGTTTGTCGGATATCATAAGGATCCGACAGAGGCAGCTCATCCCCTGGCATAATCAAGGACGTCGACATTAAAGGCTCGTTCAACTCTTCTAGAATCGCCATCAAAATCAGATTATCAGGCACCCGCATACCGATGGTTTTTTTCTTCGGCTGAATCAAACGCTTCGGCACTTCTTTGGTCGCATTTAGAATAAAGGTAAATGCCCCAGGAGTATGTTGTTTAAGCTGGCGATAAGTCGCATTATCCACCTTGGCATAATTGGATAGTTCCGACAAATCACGACAAATTAAGGTGTAATTATGCTTCTCGTCCAACTGTCGCAAGGTGCGCATACGCTCCATCGCAGACTTGTCACCGACATGGCATACCAACACATAAGCACAGTCTGTCGGCAGTACGACTAGGCCGCCTTTCTTGATAATCTCAGCGGCCTGCTTAACCAAGCGCGCTTGTGGATTTTCTGGGTGTATCTGAAAAAATTGGCTCATGATTAATCCTTTATCTTCATACGGGCTTTGATATTAATTGACTCGATTTGCAACATACTGTGACGCCGCGGCTGAGAAAACCACATCCGTCGAGCTATTTAGCGCTGTCTCTGCAGAATCTTGGATTACACCTATAACAAAACCAATGGCCACTACCTGCATAGCAACATCATCATTGATACCAAATAAACCACAGGCTAAAGGTACTAATAATAAGGAACCACCCGCTACACCGGAAGCTCCACAAGCAGAAATCGACGCCACGACACTTAATAAAATTGCAGTACCAAAATCAACCTGAACACCTAACGTATTCGCCGTTGCTAAGGTTAAAACAGTAATAGTAATAGCCGCCCCCGCCATATTAACGGTGGCACCTAACGGAATTGAAATTGAATAAATATTTTCATCCAGCCCAAGCTTCTCACACAAGGCCATATTCACCGGAATATTCGCCGCAGAGCTGCGTGTAAAGAACGCCGTAATCCCTGATTCTCGTAAGCAAGTAAATACTAATGGATAAGGGTTTTTACGGGTGATAACAAAAACTATTATGGGGTTCACAACTAAGGCAATAATTAACATAGCCGCCAATAGCACAGCTACTAGATGCCCATATTCTGCACTGGTCGAAAACCCTGTGGTCGCCACGGTATTAGCCACTAAACCAAGAATACCATAGGGTGCAAGCTTTATGACCAGTTTCACAATCGCAGAAATGGCATGCGCAATATCAAACATGAACAGCTTACTATGATCACTGCTTTTCTTCATCGCGAAGCCTAATGCGACCCCCCAGGCTAAAATGCCAATGAAGTTACCGCTTGCTATCGCCTCAATAGGATTAACAACTACCTTAAATAACAAGGTATTTAATACTTCAAGCAAGCCTTGAGGAGGATTAGCAGTAGAACCCGCTAGGTCCAGCGTCAAGGTACTTGGGAATAAGAAACTTAATACCACCGCAACAAAAGCCGCCATCAAGGTTCCAAAGAAGTATAACCCCACAACAGGCTTAAGGCTGACATCACCACCGACTTTTTGATTGGCTATGGCAGAAGCTACCAAGACAAATACCAAGATCGGAGCCACTGCTTTTAGTGCAGAAACAAAAAAAGAACCTAGAATGGATAATGATTGCGCGGCTTCAGGAAGCCAAATCCCCAATAGGCAGCCCACAAATATAGCGATTACAATTTTTGCTACCAACCCCATGGAGTTGAATTTACTCAGCACACCACCCTTTAACAAACCCATTACTCACCTATTTAATTCGTCACTTCGTTTAAAAACGCGAGTTTAAACAATCTAACAAAAAAATGTTTAAGTTTATGCCTAAAGAGCTTCCAGAACATGGCGCAGTTCATTGGCTGGAGGAAATGGGGGCATAACCCCTAAATCTAAGCCAAATTTATTCGGGCCATGAAAATCGCTGCCACCAGAACCATATAAGCCTTCATCTTGCGCAATTTTCTTCAGCTGACCAGACTGGTTCTTATCCATCAAACCACAGCAAATTTCCATCGCCTGACCACCGGCATATTGAAACGCCGCCACACAATCCAATAATTTTGTACGGGTTAGTTTGTAATGATGAGGATGCGCTAATACTGCCTGACCACCACTTTCAACAATCCACTTGACCACAGTTTCCATTGCTGGCCAGCCAGATTTCACATCGCCAATTTTGCCAGCCCCTAAATACTTCTTAAACGCGGTTTGCCGATCTGGCACCATGCCTTGCTCAACTAAATATTGAGCAAAATGCGGACGACCCACTTCTCCCCCCGCCAAAGCTTCAACCGCAGCAAAGTCGATTTCTTTTTGCAGCTTCTTTTCTAATCGCTGTGCAATGGTTGTTGCCCGCTCTCGGCGCACTTGTGTCTGTGAACGCTCAGCTTCTATTATGACTGGGTGCGTAGGATCCATGTTTAACCCCACCACATGAATGCCCATACCACGCCATTGCGAAGAGAGCTCAATGCCCGGAATCAAATTTAGACCACGCCCTTTGGCATACTCTGCTACCTGACGATAACCGGCCATAGTATCGTGATCTGTGATCGCCAAAGTGGCTACATTGCGATCAATTGCACGATCAATTAACGCCTCGGGTGCCAAGGCTCCGTCTGATGCGGTAGTATGACAATGAAGGTCTATTTGCGAAGCCATAAAAATTCCTCAATAATACCCCTCCATTGTATGCCCTAGGATATTGATCCACAAATGAAGTTACTTATTGATTTTTTACCCATAGTCATCTTTTTTATCGTTTATAAGTTTGCCCCAGAGAGCATTGAGGCGATCAGCCCACTGTTAAATGCCGATCAACTCCAGCAACTTACCGACATGCCAGCAATCGTTTTGGCAACTGCTGTGCTCATTCCCGCAACTATGCTGCAGATCTTATATACCAAGATAACCACAGGCAAGGTCGAGACCATGCACCTTGTGACTCTAGCCTTAGTGGTTCTCATGGGTGGCGCTACGGTAATTTTACAAGACAAGACCTTCATACAATGGAAACCAACCGTTGTTAACTGGTTATTCGCCGCCGCTTTCTTTGGCAGCCGCTTTATTGGCAATAAAACCATCTTAGAACGTATGATGGGTCAAAATCTGACATTACCAGCAAGTGCTTGGAACAACTTAAACTATGCTTGGGTCGCATTTTTCACCTTTAGTGGTATCGCAAACTTGTACGTTGCTTATAATTTCTCGGAAGATATTTGGGTGAACTTTAAGTTATTCGGTTTATTAGGCTTAACTGTCTTATTTATTATTGCGCAATCCTTTTATTTATATCGATTTATGAATCCTGAAGACGCGAAAAAAGGCGAGGAAAATTAGTATGTGGTACGCCATTATTAGCCAAGATGTTGAAAACAGTTTGGAAAAACGCTTATCAGTTCGTCCTGCTCATATTGAACGCTTACAAGCATTAAAAAATGAAGGCCGCTTATTAATCGCTGGCCCTCACCCTGCAATTGATAGTGAAGATCCTGGTAATGCGGGTTTTACCGGGAGCTTAGTCGTAGCAGAGTTTGATTCTCTCACCGCGGCTCAAGCTTGGGCGGATGCAGATCCTTATATAGCAGCAGGGGTTTATCAAGATGTCATGGTTAAACCGTTTAAAAAAGTGCTGCCTTAATGCACTGAAGTTACCCTGAACAATTTTCTCTCAACTATTTACTTTCAACTATTAAGATACAGATCAAAAGGTGATACGCGTGAAACAGTTATTTAGCATCCTTTTATTAACCCTACTAACAGCCACCAGCTATGCAGCGGTAGAAAAACGTTACGTCAGTGATAAGTTATGGCTTCAGCTACGCAGTGGCCCAGGCAGTGAGTTTAGAATTATAAAAGCACTGCCTAGCGGCGAGCATCTTATTTTCATGGAACAGACCGAAGATAAAAACTATACCAAGGTAAAGACCGATAAAGGTGTCGTCGGCTGGGTACTTACCCACTATTTAGAAAACGAACCTGTGGCCAAAGAAAAATTGATTTTAACCCAGCGTGAATTGGTTAAAATTAAAGCTGAACTGGATACCCTTAGACAACAAACTCGCGCTCTGAGTGAAGAGAAATCGACCTTATCCGGCGATCGTTCCAGCTTGGTTCGCGAAAATAAGTCTTTAGAGAAAGAACTTAAACGCATTAAAGAAGTATCCGCTAACGCTCTACAACTAGACAGCAAAAATACTAAGCTGACTAAGCGTAACCAAGAGCTGGAGATTCAATTAGAAACATTAACCGCCGACAATACTCGCTTGCAGGATGATAAAGAACGTAGCTTTATGATTATCGGTGGAGGCCTGATTATTTTAGGTATTATCTTAGGCTTAGCCATTCCCGCTATGCGTGGTGGTAGAAAGTCTGGTGGCTGGTCTTAATAATCAGATTTAAGTCATTAATTTTAAACGATAAAGCTACTTGGCACTGCCTTTGCTAAATGGATATAAAACCCACTTAGCAAAGGACAGTGCCATGAGCAAGATCAGCAGTTTGCCTCAGTTTTTTTCACGCCTCTTTTTAATATTCTCTTTAACTCTCATTAGCCTACCCTCAAGTTTCGCATTTGAAGCCATCATGTCTGACGGTACTGCCATCAATAAAGCGGGGCGCCAGCGCATGCTCAGTGAACGCATGGTAAAAGCCTATATACAGCTAACGATGGCCGTTGATGTCTCGCGGGCTGAAGTTCAACTGAGCCATGCCAGTGAACTGTTTGCAGCCCAACTGCAATTATTAAAAGCATACGCACCAACAAATAACATAGCGCACAATCTTGATGCAGTAGAACAGAAATGGCATACCCTAGCCGAGATTATTAATGCCAAACCTGAAGTGCACAAAATTCCTGAACTGGTAATCCTTGGCGAGCAACTGGTCAACCGCTGCCATGAGGTGGTTTTAGATATCCAACGATTTTCCGGTACTACTAGTGCAAGACTTGTCAATATTTCTGGCCGCCAACGCATGCTTAGTCAGCGCCTAGCTAAGTATTATTTTGCCCATTTAGCGGGTCAGCGCCAAGATGAAACCGTTAACCGCTTTGAATCCAGCCTCGCTGAATTTGAACAAGGCCTGAGCGATCTCAGTAATGCACCCGAGAATAGCATTGAAATCAATCAAGCATTAAACAAGGTAAAAGCTCAACTCAACTTCTCTCAATCGGGTTTTAAGCGGTTAGGCAAAGGAAACTATATCCCCCACGTGATATCCCGCACGACGGAAAGTATGTTAAAACGCATGGAAAGCATTACTCAGCAATATGCTAGCTTGCATGATGCCCTCAAACACTAATAACAGCCTGCACTTTGCACTTGTGGCCAGCTAAGCTTAGCTGGCCACAACCTTCTTAAATACCTCGAGTGAATGAAATTACCCCTTATAAAAAAGTATTTTATCAATTAAAATCCCTGCTTACTCACCACCTATTCAAAACTCATGACGGTTTCACCATTAAATGCCTACGTGCTTCGTACTTCATTACCTGTACTGTTTGGTTATTTACCTTTAGGCGCCGCTTTTGGCGTATTATTCAGTGATCTAGGTTATCACTGGTTATATGCCGCAGCCATGGGCTTGTTTATTTACGCCGGCGCTGGTCAATTCCTTGCAGTGGGCCTGCTGGCCAATCAGGCGGGGTTGATGGAGATGGCAATCGCTACCCTACTGCTGAATTCTCGTCATGTATTTTATGGCCTATCGCTAATCAATAAAATGCACAACCGAGGCTGGCGTAAATGGTATCAAATCTTTGGACTTACCGATGAAACCTATTCGCTGATTACCGCAACTGAGGTGCCGAAAGGCATTGACCCTGGGCAATTTCACTTCAGAATTACGGCCATTAACCATTTGTATTGGTTAATTGGCTGTACCCTCGGTGCTTGGTTTGGTAGCCAGTTGGAGTTTTCTACCGCTGGTATTGCTTTTGTTTTACCCGCGCTATTTATGGTATTGACCCTAGAACAATATAAACACCTGCAAGATATTCGTCCCTTCTTAGCAGCCTTGGTTATTGGCTTAGGAACCCTTGCCTTACTTAGCCGGGAGCATATGTTATTGATTGCCATTTTATTGAGTCTAAGTATCTTGATGATGCAGTATGCTTGCCGAGCCCGATCAGGCATCCCTATATCTGCGGGACGCTCAAAATGAATGACCTCAATACTTTTTACTATTTGAGCAGCGTGATTGCTGTCTTAGCCGCATCAACCTTCGTTACACGCGCACTGCCGTTTTGGTTATTGTCCCGTGCTGCCAACCATCCCTTATTAGAACACCTAGGTCGCTTCCTGCCGCCGATTGTGATGGTTTTATTGGTGGTATATTCATTTAAAGCTGAGGCTGCCTTATCTTTTGAGTTTCTGCCGGAGCTAGGGTGTTTGATGCTCGTTGCCGCATTGCACTTACTATTTCGCCAAGCACTATTAAGTATTGTTGCTGGCACAGCAGCTTATATGACACTGGTGCAAATGGGGCTGAGTTAAAATCACTGCTTATTATTCACAGCACTTTCAATTACTATAGCTAATCCATAATAATCAATAAAATTACTCGGAGATTTGAACATGCGCTTTAAAACCTGGGCACTAGGCCTACTATTATCCTTATCTTTTGCAACTTTTTCCGCCGAGGCAGAAACTAAAATGGTCGATGTCATTTTAGAAACCAGCATGGGTAAAATAGAAGTGGCATTAAACGCCGAAAAAGCCCCCATTTCCGTCGCAAACTTTTTAGAGTATGTCGAAAGCGGTTATTACGATGGCACTATTTTCCACCGGGTTATTAATAACTTTATGGTTCAAGGTGGTGGTTTTGATAAATACATGCAAAAGAAAACCACTCGCGCAGCAATCAAAAACGAAGCGAATAACGGCCTCAAAAATGATCGTGGTACGCTCGCTATGGCACGTACTGGGGTTGTTGATAGCGCCACGAGCCAGTTTTTCATTAACCACAAAGATAATGATTTCTTAAATCATGGTGGTCGTGATTATGGTTATGCGGTCTTTGGCAAAGTAACCAAAGGCATGGATGTTATTGATGCTATTGCCCGGGTAAAAACCAAAGCCCGTGATGTTCCTGTTAATCCCGTTATGATCAAAAAGGCGTATTTGAAACCTGTTGAAAATGAAAGCACAGAGGCTATTAGCGCTCAATAATCAGCCTTAATCATCGTCGCGCAACATGCGTCATTAAACAAACGGTTTGCTTGGTTTTTCTAGCGCCGTTTGTTTAGATCAACAGCTCAGGCTAAAATAACCACCTTGCCCCTCTCATGAGCTGTAACCTTGAAAAAACCATCCAAGCCACTATCAAATTTATCTGCAACTGATTCATCAATAAACAAGCAAGCAAAGGCAAAACCTCAGCAAGCTCATATCAAGTGGGATGAACAAGGGCAGCCGAAATCCGAGCAGTTTGACGATTTTTACTTTAATACCGAAAGTGGCATAGATGAAAGCCGCTTCGTTTTTATCCAGCCGAGTAAACTTCAGCAAAGATGGCAGCAGCATAGCGGCAGTTTTACTATGTTAGAAACGGGTTTTGGAAGTGGTTTAAACTTCATTCTAACCTGGCTTGAATGGCAAGCATTTCAGCAAGCTAATCCCAGAGAGAATAAGACAACTCAGGTCAGTAACCACTTACACTTTATCAGCATTGAAAAGTTCCCTTTAGATAAAGATCAAATCGCTCAAGCACTAGGCCTTTTCCCGCAGCTGCAACCACTCAGCGAGCAACTTATTGCAGAATATCCATTATTAGTTAAAGGCTTTCATAGCTTGCAGTTTAAGGATCAAAATTTAACCCTGAGTTTAATTTTTGATGATGTCAGCACAGCTCTACCGCAATTAAATGGCCCTATTGATGCTTGGTACCTTGATGGTTTTGCGCCGGCCAAAAATCCTGATATGTGGGGTGATAAACTCTATAGCACCATGGCGCGCTTGAGCAGAGAAAAGACTACCCTAGCCACCTTCACCGCCGCAGGAGATGTACGTCGTGGCCTATCCGCAGCCGGTTTTAAGTTGCACAAGGTGCCCGGCTTTGGTTTAAAGCGAGAAATGATGTATGGCACTTTTATTCAAAGCCAAGGGCCACTGGCCAACAAGTTCGAGTACATTAAACCTTGGTTAGCCCCAGAATATAAGGCGATAAATCAGGTTGCCATTATTGGCGCTGGCATTGCTGGTTGCACGACCGCCTATGCTTTAGCCCGTCGAGGTATTAAGGTAACCATCATTGATCAACATGGCATAGCTACCGAAGCTTCGGGCAACCCTCAAGGAGCCATGTATGCCAAACTAGCGGCTGGCGAAGCAACCCATAGCAGCATTTATGTACAAGGCTATTTGCAATCATTACGCTGGCTTAAGCAACAACTAAAACCTGGAGATGGTTGGGATAATTGCGGCTTAATTCAACTCGCGAGCAGTGAAAAAGAAATAAAGCGGCAGCAAAAGTTTATTGCCAATACCGACTACCCAGAGCAACTACTACATAGCATTGACCAAAACCAAGCGTCATCTATTAGTGGCTTAACCATGACCTCCGGTGGTTTATACTTTCCGCAAGCGGGCTGGGTTAGTCCACAAAGGTTATGCCAAGAATTATTGCAACATCCTCTAATAGACTTACAACAATATGCCATAAGCCAACTGGAAAAATCCGCCGATGATTGGCGGTTAACCTGCACTGACAATACTGCCTTACAAGAAAGTCGCTTTAGCCACGTTATTATCGCCTGCGCCAACCAGAGCCAGCAGTTACTACCACACTGTTATTTGCCGACTAAATCCATCCGCGGCCAATTGACCTATTTACCCGAAAGTAAAATGCACATCCAAGCTGGAGACCAAGAAAAAGCCATCACTTTGAAAACCGTTTTGTGTGGAAAGGGTTATATCGCCCCAGCGAATAACGGCAAGCTTTGCCTTGGGGCTAGCTACAATATCAAGGATGACGAAACTAAGATGCGATTAACTGACCATCAAAAAAACTTGGGATATCTAACTGATTTTGGTGAAGAGCTTCAACAACTACAAAAACAGCTAGAGCAGCAAGATGCACAGCAATACGATGGTCGCACTGGATTTCGCTGCACGACCCCAGATTATTTGCCAATGGCCGGCCCTTTATTAGACGATGCGATTTTTGATCAAGAATTCGACCCTATACGTAAAAACCTAGCCCGCTATCCACGCCAAAAAGCGAGCTTTCACTCTGGGCTGTATGTAAATATTGGCCATGGGTCGCGAGGATTAACGTCTGCGCCTTTGTGCGCGGAGCTGATTGCGAGTTATATGTGTAATGAGAATTTTCCGCTGGCAAAAGATCACGCAGAAGCGCTGCTACCAGGACGGTTTTACATCCGAGAAATGGTTCGCAATAAGCGCTAAGCGGTATGCTCGGATGTATCGGCGGCTAAGACATGCATTTGGCTGCGTCTCGATCTTGCTCGGATCGCTCGCATTTCTTGCTGCAATATTTTGCATTGAGCTCTAATGATAGCAAGTTCTCTTTGCATCTCATCGATATTGGCTAGGGCGGATGCAAGGGTACGCTTTAACCGTTGGCGGGAAATATCATTCATACAGCCCCCTTCCGACTCAGTTTGAGCTATTTCCATTCCCTACTATTAACAATGTGGCAGCTTTGACTGATAGGGTCAAATAGCAGGGTTAAATGACCTGCTGTTAATTGCGTTTCGACTTGCTTAACTTTTTCACAGAGGCTCATCTCAACCTCACCATAATCTGTGCCATCACGGCTTGCAAACTCAGCGACGATACCTTCTAAGGCTTCAGGCGATAAACTTTGATAAGGAATTTCTATGACACCCGCTTCATCATCGTCATATTCAGGGGGATTATTAAAGGATTCAGACATAATATTATCAGATACTCACAAGGGATTTATTGGCTAGACCACTAACGACGCTGAATAAAGGTAGACTCGCGCTCCCATTCACACACCATTTTTAGCTCGCTATCACTTGGGTTATGCCCAGCACCGGTACTTTCCCAAGAAAAGGTATGCTTACCCGAAAGTTCGGTTTCTAGATGTACCGTTGCGCTTAACCAATACATAGAACGCAACATAGCTTCAAAACGGCTAATCCAGCGTTCCCACTCGTATTCAACCGAGTTATAAGAAGCGGCAAAATGAATTAACTGAGTATGATAGGTGCCCGAGTAAACATCTGGCCCAGGCATAGAAAACATTTCACGAGATAAAAATGGCCAATCCTCGTCCAAACTAGATGGTAGCTCTTGGATGGCGGCCCAGTTATTACGTCGACGGCGATAAGCTTCAAGCTCCCCACCCGTAGGGATATCCCGAATCACACCATAAACTATCGATTCTTGATCATATAATGACACAGTTAAAGAACCACCTAATACATGAAAACAAATACATAAAAGAATTTAAGCGAGTCCGCATGATAAGTTATTTTTATAGAATAAAAAATGCCGACTGATTAAATAATATCGTTAAATATTATAATGAGTCGGCAAATGGGTCTAACTGATTGTTTTTCGTGCGCTTTAGCGCTTATTTATGCGCAACGTTTAATACCTTGGCTTTAACATAACTACCCGGTGCATCTTCAATCACTGTTAACTTACCCGTCCCTGGCATGCGTTTAGCAACCTGAGTATTTTCTTCTTTAGTCACCCACTGCTGCCAATCCGTCCACCAAGAACCCTCATTTTGCTTAGCATCTTGATACCAAGCATCGGCTGATTCAGGTAGCGCATCATTGGTCCAATAACCATACTTGTTCGCTATCGGTGGGTTAATAACCCCAGCAATATGACCCGAGCCACCTAATACAAAACGTGTTTTACCTGAAAAATTCTGCGCACCTTTATAAGTCCCTTTCCACATAGCAATATGATCTTGTGCTGTGGATAAGAAATAAGTTGGAATTTTAACCGCCGACAGGTCAATTTTAACCCCTGCTAATTCCAGACCGTCTTTTTCTTGCAACTTATTATGCAAATACATATTACGTAAATAATACGAATGCATGGTCGATGGCAAGTTAGTAGAATCAGAGTTCCAATATAATAAATCGAAGGCCGCTGGACGCTCGCCTTTCAAATAATTATTGATAAAGAAAGACCAAAATAAATCTTTTTCACGTAAGGTATTAAAACTGAACGCCATCGCACGACCATCAAAATAACCCGTCGCAGCCATTTGTTTTTCTAGTGCAGAAATAGCTGTCTCGTTAATAAAGACACCAATTTCACCCGGCTCTTCAAAATCAATCAAGGTCGCTAAGAAAGTCGCTGACTTAATACGTTGGTTTTTTTTCTTTTCTAAGTAACTTAATGTCGCCGCTAACAAGGTGCCGCCTAAACAATAACCTATGGCGTTAACGTCTTTTTCTCCCGTCGCTTTTTCTATCGCAGCAAGTGCGGCAACTGGCCCCTCTAACATGTAATCCTCAAAGCCTTTATTACGTAATGCTGGCCCAGGGTTTACCCATGAAATACAAAATACCGTATGACCTTGATCAACCAACCACTTCAAATAAGAGTTCTTTTCACGCAAATCTAAAATGTAATACTTATTAATAAAAGGTGGTACCACTAATAAAGGGCGCTTTTGCACTTTCGCCGTAGTGGGTGAATATTGAATAAGCTGCATCAAATCGGTTTGAAAAACGACCTTACCTTCCGTCGTGGCAACGTTGCGCCCAACCGAAAATGCCGACATATCGGTCATAGACACATTTAAGCTGCCACCGGCACTTGCGTCTAAATCCGCGATTAGTTGCTCCATACCATCTAATAAATTCGACCCGCCGGTATCTAAGGTTTTCCGAATGACTTCAGGATTTAAACCTGGAAAATTACTAGGTGATAATGCGCTTACATATTGACGCATAAAATAATCAACTTTTTGACGGCTTTTTTCCGACAGACCATCGGCGTCATTGACCATATCGGTTAACGACTTACTCTGTAATAAATACAACTGCTTCAAATAATCAAAAACAGCATTTTCTGTCCATTCACTATCTTTAAAGCGACGATCATCTTTAGCAGGTTCAATGATAGCGTCCGTTTCTTTACCCAAGAATTTAAGCGCTGTACTTTGAAATAGAGCCTGCTGTTGTTGCATCAATTGTACTTGGTCAGCCACTACCTTAGTCGGATTACGATAAAATGCTTCACCGAGCTCTTCGAAGGCCTTACTAAAGTCATTCATGATCGAAGCAGCTGGATCTTCGTTACTGGTATCTTGCTTCGCCGCTTTTTGCCATAGGCGAAAAGCTTGATCACTGGCCTTCGTCGCCATTTCGTAAAAGTCGGAAATCGTTTTTTCAACTGGCTGATTCATTTCTAGATCCCTGAAATTGCATAGAAATTAAAAAATAGGTATAAAAAAACCGCAAGTAGTACAGGCTTCAAGCCAATACTAAACAAGCGGTTTTTTTTAGCCAAAGCGATTAAGCAGCTTTAGTCGCTTTTGATTTAGCAGGAGAAGTTGCAGCAGCCGTCGCAGCCGTCGTTGCAGTACCACGAGCTTCTTCCATAATGGCTTCAACTTGGCCTTTGAATTCAACAGCCATTTCAGAAAGTGCTTTAGCATCTTCCATGATTTTTTTGTTTAATTCAGTAGTGGCTTCAGCTTGTGAAGAAGAGAAAGAACGTAGAGTATCGGCATCTTTAACTTCTGCAGCTTTCTTAAGCTGGCCAATACCTGCATCAGCGTATGATTTGATTGCATTCAACTGGAACTCAGTCATTTTTTCCATATTACCTACACAAAGTTCACTGAACTTCTGCATTGGGCTATATAGGTTTTTAGTCTGTTCAGCGAATGCGTTTAAGATATTTTCTTGCATAGTCTTAGTCCTTCAAGGTTGGGTTACAAAATGTACTCATAGTGTAGAAGCAAATATCTTACAGTTGTATTACCAGCGCCACTAAAACTGGCAATTTTTTACCAAAATAAGCAATTAGCATGAGTAATATTTTCGATAAATTACAGAGAGGACAAAGATCATTTATTCAGTAAATAAAACAAAATAATTAATACTGATTTTATCATTAAAACAGGCACAACAACTTGGCTGTAATTGAATAAAACACCGATAAAACCAGTATATTCCCTTTATTTATAACTTACTCAATACTTATTATGATTTAATAGTTTTTATTTATAAACACAATTGATTTATAAGGATTTTATTTTTTTGAGGGGGAAATTTTTAATCAATACGGTTATTTTTTGGGTGCCGATTGACCATTCATATAACCTGTCATTAAATTCATAAATGTCTGTTGTACCTGATCCATGGATTTCATACTTTCTGACATCATAGGTTTAAACAAACTCATGGCATCATAACCTTCTTCTCCTGACATCATTTTATCCATCATCCCTTTCATCACTTCATTTTGAAACTCCTGCACATCAGGTAGCCCCATAGCACGACGTAATTCTTCAGGGGTCATATCAAATTCAATATTAATTTTCATCAAACAATCCTTTGTAACATTTCAAATTGGGTTTTAATGCCAGCTTAGTCTAACTTGTTTTCTTTCGGCAAGCCAAAATAGGCAATTACTAAAGCCATTAATGCGATGACAGCTACGGCGCTAAATACAGCACTAGTACCATAAGCAGACCAAGCACCTCCAGCGGCCATCGCGCCGATAGCCCCCCCTAAGCCAAAACCTAAACCGCTATACAGTGCTTGACCGTGTAAGCGTCTTTTACCCGGCCAAAAGATACCTATATAGCTAATAGATACCACATGCAATAAAGCAAAACTGAACGCGTGCAAGCACTGAGCAAACATCAGTAGCGCAACATTATCAGCAAAATAAGCGGTAATAAACCAGCGCATGGCTGTAAGAAACAAAGAGCCAATGACTAATTCTCTTAGTGACCAGCGATGCATAAAGAAAGAAATTTTCCAAAATAATACAATCTCAGCCAATACGCCTAGCGACCACAAAGTACCAATCATGGTATTGCTATAATTGAACTGCTGTAAATAAATGGTAAAAAAAACGTAATACGGGCCGTGCGTTATTTGTAATAAAATATTAATGACTAAAAAACTGCATACACCGATTTTAACAGCTCGGCTTTGCTCTATTTTTTTATTTGAGCTTTTAGCTTCAAACGTATTCTCAATATGGCCAGTATCGTTAATATCGTCATCAACATTTCCATCATCATTTTCCGCTGCCGGCAAAACTAAACTATTGATCACAATCAGCAGCATGATGGCTAACATCACAACGGGTAAATATTGAATACTTAGGTAATCAAATACCCAACCTAAGCCCGCAGCCATTAAGATAAACCCGCTAGAACCCCACAGCAGCATATTACTGTAGGTGCTCATATTATCTTTAATATGACTCAGGGTTAACGTTTCATATTGCGGTAATATGGCCGACCAGAAAAAACCATAAATCAGCATAACTACTGCGTAATGCCACAGCTCGGTCGCCCAATAAAAACCTAAAAAACTGAGTAACATTAATAAGCTACCTAAACGCATAAGCCAGATAGGAGCAATTATATGGTCGAGGGAATAATTGAGACTCGCCCACAGGTTTGGGGCAAAAATACGCACAAAGCTAAAGAGGGCTAATAATAACCCTATATCTTCTGCACTGAAGGTTTGATATTGAAGGTACAACCCCCAGAACGGCATGATGCAGCCGATCAGGGCAAAATAAAGGCCGTAGAAGCCGGACAAACGCCAATACGGCACGGGCATAGATTATTCAGCTTGGCCTTTAATAATCGGAGTATCACACACTACATCGGCGTTCTGGCCACGATTACGTAGGAAGTGATCCATCAATACAATCGCCAGCATGGCTTCAGCGATCGGCGTTGCACGAATACCCACACAAGGATCATGACGGCCTTTAGTAACCACCTCAATAGGTTCACCGGCACTATTAATCGAGCGACCAGGAATCGCCATACTCGAGGTGGGTTTCAGTGCAATGTGCGCAATAATGTCTTGGCCTGTACTAATACCACCGACAATGCCACCGGAGTGATTGGCTAAAAAGCCTTCTGGGGTCATTTCATCGCGGTGCTCTGTGCCTTTTTGTGTAACACAATCAAAACCATCTCCAATTTCAACGCCTTTAACCGCATTGATGCTCATGAGCGCGTGGGCAATTTCAGCGTCTAAACGATCAAAAATCGGTTCTCCTAAACCTGGCTTTAAGCCGGTCGCTACCACACTGATTTTTGCCCCCACAGAGTTACACTCTTTACGCAGGGCTTCCATGTAGCTTTCCATTTCTGGCACTTTAGACGCATCTGGGCAGAAGAATGGGTTATTGCGCACTTCGTTCCAGTCAAAATTGGCTTCGTCGATTTTAATCGGGCCAAGCTGAGATAAATAACCTTTTACTTCGATGCCTTTGGCTAATAAGAACTTTTTCGCCACCGCACCAGCAGCAACACGCATCGCGGTTTCACGAGCCGAAGAACGACCACCACCACGATAATCACGGAAACCGTATTTATGGGTATAAGCATAATCAGCGTGAGCCGGGCGGAAGGTATCGGCAATATTGGAGTAATCTTTTGAGCGCTGATCGGTATTTTCGATGATCATACCAATCGGCGTACCGGTAGTTTTACCTTCAAATACCCCAGATAAAATTTTCACTTGATCGGGTTCGCGACGCTGAGTGGTAAACTTAGAAGTACCCGGTTTACGCAGGTCTAAATCGTGCTGCAAATCCGCTTCGCACAATTCGATGCCTGGAGGGCAACCATCAACAATACAACCTAACGCGATACCGTGACTTTCACCAAAAGTGGTAACGGTGAAACTTTTACCAAATGTATTACCCGACATATTTTTGTCCGTTTTAAATTT
>CAXIBC010000028.1:0-31478 GCA_964022115.1 uncultured Oleispira sp. | reverse complement strand
TTGAGTTCTTTGGTTTGGCTGACATTTTGAAAATTATTAAAAACCGTCATCAATACTGCAGCGATGATGGCCCAAAGCACTAAATTCTTTGCCATAATAGGCATACCTCTAATTTTATATGTAGCGTAGCCTTCTAGCTTACGCAGCTTTTAATCTGATCTCTAGTACATCCATAGCGTTAATAGGCAAACAACTGTCATTTATACCTTTCTTTACCCTACTAACTACTTTAGCAAAAGATTGGCTAACCTTTATAGCCTTTTGCTACTAAATACACTTCTCGAGAACGCGCTCGTGAGGATTCAGGTTTACGAGTCACAACTTTTTGGAATGATGAACGCATATCTTTTAGATATTCATCAAAGCCCTCTCCTTGGAAGACTTTAGCCGCATAGTTGCCACCCGGCTTCAATACTTGGCGCGCCATATCCAGCGCAAGCTCAACCAAATACATGGCACTCGGCTGATCTACCGCACTCATTCCACTCATATTGGGGGCCATATCGGAAATTACAAGGTCTACAGGACGATTGCCAATGACCTTCATTAATTCATCAAAGACCGCCTCTTCGGTAAAGTCCCCTTGCAAGAAGGTCACCCCAGCAATACCATCCATGGGTAAAATATCGGATGCAACAACCAAACCATGATCCCCAACCCGCTTAGCAGCGACCTGAGACCAACCACCAGGAGCAGAACCTAGGTCAACGACCGTCATGCCAGGTTTGATCAGTTTATCTTTATCGTCGAGTTCCATCAGTTTATAACAAGCGCGAGAACGATAGCCCTCTTCTTTCGCTTTCATTACATAATGATCATTAAAATGCTCATCCATCCAATCATTACTCGATTTTGAACGCGCCATATCTATATTTTCTCAATTGGTTTTCTACAGATTACCGCTTTAAGCGGCAAATTCGAATTTATTGCTATATAATCAGAGTTTACCACTTAATTAAGCTAGGCAACCGAATCTGATGGCAATTTCTGCTGAACAAAAGAAAGCAATGCGCTCTATTGGCCATAATCTAAACCCAGTTGTGACCATAGCCGGTAACGGACTATCGGAAGCAGTATTGGAAGAATTGAACCGTGCTCTTGATGATCACGAGTTAATTAAAGTTAAAGTCGCTATTGGCGAGCGTGATATGCGTGCTCAAGCCATTGACGACATGGTGAAAGAAACCGGTTCTGAATTGATTCAGAAAATAGGCAAGGTTGCCTTAATCGTACGCCGCAATCCGAAAGCCCACCCTAAGCTTTCTAATCTAGCTTAATCCGTTAAGCTCACCAATAAGCGCCTATTTAGCCCCCTAAATTAACCTTAGGCGCTTATTGCTACTCTCTAGATACCCATTCCTGCTTAAAACCCTATTAAACCCGACTAAATAGAAAAGTAATAAAAGACCCGTCCAAATAGTTTTGTTAGCATAGGGCGCATAATTACAGATAAAATTTAGTTAGGTTGCTGCATAATGTCTCAATTCGTTATCTCCGGAACAGGTTTATTCATCCCTCCTCATACTATTAGCAACGAAGAGTTGGTTGATGCCTTCAACAAATATGTCGAAAAATTCAACCAGCAGCATGCGACTGAAATAGCCGCGGGTGAAGTAGAAGCTTTAGTCGGCTCTAGCCCAGAATTTATTGAAAAAGCTTCCGGTATCAAATCTCGTTATGCCATGTATAAAGATGGCATCATTGACCCAGATATTATGCACCCAACTTTTCCCATGACGGGGGAAGGTAAAACCCCAGAAATGGTTACTATGGGCATTGCAGCCGCCAAACAGGCCATGGCAGAAGCAGGAAAAACCGCTGAAGATATCGACTTAATCGTCGTCTCTAGTACCTTCCGCCAGCGAGACTATCCCGGTATATCAGTAGAGATTCAGCGTGACTTAGGCATCAAAGGCAGCGCCTATGACATGGGCATCGCTTGCTCATCAGCCACCTTTGGCATGATCAACGCTTATGCCGCCTTAGCCGCAGGTATTGCTAAGTGCGTGCTCTTTATCAACCCAGAATTTACCACCCCTGGGCTTAATTTTAAAAACCGTGATAGCCACTTTATTTTTGGTGATGTCGCGACCGCCGCCATTATTGAGCCTGAAGCGACCTGCACCAGTGATAGCGCATTCCGTATCATTGGGACGAAACAGATGACTCAGTATTCTGACAATATCCGCAGCGATGCCTCTTACGCCGATTATTGTTTTGATGACTTACCGGAAGATCGGCCTTTCTTTCAACAGCAAGGCCGCAAAGTATTTAAAGAACTGCTGCCATTGATTGTAAAATTCATCTCTGAGCAACTTGAAGAAAGTGATATGCAAGCAGATCAGCTAAAACGCATGTGGCTGCATCAAGCGAATATCAATATGAATAACTTTGCGGTAAAGAAGCTATTAGGCCGCCTACCCACATTAGAAGAAGCCCCTGTGGTATTGGATGAATTCGCCAATACCGCCTCTTCTGGTTCTGTCATTGCCTTCCATAAATACAAAGATGACTTTAAATCTGGTGATAAAGGCCTAATCTGCTCATTTGGAGCCGGTTATTCCATCGGTAGCCTAATGGTTGAGAAAGTATAATTAACCAGCAAAAGCTTGCTTTTTAAGGCTTAGGCCTTATAAAGTAAGTACTAAACTAGTGTAATTTGAGAGATCAAAAAAACCCCATGAGCGAAGAGCGACTGAGTAGCCAATCAAGATCTTGGCTAGACAAGCTATCCACCTTGTTTTCCGACGATCCTAATGACCGTCAAGATTTAAAAGATATATTGCGTGAAGCTGCCGAGCGCAACGTAGTTGATAGCGAAACCCTATCTATTTTAGAAGGGGCGTTACAAGTCTCTGACATGCAGGTACGCGACATCATGGTGCCCCGCTCTCAAATAGTCTGCATCAAGGCCGAAGAATCTCTTAAAGAATTTCTCCCTTCTATCATTGAATCCGCACACTCACGCTTCCCTGTTTTGGGTGAAGGCCAAGATGAGGTTCTAGGGGTATTATTAGCCAAAGATTTATTACCTCTGATTCTCAATGAAGAACGTGAAGATTTTAATGTCAAAGATGTTTTGCGTGCCGCGGCGTTTGTCCCTGAAAGTAAACGCCTTAATATTTTATTAAAAGAATTCCGTGCTACCCGCAATCACATGGCCATAGTGGCCGATGAGTTTGGTGGGATTGCCGGTATCATTACGATTGAAGATGTTCTTGAGCAAATCGTTGGCGAGATTGAAGATGAACATGACCAAGAAGATGATGATAGCTTCATTAAAGAGCTAGATCACAATGTGCGCATGGTGAAAGCCTTAACTCCTGTTGTCGATTTCAATCAGCATTTTGCAACTAAGTTTGATGATAAAGAGTTTGATACGATTGGTGGCATAGTGGTGCAACACTTTGGCCGTGTCCCTGAGTGCGATGAAGCAATCACCATCAACGACTGGCGTTTTAAAGTTGTAAATGGCAATGGTCGCCGTATTAATTTGATGGAAGTTACTCCCGTAGATTAACTTCGTGCTTTTTGCAGAATGATTAAAAAAGAAAGCCTAGTGCTTTCTTTTTTTCTTATAAGGGATTGTTATGCTAGCGCTCCAAAAATTCATTTCTCAACCCAGATTAATCGCTTTAATTTCAGGCTTATTATTACCACTGGCCATCGCCCCATTTTTTATCTGGCCTATCGTAATCACCTCCCTTATTGGTTTATTAGTCAGCTTAAACGGCTGTACAAGTAGGGAAGCGGCTATACGAACTTGGCTATTTGGCTTTGGTAAGTTCTCGGTTGGTGTATCTTGGATCTATGTCAGCATGAATAGCTTTGGTGGCACTCCTGCAATACTCGCCATCTTAATGGTCGGCTTATTTGCCGCATTTTTAGCAACCTTCCCCGCACTTTTCATCTACTATTTTCAGCGTTTTTATAATAATAAACAGACTGAAGCCTACATTCCTATTTTTGCTTTTGCCGCCCTCTGGTTCTTATATGAATGGTTCCGTAGCTGGTTTATGACCGGCTTCCCTTGGTTATTTGCCGGTGATGCTCATCTCTATAGCTGGCTAAGCGGCTGGGCACCAATATTAAGTGTTTATGGTTTGTCTTTTTTCAGCGCTTTAACCGCTGCGGCTATTTATTATTCCGTTATCAGAAAACAAGCCATATATTTATTAATATTAATCATTTGGCCCATCGGTTTTGTTTTACAAAGCATTAGCTGGACACAATTTAGCGACGAATTAAAAGTGAGTGCGGTGCAGGGGAATATTGCCCAAGAAATTAAATGGCTACCAGAACAGCGTAGACCGACGATTAATACCTACCTAGAGCAGACCCGACAGCACTGGGACAGTGATATCATCCTCTGGCCAGAAACCGCAGTGACGGTATTAAAAGATCAATTTCAAGTGTATCTCGATACCATAAACCAAGAAGCCTTGAATAATAAGGCAGCCTTAATTACCGGTATTCCCTTTCGCTATACCGAAGGGCAGTTCAAAGGTGAATTTCATAATAGTATCGTGGCGATTGGTACCGGCGGTGGTTTATACCACAAACAAAAGCTAGTGCCTTTTGGTGAATATATACCGCTAGAAAATATGATTCGTGGATTATTACCTTTTTTCGACCTACCGATGTCGAGTTTTAAACAAGGGGGTGCGACTCAACCCTTATTGAAAGTCGAAAAGAAGGACGCCCTATTTCTTATAGCGCCGTTTATTTGTTATGAAATTGTTTACCCAGAATTCGTCGCCAATATGGCTAAAGAATCCGACCTGCTGATTACCATTAGCAATGATGCTTGGTTCGGTGACTCTCTAGGGCCAAAACAACATATGGCCATTGCACAAATGCGAGCGCTGGAAACACAACGCTATTTATTGCGCTCAACAAATACTGGCATAACCGCCCTAGTGAATCATAAAGGTGAAATTGTTAAGCAGTTACCCACCAAGCAAAGAGCGACACTCACCGCCTATGCCCAAACACGACAAGGCTTAACCCCCTTTATGCGTTTTGGTCTTTGGCCGTTGCTCATCTTGTCACTGCTAATTTTATCCCTTGGTTATTGGCAAGTTAGAAAGGCTGAAAGAAAAACAAGCAGGCTTAAGATTCTAGCAGGAGAATAAATTCTCTTGCTAGAATTTGCTCATAAGCCTACTGAATACGCCTGATTAAGAAGCTAGACTAGTTTTACCTTTTTTCATTATTTCATCTAGGTCCATAATGTTACGACCATTATGCAGAGGTGATGATAAAAGCTGTGGTTCTTCGGGTAATGACATTAGGTAAGCTTTTAACGGCTTCGACATTTCGTCAATATATTCAATGTATTGCCGCATCATGTCTTCCATATTTAATAACCCGCTAGCAATACGCATCATCATACCGACGAGCCAATCAAGGTGTTTTTTAACATCAATCAGCTGATAAGTTTTTTCAGTCAGTGCTTGGCGAATTTGGCGCGAACTGCCACCAGCAACCTGCATGAAAATATTATTGGTTGAGGCTAATATGGTATCGACAAATAACACATCTAAACGCGCTAATTCTTTATAATCCACGCCGTTTTGAACACTTTTATGCATTTGGTGCACAAGCGCCAGTATTCTGCCTTGTAAGCCGGCGGTGCTTCTTTCAAATGACAGTTTGATGGCCGAAGGGATAGCACGATTAAATAGCTCTAAGCCCGATAATAAAAAGTGGCCACCTAGCTCTAATTCTTTAACCTGATATAGGTTCGCTAAAAAGTCTAAGCCACCATCAACCCTATAATCCAAGACCTTAATACCCGAACCTTGAAGGGTATGAACAACTCTCATTCGGGTTAAAGTACGCAACGCCATACGTAATGAAGTACGATCAACCCCTAGATACTCCGCAAGTTGTCGTTCAGGAGGTAACTTATCCCCAGGCAATAATTTACCAATAAAAATAAGGGCAATGAGCAGATCGGTTATTTGGTCTGGCAGCGTACTATTAGACATAATTTTATTATCGTAATTATTATTTGTAAGTTTTCCGTAAGGAAAGCTCACTATAGCACCAGATTTGGGGTAAATCCTACCATTGTTTTGGTCTAACCAATCCATTATATAGATCAGAAATTAGGCTACACCACCATCAGTGCTATGGGTACGTAATAATTAAATAAGAAAGGATAGTCAGCTATTTATCCACCGGTATGGGACATGAAGCGTAAGATTTTAACCTCTTCAGCTAAGTCAAATTCGTGCTTCTCAGGCTTTAATTTCAACGCTGTAATGAGATGATCTTTTAATTTTTCATCACTACACCCGCCACGCATAAGGGTACGTAAGTCCTGACTATCTTCATTGCCTAAACACAGTAATAATCGCCCTACCGCGGTAATTCGGACACGGTTACAGGCCGCGCAAAAATTATTACTATGAGGTGAAATAAAACCAACCTTGGTTTTTGTCCCTGCAACGGACTCATAAATAGCTGGGCCACCGGTTTTATAGCTAGAGGGGTCTAATACATATTTCTCTTCGATTACCGATTTCACTTCCGCACTGGATAAGAAGGTAACACTGCGGTCATAACCCACCTCACCTAAAGGCATCTCCTCAATGAAAGTGATATCAATCTCGCTCTCAACGGCATAATCCATTAAGGCGATAATTTCATCATCATTCATTCCGCGCATCACCACGGCATTAAGCTTAATACTGTCAAAAGGGTATTTCTTAGCGGCAGAAATGCCATCCAAAACCGCTTGTAAGCGATCTCGACGAGTTAACTGCTGGAAGCGCTCAGCTTGCAGTGTATCTAAGCTAATATTCAAGCGTGATAAACCCGCTTCATACAAAGGCTTAGCGTATTGCGTTAATAAGGTGCCGTTAGTGGTCATCACCACTTCTTCTATGCCGGCAATCGCCTTGATACTAGCAACGAGTTCAGGCAGCTTCTTCCTCATTAAAGGTTCGCCACCGGTAATGCGTATTTTAGTCACGCCCAACTGGGCAAAACTATTGGCTAAGCGCAGAATTTCTTCAAAGGATAATATATCTTGGCGAGGTAAAAATTCTACATCTTCACTCATACAATAGCTGCAACGTAAATCACAACGATCAGTAACTGAAATTCTCAAATATTCTATTTTGCGCCCAAAAGGGTCTATTAGCTGCTTCATATATCCATTCTAAGGCACGGGTCATAAGATAACCATGCAAAGTCATAATTGTTCACAAGTTGCTCAACTGAGTGCTTAATAAGCCAATAGCCATTAATTTTGAAACCCTGCCAACCTGTATAAAATCCATATCTATACTAAAAAGCATAAGGAATTCGACCTAGACTGACTCATTGAACTACAAACTCGGCTATAAGCTCAAGGCCTAGCGGTGAACTACTTGATCAAAGTCATCAAACCTGATGGCTAGCAAGAACAAAGGAAACCGCTCGATTAATTAACAGCCCCTGCACAATTGGAAGTCTGGTTATACGCCTTAGCTAAATGAGAGCGTATTAATGGTTTGGCCAATAAGTGGACATTGTCGCCGCTGCCTTTCCCTAAGTGCTGGCCAACCCAAGCCATCCAAAGTATCTTTTGCTTATTTGGACTGGTCACTGCCGCCAATTGTTTCAGCTCATCTGCAGTAAAAGTACCATCGACTAAAATCAAGGAGTGATCAGCAGCGGCTGAGCATATTTGTTTGATATCCCTGCTCTCAATTATAGTAATTGCTCCTAACTCACTCGCTGCCCAAGTGTGTAAAACTTGAGATGCGGAACAAACCAAGGTGCTTTTTTCCAGGCGAGGTAAGGTAGCGATAACAGCAGCGCCATGAGCTTCAACCTGTACATGAAACTTAAACATAGATCCTTGTTCATCTGAGGAATGAAGAGACAAGTCTCCGCCCATCAACTGGCAGATTTGCTGCGAAATAGGCAAGCCCAATCCTGTTCCGCTGTATTTTCTCGCGTAAGAATTATCCGCTTGCTGAAAGGCTTCAAATATTTTCCCCTGAGATTCACTAGGGATGCCTTTGCCAGTATCCTTTACTTCACCTCTTAATACGCCATCGCGCCAACTGATCAAAATACTTATGCCACCGCGTTCAGTAAACTTAATCGCATTACCCACAAGGTTAATCAAAACTTTTCTTAAATGGAGCGGGTCAATACAGATTTCTTTGGGTACTTCACCCACAAAATTAATGATTAGGTCTAAACGCTTCTCCGCTATCTGTGAAGAGAATAGCGATACGATACCCTCAAAAAATTCCTCGCTATCCACAACTTCGGGAATCATGGTCAAACCACTCGCATTAATAGCCGCTACATCTAAGATCTGATTCACAGTATCCAGCAGAACGTCGGCACTTTTATTACAAAGCTCCACATAATCTACCTGCTCCTGAGTTAAATCCGTATCCAGCAATAATTCATTCATACCTGAGATACCATTAATGGGGGTTCTCAGCTCATGACTCATATGGGATAAAAACTGACTTTTTATTTCGTTCGCCGTATTCGCCTTATAAGTCGCTTTTTTCAATTCAGCTTCTAATACCAGAGCTTGATCAATATCCGCTTGTAACTGTTTATTAAGCTTTCTCAGCTCAGTATTCATCTCAATGTAAGTACTACGATAAGCCAGTATTAAAGGAATGACGATGGCTAACAAAACCAGACTCATACCAATCACAGAAAGCACAACCTGCTTTAAAGAATTCTCAATGACGGTTATATCCATATCAGCGGCCGCAATATAGGGCAATCCCGACGGTGATTTCATTGGCATCAATATCGTTCTAAACAACCCCCAAGTATCACCTGCGGTGACATAAACAGGCTCTGTCGCCGTCATCGCATCAAAATATTCTTGTGCACCTTCCGGATAATCCGTCCAATAAGTCACCACCTTATTATTTTCAATATCCGCTTGGGTATAATTACAGCTAGTGAAATAAATCATGCCATCTACCATGACATAAGTATAAAGATAGGTCAGATCACCCGTGCGAGTATGACGCGTCATTAACTCTAAATTGTATTGATCTTGCTCGGCAGTAATCGCATCCGGGGTACGAGCGATATCATGAAAGTCTGCGGGTAATATAGAGGGAATGTTGCTAGCCGCCGCCAATAAGCGTTGGTCTATATCCGCAAGAAAGCGCTGTCTTTCTTGCGTATAACTAAAAGCAGCAATAATAAAGACACCCAATACATAGATCAAAATAGCAACAGCAAAGCGTTTAACTTTATGCTTCAATCTTCTTCCATCCTCAATAATAAGCAACCAAAAACAGCTGCAATAAAAATGAGCCATCATACTAATGGCTCATAACTGTAAACGATAGTCCCAATCGCCAACTAGCGCCCTAGTTTGCCAGTTTAATTTCGGCTTTTTTCGTCAAGGCTACTCACACACCTCGGCATAGGGTAAACTGACGCCCTTATTGAACCCAGATCTAAACCCAGAACTACAAGATTATCACTATGTCTCAGTCGACTCATACAGCACCTCCTATGTTAGAAAGCTATCAGCCAAAGAAAATCGAAGGCAAGCTGCAGCAACACTGGGAGCAAAATCAAGTTTTCAAAGCGGTGCATGATGCTAGCAAAGAGAAATTCTATTGCTTATCCATGTTTCCTTACCCAAGTGGTCGACTGCACATGGGGCACGTACGTAACTATACGATAGGCGACGTTGTCTCTCGTTACCAGCGCATGCAAGGTAAAAACGTGATGCAGCCAATGGGCTGGGATGCGTTTGGTTTACCGGCTGAAAACGCGGCTATTAAGCACAAAACAGCTCCGGCAAAGTGGACAAAAGAAAACGTCGCTTATATGAAGACCCAGCTTAAGAGCTTAGGTTTTGGTTATGACTGGGACCGCGAATTCGCCACCTGTGATCCTGAATACTATCGCTGGGAACAATGGTTCTTCACTCAGCTGGTCGAAAAAGATCTAGCCTATAAAAAAGTGTCTGCGGTTAACTGGTGCCCGAACGACCAAACGGTATTAGCCAACGAACAAGTGATTGATGGCTGCTGCTGGCGTTGTGATAGCCCTGTGGTGAAAAAAGAAATTCCACAATGGTTCATTCGTATTACCGCGTATGCCGAAGAACTATTGAACGACCTTGATCAGCTAGACGAATGGCCTGAGCAAGTAAAAGCGATGCAGAAGAACTGGATCGGTCGTTCTGAAGGGGTGCAAATGCACTTCGGTTTAAAAGACAGCAGCGAACTACTTGAGATTTATACCACTCGCCCCGATACCGTCATGGGCGTGAGCTATGTTGCGGTTGCCGCAGGTCACCCACTAGCCGCACAAGCCGCTGCCGCAAACGGGGGTAATGCCGACATTCAAGCCTTCATCGAAGAGTGCAAAAAATCCAGCACCGCAGAAGCCGATGTGGCGACCATCGAGAAAAAAGGCATTGATACCGGTCTTAAAGCGATTCACCCGATTAGCGGTGATGAAGTGCCTGTCTGGATCGCCAACTTCGTCTTAATGGATTATGGTACAGGCGCAGTCATGGCCGTTCCAGCACACGATCAACGTGACTGGGAGTTTGCCACCAAGTACGACCTAGACATCAAGCAAGTTATCGCACCTAAGCCAAAGAAGGGCGAGACTGAAAGTGCGCCAATCGACTTATCAGAAGGCGCTTATACCGAAAAAGGTGTGTTGGTTAACTCTGGCGAATTCGACGGCCTGCCCACCAATAAAGCCTTCAAAACCATTGCCCATTGGTTAGAAACGAATGGTAAAGGCGAGATCAAAGTTAACTACCGTCTACGCGACTGGGGCGTCAGCCGTCAGCGTTATTGGGGTAGCCCAATTCCAATGATCCAAAAACAAGATGGATCATCGGTAACGACTCCAGCCGATATGTTGCCCGTAGAATTACCTACTGACGTTGTCATGGATGGCATTAACTCGCCGATCAAGAACAACCCAGAATTCTCCGACATCACCTTAGATGGCGAACCTGCATTCCGCGAAACCGATACCTTCGATACCTTTATGGAATCGTCTTGGTATTACGCGCGTTATTGTACGCCGCAGAGTCATGACCAAATGCTGGAGCCAGAGGAAGCCAACTACTGGTTACCTGTGGATCAATACATAGGGGGGATCGAACACGCGATCTTGCACCTTCTATATGCCCGTTTCTTCCACAAGTTATTACGTGATGCCGGTTTGGTTGAAAGTGATGAGCCGTTCAAAAGCTTATTATGCCAAGGCATGGTATTGGCTGATGCCTATTATTACACCACTGAAAATGGCGCCAAAGAATGGGTTAACCCAAGCGACGTTACCATCGAACGTGACGAAAAAGGCGGCATTGCGCGTGTGACCGAAACTGCGACAGGCCGTGAATTAACCTTCTCTGGCATGAGCAAGATGTCAAAGTCGAAAAATAATGGGGTTGATCCACAAGAAGCGATCGAGCTATACGGCGCCGATACTGTGCGTCTATATACCATGTTCGCAGCGCCACCGGAGCAAACTCTTGAATGGTCAGATGCGGGCGTACAAGGCGCGAAGAAATTCCTTGAGCGTTTATGGCGCTTAAGCTTTGAATTGACTTCTGGTGAAGCGGTTGCCCTAGATGCTGAAGCATTATCAAAAGAAGACAAAACAGCACGCCGTAAGATTCACGAAACCATCGCTAAAGTAACCACCGACATGGGTCAACGTCAGACCTACAATACGGCAATTGCTGCGATCATGGAATTGTTGAATACACTGAACAAGCTGGATAAAAATAACGAACAAAGCCGTGCCGTTGCTCGCGAAGGTGTTGAAGCCATTATCTTAATGCTGTCTCCAATCACGCCGCATATCTCGAATGAATTATGGGTAGCCTTTGGCCACACAGATTCAGTACTCGATGCGCAATGGCCTGAAGTCGATGAAGCGGCCTTGGTTAAAGACAGCATCGAAATGGTTGTTCAGGTTAACGGCAAGGTTCGCGCTAAGTTAGAGCTAGCGGCAAATGTGAGCAAAGAGGATGCAGAAGCGGCTGCCCGTGCAGACGAAAACGTGATTAAGTTTGTTGGTGAAAGCACTATCCGCAAGGTTATTGTGATCCCTGGTAAGCTTGTGAACATTGTTGCGAACTAAGCATCATCAACCCAAGGTTGCCTATAAATATGAAACAGCTGCTCATCGCATTAGTGATATTAACGACTACAGCCTGTGGCTGGCAATTGCGTGGTATGACGCAACTGCCTGCTAGCGTGAAAGTGATGACCCTAGAAAGCCAAGCGAATAATCGCTTTACGCAAAGGTTAAAACAGCAGCTGGCCTTCAATGGCGTCGTTTTCCCAAGCGACGCTAGTGCTAATGTACGCTTGTATATAGCCCCGATTGCGATAGAAAAACTCACGCTTTCGGTGAATAGCCGAGGTCAGGCCGCAGAATACGAATTGAATGCTGAGCTCACCGTCCGTCTGGTGCAACTAGAACAAGGCACAGATATCGAATGGCAAATCAGCGGTCGACGGGTTTTCAGTAATGACATTAATAGTGTGATTGCGACCCAGAGCGAAGAAAAAATTCAGCGCCAAGAACTGGAAAACGATTTGATTCGCAAGCTGATGAATCGTCTGAAAAAAGCCCAATTGCAATAGCCTCTATATAAGAGGCGCAATACACATAGGTACCTTAGATGAAATTAAAAACGGAACAGCTAGGCGCCCACTTACAAAAGCAACTGGCCCCTTTTTACATCATCTCAGGTGACGAACCTCTACTCGTCCAAGAAACCTGTGACCAAATTCGCCATGCAAGCAAAAAGCACGGCATCGAAGAACGAGAACTGCTGCATGCAGAAGCCGGCTTTGATTGGGGCGACCTGCTCGATCAGGCCAACGCCATGTCGCTATTTGCTAGCCGCCGCTTGATTGAAGTTCGCATTCCAAACGGCAAACCGAGCGACAAGGGCAAAGCCTTATTAGAAGTCGCGGCTAACCCCAATCCTGATAATGTCGTATTAATTGTCACACCACGCTTAGATGCCGCTACCCAAAAAACCAAATGGTTTAAAGCACTCGAAGCTGCTGGAGTATTTATTGCTATCTGGCCGATTGACCGTAATCAGCTGCCCGGATGGCTACAGCGCAGAATTCAGGCCGCAGGGATGAGCGCAAGCCAAGACGCGGTCGCGCTATTTGCCCAAAGAATTGAAGGTAATTTATTAGCCGGCGTGCAAGAAATAGAAAAAATGCGCATGATGGGCACCCAGCAAATCAGCGCTGAACTGATCGAAGAAGCGACGGCCGATAGTGCTCGCTACGACGCCTTCACCCTCGCCGATAGCTGTTTATTAGGCAAGATCG
This sequence comes from uncultured Oleispira sp., assembly GCA_964022115.1. GTDB lineage: Bacteria > Pseudomonadota > Gammaproteobacteria > Pseudomonadales > Oceanobacteraceae > Oleispira. Next base: position 18,147 of record CAXIBC010000028.1, on the reverse strand, counting down.
GTGATGCAACCCGCATATTAAGCCACCTAAAAGCCGAAGGTCATGAGCCCATCATGATATTAGGCGCCCTAATACGCAAAATACGCCAACTTATCAGCTTACAAGCTTATGGCCCTCAACGCCTGACAGAGGGTTTCAAATCACAGAATATCTGGCCTAAACAACAGCCTCCTTTCAAATCTGCATTAGCGCGCTTATCCCAAGCCGAGTTATTCGAATGCCTACAAACTGCCGAGCAGATAGACCGCGCCATTAAAGGCGATGGTAACAATTCGTGGCTTTTGTTAAGTCGCTTAACAGAACTGTTAACAGGTGTACGAATGCTTGCTAGTTAACATTCTTGACGCTAGGCTTATCACAGTATTTTGCAAAAGAATGATTAATAATAACCATACGCAGGTACGATTACTTTCTTAGCAAAGTAGCAGGATCAATCAAAAGATTAGGGATTGATGACTTTTATGTTAGTAATTGATCTGCCATAAATACTGAGTACCAAAAATTAAGGTTAGAGGTGCATTTATGGGCGTTGCAGCAAATCAACAACAGAATACTGATTTAGTTTGGGATCTGCATAAGATCAGCAAACATCAGCAAGCGATGAACTTTGTTAAAAAGTTCGAAAATAAGCTATGCGTATTTTCCAATACCGTCGAACAGCTCTATACCAACTACAATATCTTCTTCCCTGAAGCTGCTGGCCGTCAGATGGTTATCTTGCCCGACCCTTATGCCTTCCATGATACATTTCATCATTTAAAAGATGAGGCCGTTCAATCGACAGGCTTGCATATCATCCCAGGTAACTTGATTGGTAAACAAGGTTTATACCTAGTGATCTCTCATAAAGATAAAAACGTACGCTCTGTGCCTATTCCATTCCAAGAAGGTATGCGTCAGATTTTACGTCGTAGCCACTCAGACGATCCTTTTTTACCGGTATTAATGAAAGGTGATTTACGTGAGTTCAACGACCAACTACCTTGCTTGCACCTTCACCGCTTACGTTTGAACAAGCTAGAATCACTTTCTGAACTTGAACGCAGTGGTATTAAATCGGTTATTACTGATAAATTAATGAAACTTTATCAAGAGTCTTCAGCACTTAATTTATAAGCTCCCTAGCCCAGAGCTTATAAATTAAGTATCGTAAACAAAAAAAGAACAAAAGCTAAACACTCGCCCCCAGATCAGCATTGATCGACTTCAGAGCCAGTTCTCCATAACATATCCAACATCTTATCCACAGAATCTGGGTATAAATAGTTTCTTTTCCATTTCCCTAGTATTTACCCACAAAAATTAGGTTAACCATAAAAATTGCCTGTAAGTGATTGAAAATCAATCATTTGGCGGACATTGGTTGGAAATCACACAATTTAAAACGAGCGTATGAAAGTAGCGCCTTAGAGCAATCTACCCCAGCTCTATCCAGAGACTTATCCACAGAAATAGTGGGTAACTTTAAACTACCGCTTAATACTAGGCTCACCTATACTGAGACCCTCTAACCCTTTCTATATGCCAAACTTAATCATTCACAGAGGCTCAATGACCGACTCGAACTCAACTGCAGCAACCACCTGCTATTCCATAGAAGAGGCTTGTGATAAACAACTGCGTGATCATGAACTACCGACCACAATAGAAGGCTTTCTTATCGTCACAGAATCGTTTAGCTATCTGGTTGATGACCTTCATTGGGATCAAGGAAATGGCAAACAAGCTTCGATATTATTATTAGATAGCCGTATTGCCGATCTCTTGGCTGAGCAAGAAGCACTAGAAGAGTGCTTTGGAGGCGTTGCGCTCTACCAAGAATGGGTTGAGATCACAGGTTTATTAAGAGAATCTGGCATTGGCGCTTTCGAACGCCAGTTGTATCGCATCGACTCGCTGCACGTTATTACTGAAAATGAAGACGAGTCGATAAATCGAATCGAAGTTAACTTGCTTTAGCCATAAAGCCTTGCAAGTGAAAAATACCAAAGACCATGATCAAGGCGGCATCCTTTTTGGGGTTCTCACTATGCGCTTTTAATGAGAACCAGAAAAATGCGGTTTCCAATACATGGGCACCGGCAACAATTAATGCCGCCAATGGCAGATAAGACAATAACCCAGGCCACTGCATCACATAGCTCGCGAGTGCCAGTAGCCAGAATAATACTGTCGCCACTTTATTCATTGTTACCCACATAGCCAATTTCCCATCCCATTTTGTTTTTAAATTACGTATTTCAAACTACGCCATATTATTGCTTTACCTTGATCTGCTGCATAGGTGCAAATTAGCCAATCTGATGGTTAAGGGGTAGAATGCTGGGCAATTAAAAAGCACTATTTTGCTTTAGCTCTAGGCTTGAGGTTTAAACATGGCGAATAACACAGATAAAACCACCCACTTTGGTTACAAGGACGTCCCTAAAGAAGAAAAGCAAGCTATGGTAGCTGATGTTTTTCACTCTGTAGCGGCCAAATATGACGTGATGAATGACTTAATGTCATTTGGTGTTCACCGTTTATGGAAACGCTTCACCATCGACATGTCGGGTGTTCGCCCAGGTAATAAAGTCCTCGACCTAGCCGGTGGTACTGGCGACCTGACGAAAAAATTCAGCAAGATCGTTGGCCCTCAAGGCAAGGTCGTATTAGCCGATATCAACTCCTCTATGTTAGAAGTAGGCCGCGAGCGCTTAACTAACCAAGGGTATGTTGGCAATATCGAATACGTACAAGCTAACGCTCAGTATTTACCGTTTGAAGATAATACCTTCGATGTCATTACTATCGCTTTTGGATTGCGTAATGTCACCGACAAAGATGAAGCTTTGCGCTCAATGCTACGCGTATTAAAACCTGGTGGTCGTTTATTGGTATTAGAGTTTTCGCAAACGACCAACCCATTATTGAAAAAAGCCTACGATCTTTATTCGTTCACCGCTTTGCCGCTCATGGGTAAGCTGGTTACTAATGACTCAGAATCGTACAAGTATTTAGCCGAATCCATTCGTATGCACCCAGACCAAGAAACCTTAAAAGGCATGATGCAAGATGCGGGCTTTAGCCGTGTGAGCTATCACAATATGACCGGTGGTATGGTCGCATTGCATCGCGGCATTAAGGCTTAGGTTACCCACAGACCATGATCAGCCCAATCATCGATAGCGCCTTATGCGCGAGTATAGAAGCCAGCATGAATGCCCTGCTCAAACACGACGCAGGGTTATTGCAAGCGTTGGCTAAATTTGAAGGTAAACGGATATGCATTCAAAGCGATGATTGGCTGATTCTTGTGGTGACGATACAGACACAAGGTTTTCACCTAAGCCTTCGCGATCAAGACGAATGTGATAGCACCATTTTTGGCAGCCTAGGTGAATTACTGGCCGTCGCACTTGCTAGTGATAAAGCCGATGCTTTAATGAATGGTGATGTTGATATCAGTGGCAGCAGTGCTCTGATTTTAGACCTAGCGAAAATTGTGCAGAAAATGGATATCGATTGGGAAGCCTTAATCAGCCCAATGACCGGTGGACTGATTGCACATCAAGTCGGTAAAGGATTTCGCAACCTCATCAAGTGGGGCCAAGACAGCAGTCAAACCTTAACCACCAGCAGCAAAGAATACCTAGAAGACGAAGTGCAGTTATTGGTTCCTAAACCTTTAGCTGAACACTTCAGCCAACAAGTCAGTGATCTTCGCCTAGCGACGGATCGCGCAGAGGCCCGTCTTGAACACCTCAGACAGCTCATCAACAAACGTAACCCATCGAAAGAACAAGGAAGCTAAGCTGTGGCTAATTTTTGGCGTTTGTGGAAAATCCTCTACATCTTTACTCGCTACCGCTTAGACGACCTGATCCCTACGCAGCAGCTGCCTCTACCTTTGCGAATTGCCTTATGGCTCGCCCCTTGGCGCTTAGCCCCAGTGCCAAAAAAGTTAACTCGGGGTGAACGTTTACGCTTAGCCCTTGAAGCGCTTGGCCCTATATTCGTCAAATTTGGCCAGATTTTATCGACTCGTCCCGATTTAATCCCCGACGACATAGTTAATGAACTCATCCATTTGCAAGACAATGTGCCGCCGTTTTCTGGCAAAGAAGCAACCCAGCTGATTGAATCTCAGCTCGGAGAAAGTGTCGACATTTTATTTGCCAAGTTCGACCCTGTGCCGATGGCGTCAGCGTCTATTGCCCAAGTTCACCCAGCCACACTTCACGACGGCACCGAGGTGGTGGTGAAAGTCGTTCGCCCTGGCATTTATAAAACCATCGATCGCGACATGATCTTGCTCGATCAAATGGCACGATTAGTAGAGAAGTACTCCGCCGAAGGTCGCCGCCTAAAGCCAGTGGAAGTCGTCGAAGATTATAGTCATACCATTCACGCTGAATTGAATTTAGCCATTGAAGCATCGAATGCCATGCAATTACGACGCAACTTCGAAGGCTCTGATCTGATTTATGTACCGGAAGTTTATTGGGAGATGACGCGTACTAGCGTCATGGTGAGCGAGCGCATTTATGGCATCCCAGTCGCCGATGTTGCCGCCCTAGAAGCTCAAGGCACAGATATGAAGGTATTAGCTGAGCGTGGGGTAGAAATTTTCTTCACTCAGGTATTCCGCGATAGTTTCTTCCACGCCGACATGCATCCTGGCAACATTTTTGTTGCCCATGGCAGCCCTCAAAAACCTATGTATATCGCCATCGACTGTGGCATTGTAGGTACCCTTAACGAACAAGATCAGCACTACCTAGCGCGCAATCTATTAGCCTTCTTTAACCAAGATTATTACCAAGTTGCGCAGTTACATATTGATAGTGGCTGGGTACCGTCCAATACTAAGGTGCACGAATTAGAATCGGCCATTCGCAGTGTGTGTGAGCCCATTTTCGAAAAGCCGATTGCCGAAATTTCTTTTGGCCAAGTGTTATTACAGCTCTTCCGAGTCGCTCGCCGTTTTAATATGGAAGTACAGCCACAGCTAGTATTATTGCAAAAGACGTTATTGAATATTGAAGGTCTTGGCCGTCAACTTTATCCTCAGCTGGACTTATGGAATACCGCCAAGCCTTATATGGAGCGTTGGATCAAAGAACGCTTTGGCCCTAAAGGCGCACTCCGAGAGTTTAAACGTCAGCTGCCTAATTGGATAGAAAAAGGCCCACAAATCCCAGGGTTGATTCATAGTAGCTTAAGTAAGTTGAGCCAGATTGATACTAGCCAAGCGCAAATTTCCGAACAGCTTGCGCACCTTAATTTAGAGATCATCAAGCAAGGTAAACAACGCCGTCAGCAAAAGTTAGCCTTTACTAGTATGGGAACAGGAGGCTTTCTTTGGTGGCAAAGTGCTGCCCTCGCCATGCCGGAAACCCTAGGCATTTCTCTTGCGGCTTTTGGCGCGCTCTGGTTATTAATAAAAGGCTGATTTCAAAATCAGCCAGCTAATCACCAACTCACTTTTTATAAAGCCCTTCACCTTTAATATGCCATCATCAATATCCGTTTTACTACGATGATAAAATATATGCGCGCTGGCGTTGGGTAGCTTAGCTTGATCTTCATAACGCTGGCTCGGCACAAATACCCACTTCAGCCCCGGAAACAAGCTCATAGTGGCAAAAATGGGCTGTTTACAATGGATACATACCCCACGTTTTAGCAATAAACCAGGTCGTTTATATTCGATATGTTTACTTTCAGTCAGTTTGGCATCCTTCGCCCACATGACGGTGACATCCGAGAAAGGTCGCTGATAAAGATTCTGGCAAATCGTGCAGTGGCAATAAAAGCGCAACATAGGGGGTTTCACCATACTCACTTGAACTTTGCCACAGTGACATTGGCAAGATAGCTTTTGTTTGTCTGTCATACGATCTCCGTATTCTAAAACCCAAAACATACTCAAGTTAACCGGGACTCACCCGTATTAGCGAGCTTCAATAGTACCCTCAAGACTCAGATTAAGGTAAGCTTCGGAGCATATTTTTACCAAGATAAGATCCTTTATGGATCATGCATGAGTATCAGGCCATGAGTAACTGGTTAGACGACATTAAATGGGACAGCGATGGCTTAGTACCCGCGATTGCCCAAGATCACCAAACAGGCCGCATTTTAATGATGGCTTGGATGAATCGTGAAGCATTAACCCTTACAATTAAAGAAAATCGAGCCATCTATTATTCCCGTTCGCGTCAGCAGTTATGGCGCAAAGGGGAGTCTTCTGGGCATGTACAAAAGCTACACGAGGCACGCTTAGACTGCGATGCGGATGTGATCGTATTACAAGTCGAGCAGATTGGAGGGATCGCGTGTCATACAGGGCGTGAAAGCTGCTTCTATCGGGTGCATAATGGTGATGTAGATCAAGGTCAGTGGCAAGCCGTTGATCCAGTATTAAAAGATCCCAAAGATATTTATTAATTTCCTTTATTATTAAGAGCTTAGTATGAGCGACTCAGTAGACAATACATCGGTTTTTGAGACCCTAGGGAATATCCTAGACGAACGTAAAAGTGCGGCAGCAGACAGTTCTTATGTCGCCAGCTTATACCATAAAGGCTTAAACAAGATTTTAGAAAAAGTCGGCGAAGAAGCGACGGAAACGATTATTGCCGCGAAAGACGCTGAGCGTAGTGGTGATAACTCAGAGGTTATCTATGAAACCGCTGATTTATGGTTTCATAGCCTAGTCGCATTAGCCCAGCTAGGTGAGCGCCCTGAAGCGGTGGTCGAAGAACTAAAACGTCGCTTTGGCTTGTCAGGCTTAGAAGAAAAAGCGTCTCGCCAGCCGAAATAGGCTAGCGAGCCAATAGAAAAGGAATTAAAACATGACTGATTGTTTATTTTGCAAAATAGTAGCAAGAGACATTCCTTCGGAAACCGTCTACGAAGATGATGATTTTTATGCCTTTCACGATATTCATCCAAAGGCCGATACTCATCTGCTGCTGATTCCGAAGAAGCACATAGTGAATCTCGATGATTTACAGCCAGAAGACGAAGCTTTGATGGGCAAGTTAATGCACACCATTCCTAAGCTGGCAAAACAAGAAAACTTAGAAGGCTACCGCACCATTACGAATACCGGTGCTAAAGGCGGCCAAGAAGTTTTCCACATGCACTTTCATATCCTAGGCGGCTCTAAGCTACCAGGTTTTTAGACCCATTGAATAAATAGAGGTAAGTATCATGTTAGGTGGTATAAGTATTTGGCAGTTATTGATCGTATTCGTTATCGTAATCTTAATCTTCGGAACCAAGAAGTTACGTAACCTAGGTGGCGATCTTGGTGGTGCCGTGAAAGGTTTTAAAAATGCCATTAATGACGATGGTAAAAAAGCCGAAGATGAAAAAAACTCTGATCAACAGCAATCCATCACTCATGAAGAAAAAGATGCCACCTTTGACAGTGCATCTGAGAAGCAAACTGCTGATCAGCCAAAAGACCAAGACAAGAAATAATTCGGAGCACATTGAGTGTTTGATATTGGTTTTTTAGAGTTAATGGTCGTCGGCATTCTGGGTTTATTAGTATTAGGCCCAGAACGCTTACCCAAAGCTGCACGTACAGTTGGCTTGTTTGTGGGCAAAATTCGCCGCACCATGAGCAATATCCAAGATGACTTGGAGCGACAAGTGCGCACGGAAGAGCTTAAAGATAAGCTCAAAGACCCTTATGCCACCTTCCTAGATGAAGAAGAAATGGCTGCCAAAAAAACAGCTAACAAAAATGATGCTAATAATAGCGATGCCAGCAAAGATGATGCTAGCAGTCATCAAGCTAGTAGTAATAGCTCAGCAAATAAGACATAAGATTCAATAACATGACCCAGCCCGATCCTTCTATCGAAAGCGCAGAACAACCTTTGATGACGCACCTTATAGAGCTGCGTAATCGTCTGCTTAAAATAGTGCTATCGGTACTGGTGATTTTTCTTGGGCTGTTTTATTTCGCTAACGATCTCTATCTTATCTTAGTGCAGCCACTCTCATCCATATTACCCGCAGATGGCAGTATGATTGCAACTGGGGTCGCATCACCTTTCTTAGTCCCTTTTAAACTCACTATTGTCTTAGCGATTTTCTTATCGGTCCCTTTTATCCTGCATCAAGTCTGGTCGTTCATCGCCCCTGGCTTGTATCAGCATGAAAAGAAGTTTGCTATTCCCTTATTGCTTTCTAGCATCGTATTATTTTATACCGGCATCGTATTCGCCTATTACGTCGTATTACCTTTAGCCTTTGCCTTCTTCACCTCGGTAGGGCCACAAGGGGTCACCTTGATGCCTGATATTAGCAACATCCTGAATTTCATTTTAAAGATGTTCTTTGCTTTTGGCATTGCCTTTGAGATCCCAATCGCTACCTTCTTAATGGTATTGATGGGCGCTACCACAGTTGAAAGCTTAACCGCTAAGCGCCCTTACATCTTTCTTGGCTGCTTTGTGATTGGCATGTTTGTAACCCCTCCCGATGTGATCTCTCAGACCATACTCGCTGTACCTATGTGGTTATTATTTGAAGTCGGTGTGCTCTTTGCTCGCTTAATCAAACGCCCTATTGAGCAAGAACAAGTGCAATAACATAAGGGGAAAAGATATGAATATCACTCGTCCCCTGATGGTATTTTTACTGCTAATCAGCCGCTGTTATGCCCAAGAACCTGCTCAAGAACCTCCTTATGAAGACGCTTTCTCTGACGAAGAGTACAGTGATACCCGCCCCTTTTTTAGTGTAGAAGCCTTATTAGGTGGACAAACCTTAGAACATGTACGCTTCGAAAATGGCGAAAGCGATAGTATTCGAGCAGGCTCTGGAGTGTATATCGCCTTAGGTATTGCCCACTTAATGTTTAATAAGAAGATGGATGTGGGTATTAAAGGTGGTTACCTATTTGATCTCATTACCGCTAAAAACAATGCCGGTGAGACCAGTGTTTTATCCTTCACGCGCAAACCTATCGATGTTTTTAGTCATTATTGGATAGGTCGTCATTGTTGGGGTGGTGGCATCAGCGCTCACTTCGACCCCACTTTCACTAGCCGCGAGACCACAGATAACGCCCGCTATCATACGGCCTATGGCGCTTATGCCGAATATTTATTCCACTTCCCTGGAACCGGCTCTTCGTTAGGGCTTAAATACCTCAATATCAGTTATAAAAATAAACAAAACGATAAGGTTCGCGATGGCAGTGCTTGGGGAATAAGTTTCAACCAATTGTTTTAAAGCGACGCTGCTTTAATCCGGCAGCAGTGGTATATTGAGGGCAAGAATAGACAATAGAACAACCACCATGCCTACTGATACCCTGATTGATAAGATTAAAAAACGCGCCAGTGACATAGTACTTTATGGTATTACGCCACCCAAAAAAGGCACCTCTGAAGACAAGGTTGCAGAAATTTCTGCACGCCAGGTTGAGCGTCTGAAAAACCAAAATGTTGATGGTTTAGTGCTCTACGATATTCAAGATGAAAAATCTCGGACTGCACAAGAACGCCCTTTTCCTTTTATGGAAACTCTAGATTGTTATGATTACAGTCAGCAGCACTTACAAGACCTGGCCATACCTAAGATTATCTACCGCGCTGTAGGTAAATATTCTAATAATCAGCTCACCGACTTTTTAACCCAAGCCGACCCAAAAGAGTATTTATCTATCTTTGTCGGCGCCGCCTCTAAGTCACAAGAAGTAAGCTTATCGATTAATGATGCCTATAAACTAAAAGCCGCAAGCGATAGTGATGTGCTATTAGGTGGGGTAGTTATCCCAGAACGGCACCAGGCGAAAGGTGACGAGCATTTACGAGTATTTAACAAGATTGCCCAAGGCTGTAGCTTCTTTGTCTCACAGGGAGTGTATGACGTAAATGCGTCAAAGAATTTCCTGTCAGATTATTATTATTACGGTAAAGAAAACGACATTCCTTTAGTGCCGATTCTATTTACCCTCACCCCTTGTGGCTCGGCCAAAACGCTGCAGTTCATGAAGTGGTTAGGCATCAGTATCCCTAAATGGTTAGAGAATGATTTAATACACGCGAAAGATATTTTACAGCGCTCTGTTGATGTTTCCGAGCAAAGCTATCGCGAGCTAAAAGCCTTTGCCGATGAAAAAGGCATTCCGGTGGGATGTAACATTGAAAGTGTTGCGATTCGCAAAGTTGAGGTGGATGCTTCTATTGAACTGCTGGCCCGAGTCAGTCAGTAGTCGTTTCAACTTTTGCTATATGTTGCAGCTGGCTACGAGGTAATAGGCTCTCAACCTTTTACCTCAGCCTTTTACTTCAGTCTGCCCCTCGACAAAAGTTTTAATATCGGTCAAATCTTTTAATAACATCTTCTTCATCGATCCTTTCATGAAGGGGTTAATAACAAATGAAATCAATGTCATTAACCACGTTTGCGCTTCACCTTTAAAAGACATGGTTAAACGGCAGTTATTGTCACCCTGTTCTTCAATGGATAATTGCGTAACATAAACCGCGCCATGGCTTTCGGCCCGAGTGCAATAATATCTATGGGTCACCGCTTCTGTAATCCACATAGTTTCACTGGCTTCTTTGCCAAACATCTTGCGTGTCTCTTTCCACTTAAGGCCCACTAGGCCCGAAGGTGGTCTATGCAGTACTTCGACCGCTAATATAGTCGAAATCATATCCCCACAATGATCAATATCAGTGATCGCTTGCCAGATAGTTTCTTGCGCGCTGGCTATCTCAATGCTAACGCTAATATCCATAAGAATGCCCTTATTTTATGCTTAAACCATGCATTTCATAAACCTGCTTTTCTGCCGCCTCAATCAGACTCTTCAGCTCTCCTGAGTGCTTCATCTCTTTAATCACTCGATCAACCGCTGCAATTAGATGTGCATTCTTTTTATGCACATAGTGATACAAGGGTAATACTGATAGCGGCTGATCGAGGTGTTCTATTTCTTTAATGTGATATTTTCTAATCGCAAATAGACCATCCGAGGTATGGGTTAAAGCAACATTGTTACGCACTTTGTTTAACGCTCTCAGCATATTCTCAGTATCATCATAATCATAAACCCGATCCAGACCCACGGTGATATTATTGGTATGTTTTACCCCCCTGACCTTCAACAGCGAGTAGTTCGCTAAATCTTTGGCTGACTTAATATCAACGCTACTGCCTGCTTTATAAAAGGCCATGGTTTCTAATTGGTAATAAGGCGTAGGAATTCGAAGGCTATCTGGATGCTCAATACCATAGCTCCAAATACGCATGATTTCACCATCCGTGCGCCCACTGGCCGTTTCTAACATAGCTCGCTGGCCCGGCATGGGTTTGATCGTAATAGAAATACCGAGTTTTTGATAAATCTTAGGCAGTACAATTTGACCTACTTGCTGCTCATATAACCCCCTAATAGAGGCAAATTGATATTCTTCTGCCTTAAGTGGCAAGGTGAAGATCAAGTTGGCCAAAAGCGTACTAGCAAATAGCAGGTGGCGAGCAATCATGAAAAATCCTAGATAATGAACCTTACCTAGACAAGTATAGTCGAAAGATAATCATGTTTAGGAACAGGCTAAATATAGAAAACGATCAACAGCGCTAACCATTACGCCTTAGCCAACAGGGTTAGCTCGATATCTGGCAGGTTTTGAGCAACGTCTAAAACGTCAGCATAGGCCGTTAATACATCAACCACCACGGCCATAGGTTCAGGCCAAATTCCTGCTAAATCAGCCTCTTGCACATGCTTAATCGCAAACGCCAACTGCTCTTGAGGAGGAATAAAATCCGCATTCACGCCCTCTTTATTCCCTCTAGGGTCAATGCGATACCAACCATATTTTTGCAAATACACAGCATTAAGGCCATGCAAACAAAATGGCGGCTGATCATTATTAATGGTTAACCGCTGATAACAAAGCCCTGCCGGTATGTTATTAGCCCGTAATAACGCGGCTAATAAATGACTTTTAGCATAACAATAACCAGTACCATATTTTAAAACGTCCGATGCTTTACAGGTCACTGGGTTAGCCTGGTAATCCCAGCTGTGCTTGATCTCGTCTCGCACAAACTCAAAGCATGCCCGGGCAATGGCTTCGTCACCTGCTTTACCTTCCGCTAAGCTCTGAGCTTTTGCCAATACATCTGGCTGTTGCCAATCGATATACTGGCTTGCGGCTAGATATTTTTTCAAGGGATTAATAATCCATTTCTCCGATCAGTTTACGATAATGTCTCTGGATTATTTAATACCCGTACTTCTCGTTGAGGGAAAGGAATCTCGAAACCATGTTCTTGTAGTGCTTCTAATATCAGTAACATTAGATCACCACCTACGCGGTTCTTACCATCGTCAATACCTTCCATCCAAAACTCAACAAACATATTAATGCCCGAATCACCAAAGCTATCAATTTCACAATCTGGGCGTTCTTCAAGCGGTACAGCATCACCACTTAAGACCTGCTCATGACCCGCAACGACCACCTTAATAATTTCAACCAGTTTTCTAATATCAGAATGATAAGCCACCGAAAAATCTACTCGATAGCGCTGCTTTAAATCTTTATGAGACCAGTTGATAAAGGTACCAACAATAAACTTCTCGTTGGGCACAACTATGTCTTTACCATCAAAGGTTTCTAAGGTTGTCGCTCGCATACTCAGCTGTCTAACAACCCCAGTACGGCCATCTTCAAGTTCAATATAATCACCAATAGAAAGAGAGCGATCCAATAGAATAATAAAACCCGAGATAAAGTTGGAAGCAATGGCTTGTAAGCCAAAACCAATACCCACACCTAATGCACCACCAAAGACGGCTAACGCAGTAAGATTGATACCCATTACTTGTAATAGCAATAAAGCGATGGCCGAAAAGATAGCAATTTCAAAGAGTTTAGCGGCAACTTCTCGGGTCCGCAGATCCAGCTTTGCTTGCTTTCGAATAATCTCTGCACCAGTTTTATTCGTCGCTCGGCCTAACCAAAATAATAAGGTTCCAAATAACGCAACCCTAGTGACCCCATACGCCGAAACTTCAATATTACCAATCGATAACGATATGGATTCAAGCACGGCGATGAGATCAGTCAGTACATTGATCATGTGTAAAAATAATAATGGCATGCCGATCCATCTAAGGACCAAGACAATAAATCTATTTTTCACAAAATCGCGGATTACTGAATTAAATAAATACAATATCGCAATGGTAATTGCGGTTTGCTTCACCCAGCTTTGGCTAAGTGCTACTTCGTTCATTTCAATGGATATTTTCAAGATTAAAATAGCTAATACAGGGGCAATATAATTACTTAGCCGATTAACTATTTGCTTCTGCAATGCAAAAGCATCCTCTGATGTGATTCTTGAATTGAAATTTGCAGCATGCTTACTGATCTTTTTAGAAAGCAAAAAAGCAATGCTATAAATGATAATAATAAGACCAAACTGAACATAAGTATCTGGCTGCGAAAAAGCGAAATAAACACTGTCGCCGAATTGTTCTAAGTATTTACCGATATTGTCTAATACCACTTTTTTAACCTTTAAAATCGTGCCGTATTCAGAAAGTGAAAGGCTGTATAGAAGATACTCATATTGATAAATATAGTCCAATAGAGAATCTAAGTGATCTTCAATGGCCCATAGAATTAACGGCCAGTAAACTCAATAGCTTTTAATTAAATAGCTTCCCCTAAGGTTAAATTTCTAACATTAGGGGTAAGCCTCCATCATTAAGGGTTAACCTCGGCTATTGAGGTTAAGCCGTTAAGCCAGATCAAAGCGATCTGCATTCATAACCTTGCTCCAAGCGGCGACAAAATCACGCACAAACTTCTCTTGATTATCATCTTGGGCATACACCTCAGCGTAGGAGCGCAGAATCGAATTAGAACCGAAAACCAGATCTACACGCGTCGCAGTCCACTTAACCTTACCGCTATCGCGGTCACAAACATCATACAAGTTTTTGCCTTTTGGCTGCCACGAGTAATTCATATCGGTAAGGTTAACGAAAAAGTCATTACTCAGTATGCCTTCCCTATCGGTAAATACACCGCATTGACTGCCATTATGGTTGCTACCCAATACTCTCATCCCCCCCACAAGCACTGTCATTTCGGGGGCGGTTAAGCCCATTAATTGCGCACGATCTAGTAGCATCTCTTCTGGGGTCACCACATAATCCCCTTTAAGCCAGTTGCGAAAACCATCATGCAAAGGTTCTAATACCTCAAACGCCTCAACATCGGTCATATCGTCGCTGGCATCACCTCGACCCGGCGAGAACGGCACAGTCACCTGACAACCTGCCGCTTTGGCGGCTTGCTCAATACCCACATTACCCGCCAGTACAATCACATCGGCAATACTGGCATCGCTTTCATTAGCAATGACTTCTAATACCGCCAATACCTTAGCTAAGCGCTTAGGCTCGTTACCTAACCAATCTTTTTGGGGCGCAAGACGTATACGGGCACCATTAGCACCACCGCGCTTATCCGAACCACGGAATGTTCTCGCGCTATCCCACGCCGTAGCCACCAGATCACTCACGCTTAAACCACTAGCGCTGATTTTGTCTTTTACGGTTTGAACATCGTAGCCGGTATTACCCGCTGGAATAGGGTCTTGCCAAATAAGTGCTTCTTTAGGAACGTCTGGGCCTATGTATCGCGCCTTAGGGCCCATATCACGGTGCGTCAATTTAAACCAAGCGCGGGCGAATACGTCAGCAAAATACGCAGGGTCTTGATAAAACTTCTCCGCTATTTTCCTGTATTTTGGGTCCATTTTCATGGCCATGTCAGCGTCGGTCATAATAGGGATTGTACGCAGCGAAGAATCTTCAACGTCTGCTGGTTTATGCTCTTCTTTAATATCAATGGGTTGCCATTGCCAGGCCCCAGCAGGGCTCTTCTTCAGCTCCCATTCATAGTTAAGTAGCATGTCGAAATAACCGTTATCCCATTGTGTAGGATGCGTTGTCCAAGCACCTTCAATACCACTGGTGACGGCATCTCGACCAATACCACGCTTGGTTTTATTCAGCCAACCGAACCCTTGATCTTCAATTTCTCCCGCCTCGGGTTCGGCGCCTAACTCATCGGCATTGCCATTACCATGGGCCTTACCTACTGTATGACCACCGGCTGTCAGTGCCACGGTTTCTTCATCATTCATCGCCATGCGCTCAAAAGTAATACGCACATCTTTAGCCGTCTTAAGCGGGTCTGGTTTACCATCAACCCCTTCTGGGTTCACATAAATAAGCCCCATCATCACCGCGGCTAAAGGATTGGCTAAATCACGTTCACCTGAATAGCGACTATTCTCACCACCACTAGGGGCAAGCCATTCTTTTTCTGCGCCCCAATAAGTATCTTTTTCTGGGTGCCAAATATCTTCTCGACCAAAAGCAAAACCAAAGGTTTTTAAACCCATAGATTCATAAGCCATGGTGCCAGCATAAGCAATTAAGTCTGCCCAGCTGAGTCTATTACCGTATTTTTTCTTCAGCGGCCAAAGGATACGACGGGCCTTATCTAGGTTGCCGTTATCTGGCCAAGAGTTAAGAGGGGCAAAACGCTGATTACCTGTGCCGGCACCGCCTCGACCATCGGCAATGCGATACGTGCCCGCAGCGTGCCAAGACAGACGAATCATTAAGCCACCATAATGGCCCCAATCCGCTGGCCACCATTTTTGGCTGTGGGTCATTAAGGCCATAAAGTCTTTTTTTAAGGCGGTTATATCTAGGTTTTTAAGGCTTTCGCGATAGTTAAAGTCTTCATCCATGGGATTCGTTTTATTATCGTGTTGATGCAAGATGTCTAGATTAAGCGCCTTAGGCCACCACTCCATATTCGACATACTGGTCTCAGTTGCACCACCGTGCATGACTGGACATTTATTATTAGACATAAGCAAATCTCCTATTACCCACATAAACGTATGTTGTGATCAGTTAATAATGTATAGCACACAGACAGTACGGGGGATGGAGGAATAACTGAAATACACGAACGAATACAACGAATGCCCGCGTTAGGTTACCGTTATCTTCACTGACGTGTTAAAACTTTATAGTACTTCCTTTGTACTATCGCACCTTCCCTGTCTTATGTTCGTACATTGCGCTATCAGCTTGCGCAACCATTGCTTCTAACGATAATTCGGTATCATAAGGGAAGCTCGCCACACCAACACTGTATTCGATAAGGTAAGGTTTATTGATGGCCTGATTCATTGCATCCATTTCTGTTTTAAAGCGATCTAGGATAATCGCAATTTGTTCATCATTAGCATCTGTCAGCATGGCAACAAACTCATCCCCACCCAGCCTGCCAATCACATCGCTATCCCGAAAGACACTGCGCATCACTTCGGCAAACTGCTTTAATGCAAAATCACCTTCATGGTGTCCAAAATCATCATTGATGGGTTTAAATTTATTAAGGTCAAATAAGATAACGGACACAGAAAATTTCTTGCGTTGGCAGACTCTTTGGCTATGTTCAGCTAATGTCAAAAATCCTCTGCGGTTCGATATTAGGGTTAATTCATCTAAGGTTGCCAATTGAATTGATCGGATTTCTTGCTCAATCATCGCCCCTAAGTCGCTTAAAAGCTGCCTATCTTCTTCATCCAGATGCCTAGGCTTCGAATCAATCAAACATAATGTGCCTAAGTTTATACCCTGCCTCAATTTTAATGGGTAACCCGCATAAAAACGAATATTCGGCGCGTCAATCACCAGCGGGTTATCATAAAACCGAGCATCCTCAATCGCATTTGGAATAATAAATAAACCATCCTCATTAATGGCATGACCACAAAATGAGATTTCGCGCGGTGTCTCAGTCGCATCCAAACCTTGCGCCGATTTAAACCACTGCCTATCGTCATCAACTAGGCTAACCAGTGAAATCTCTACACCGAACATACGCTTAGCCATGCGGGTAACACGGTCAAAGCGCTCTTCATGAGAGGTATCTAGAATTTTAAGTGATCTTAAAGCATGAAGCCTTTCTGCTTCATTAGCTGGCAATTCCGGTTTAATCATATCGACGTCACTTTATTTAATTTTATTTGAGTATAGTCAATTCCAACAATCTAGCCTGCTGCTGATAACGAACCATCAAAATAAGTCGTTACTCGAGTGGAACGTCAAGTGGACTTTTTGATGTAACTGCCAATATGGGGGCGATCTAGGTTACCGATATAGCAATAACCTATATCGCAGAAAATAATTATTACTAGCTCATGAAAAATGAACTCAAAAGTATTCGGTGGAAGCTACTCAGATATTAATTGACCAATTTTTGCACCCACTAACATGTCGTCAATTACACCAAAATGGTTCAATCTTATTTGCCCTTTACGATCTATAATTATAAGAGAGGGAGTGCCACGCAAACCATAGGCTTGCATTGTGAGTGGTATGTTATTGCCCGCTTCAGCTTGGTCAATGCCTACTGGAAAGTGAATTCTATATTCATCTAAAAATACTTCCAATGCCTCTTTCCCCATAACCGAATGGTGCTCAAAAACAGTATGTAAACCTAAGACAATAACATCGGATTCGGCGAAGGTATTTCTTATTTTTAGCGCTTGTGGCAACCCATGCGATACACAGCCTGGGCATAACATTTGAAATGTATGAATAACAACTATACGCCCTAGCAAATCATTAAGTTTAATTGGTTTATCAGTATTTAACCAAGTTGATGTACTAAGCTCTATTGCTGGAGTATTAAGATTCTGAGTATTCATGGTTTTATCTCATATCGAAACTGCCTTATTATTTTTTATGGCTACCATCACACATTGGTTGCGATACTGTTCTTTTGCAGCCACAAAAGAAAACCTTTTTAGTTTCAGCGGCTTCATACTTTACTGGCGTGAAACCTGAGCCTTTATGCGATCCATCACAAAATGGTTGTGATTTACTTTCGCCGCAGGCGCACCAGAAATATGACTTCCCAGCTTCAACGTCGACTGCATAAGGCGTATCAGATGCTCTTTTAGGGGCGCTCATATCGATTCCTCAAAACTTAAATTTTGAATATAACTATTCTGATTTTGGTACAGTTTCTGAAACATCGCTAGTGCAAACAATCATACCTATAGTAT
>CAXIBC010000027.1:0-32605 GCA_964022115.1 uncultured Oleispira sp. | reverse complement strand
GGGTCGCCTTTTTTATGCTCTACGGATAAGTCTGACTTTAAAAGGTGCTGATTAGCTTTCTTGTTTCTTTATCCAGTTAAGAACCGTCGGGAAGTGATCATCAATACACTGCGCAGCAGTCAACATGTTGATGTGGTCGTAATCTAGGGTATTACCTAGCTTCTTCGCGAGCATTAAATAGTCGGCTTTATGGGGGCCAGATTCCTTCATAAAGGCTTTCACGTCAAATCGATGCCCCATACTGATATCTCGTATAGCGGCTATGTGTAAGGTCGTAGGCAGCACAGTCTTTCGCGCTGCAGCGCCATAATCAAAACCGTTATCACTGTCTACCCAAGACTTACTCTTCACCCAGGCTACACACTGTTTATGGGTTTTATAGCTTTCGTTTTCAGATCCCATTTTATAATGAATGGCAGGCAGATAGCCTTTACGCTTACTGGCCGCTAGGGATAAGCGATTCCAAATTAATTCAATTTTAAAATAACGCTCTAGTGTTCTCGCTTGCACCCGACGCTTACTGCCAAAAAAGGTCGATGACAGTACATGCGGAATAAGCTCAGGCTGAAATAACAATCCAGAGTTAACATAAACACCACCCCAAGAATGCGCCATGATATGTAACTTGTCATGACCACTATGCTCCATGACAAAACGAATCAAACTCGGGATATCTTGCTGAATAGTTTCTGTTTGGCCATGAGTGCTCTTGGCGCTGACTTTCGGAGTACTTAACCCCATACCTCTTAAATCTGCAGCGTATACGTTATAACCTTGCTTGGCGAAAAAGCTGCCTAATCCTTTGCCACTTTTATGATAGAAAATACGACCATCCTCCACCATGCCATGAATCATAAGAATAGGAATACCGTTATGTCCTGGTTGGCTAATATGCATGAGGTGAAGGTTATGGTTTTTTATTGGCAGGAAAAGTGACTGGTATCGCATGAAAGCCTCATAGTTAATAACTTTAAGCGGGTTAATCGCTATAGCGCTAAGGCTATAGTTAGCGATTAGCCTCAATAGGACCGAGCTGTAAGGTGGGTGAGAACTCAAAAGTAGAGCCGATCTCTTTAGGAATCTTAGGGTAAGGGTTCGCGGCAAGGGCTGCTTTTCTTGCCCAGCGATCAACCTCGACATCTCCGCTGGATTCAATAATATTCACGCTGGTGGCAAAGGAGCCATATTCTAGTTTAATTTTTAACCGTACACGGCCCTGAAGACTTGAGTGGGCTTCTAGTCGTTGCGCTAGGTACTGGCTTAATACGCGTCTATAAGAAGTATAAGTTGGATCTTCACTGCCGTTTAACGCCTCTACTTGCGCGCGGCTATCACTGCTTATCTGACTCTCTTGTTGGCTTTTAGGTTTACTGCTTATGGCTTCTGACTGTTCAACTAAAGGCTCACTCTCAACTTTTTGAACTTCAGTTTTCTGCGGCAGTTCAGCAGGGGACTCTACCTTTTTAACGGTTTTGCCCTTGCTGCTAAGGATAGTTTTGTCTTGTGCTGCAGGTTCAGCTTGTTTGGCCTGTTGCTCAAACGCTTGATCTTCTGCCGCTTGGGAAGGCTTGCTGGCTTCAGATATTTTTTCATTATGCTGTTTAGCAATCTGGCCAGTTTGTTCTTGTTGAAGGAGTTCGCGGTCTTGTTTATCTAAGCGCGCATGGATAATTGACGCTTTGGATAAATAGGGCTGCGTAGGCTCTCCTTGAATCAACAATAAGCCATGCACAGCCAATGATAATAGCAGTGCAAAAACTAGCTTGGTATTAGGTCGTAGCACGTTTTTTATTCGATCCTTTATTGGACTCACGATAGCGTATTAAACATGATAAGCGAGGCGAGTGCTTGGCTCCATCTTTTTCCTCAAATAACCTATGCTAGCAGTAGGATTTAGCGAGTGAGAAGGGTATGATTATCGGCTTAAATATTTAACGCTAGTACATTGCGTACTGGTACATTCCCACCTCATTATCGGAGATTTTAAAATGAGCGTATTGGTTGGTAAAAAAGCCCCAGATTTCACCGTTCCTGCAGTACTTGGTAACGGCACCATCGTTGATGAGTTTTCTTTGTCTGAAACCATCAATGGTAAATACGGTATCGTATTTTTCTACCCATTAGATTTCACTTTCGTATGTCCTTCTGAGTTGATCGCTTTGGATCACCGTATGGACAAATTCAAAGAGCTAGGTGTTGAAGTAATCGGTGTTTCTATCGATTCTCACTTCACTCACAACGCTTGGAGAAATACTCCCATTAACCAAGGTGGTATCGGCGCAGTTAAGTACACTTTGGCTGCTGACATCGATCACGGTATCGTTAAAGCTTACGACGTTGAAACTGAAGGCGGCGTAGCACTACGTGGCGCATTCATCATAGATAAAGAAGGCGTAGTTCGCTCTCAAATCATCAACGACCTTCCACTAGGCCGTAACATGGATGAGCTTGTACGTTTAGTTGAAGCTCTACAATTCCACGAAGAGCACGGTGAAGTTTGTCCTGCTGGTTGGAACAAAGGTGACAAAGGTATGAACGCTTCTCCAGAAGGCGTTGCCCAGTACCTAGCGGACGAATCAGACAAGCTTTAAGCGCTGATTTGAATGATTAAGCCCTGCATTGCAGGGCTTTTTTTTGCCCAAAATTGCGCAATAGGGGATCTTATCTAAACTTAAAATAGAATTGATAAAAAGGATACTGAAATGCCAATCATCCGAATTAGCTCATTGCCTCTGCCTGAAAGTTTGGATATGGCGCAGGTCATGTCCGCATTGAGTAGTGGGGTATCTCGAGATGTGAGAATTGAGCAAGCTCAGCTCTCGATTAGTTGGCAATACATAGAAGAAAATCATTATATCGTAAAAGGTGAATTGGCCGATAAGCAGCCGAGTCACTCCCACCCTATCTTAGTTGAGTTGTTAGTGCCGGAAGTATTGAGTGCTGATCTTACCGAAAAGGTTATGCATTCCCTTGCCCATCGGCTAGGCAAAGAATTGAACTTTCCGGTGAGTAATATCTTTATTTACGAACGCAAATTGAGCGCTAACCAGGTATTTGAAAAAGGCATGCTAGCGCACTGGGCTTAGATTGAAATGAATTATTGCCATACAGAAGTCTAATCACACATTAGCGAATTAAACACACCGCATTAAAACCTGATTCGTTCATGATATAAGCCGCGACTTCACTGCGACGACCACCATCACAACAGACCACATAGTGAAAATCATGGTTCATGGTTTTCAACTTTTCTCGAAGATGATTCAACGGCACATTCTGGCTGCCTTTTAATTGATCATGCTGGTATTCTTGCGGTCGGCGCACATCGATAATGACAGTACCGGAATCACCTTCTTCCATTTGAATGTGCAGTTCATCTAAGGTGATTGATTTGATGATGGGCTTTTTCAATAGCTCATCAAAATCTTGTTTCCCTAATACCATTAGGGCGCCATTGCTGGCCATGGTAACCGTTGCATTACGAACACTTTCGGAGATTAATGCATCTTCTCCAAAGCAATCTCCGGTTTGAATCGCCGCCACGGTTTTTTCTTTTTTACCATCACCTTGAGTAACGATCGCGCGACCTTCTTTGATTACATAAAATTCTTCCCCACTATCACCTTCTTTAACAATTTGCTGGCCAATACTGACATCTTGTTCATTAAAACGGACTAATAATTTTTGAATATTGGCAGCCGGCACTTGCGCAAATAGAGGAGAGGTTAATAACGCCTCCATCCAATCTAGGCTTTCACTCTCATCGAGGTCTGGAGCTTGTTCTTCTAAGTCTTCTGCTAATTGAGACCAGGTCGTGACGAGATCAAGATAGTCGCGATTAATGCTATAAAATTGACAGTCGGATGTGGTGATCGCAGAATTTCGGTGAATGAGGGAGCTATTATCGAGGGCGATATAATTCTCTTCACTGGTCGCAGAGATTTTATTAATATTAAAATTTTCGTCGGCTAGGTCAATCTCACCGGCAATTAAAAAGTGGCACTCCTGATCTTCGCTACCGCGTTTAAACAGAATTTTGCCTTTTGTTAGCTGATGAACCCTAAATTGGCTAGCAAGATCGTGAATACAAGCAGTGGACAGATAATCAAAAGGGATAAATCCTTCTAGAAGTTTAATATCGATACTGCTTGATTCCGTCATACTGATCTTCTTTACCTAATGTTGAGTCAATGTTTAGACTATAGCTAAACTTCTAACTCAGGTAAATTTTTAAACAAATTCAGTGCCTCAGGATTTTTTAGAGCATCGGTATTCTTCACTTCTTCGCCATGAACAACCTTGCGCACCGCCAGCTCAACGATTTTTCCAGAAATAGTTCTAGGGATGTCGCTAACCTGAATAACCTTAGCAGGTACATGCCTCGGGCTTGTATGACGGCGAATATGAGATTTAATTTTAACCGTAAGTTCGTCACTGAGGATTAACTTAGGCTGTAAAATAACGAAGAGAATAATACGGACATCATCTTGCCATTGTTGACCAATAGCAATGGATTCTACCACCTCGTCGAGTTGCTCAACCTGGCGATATATCTCGGCGGTACCGATGCGAACACCACCAGGGTTAAGTACAGCATCAGAGCGACCATGAATAATTAAACCGTTATTAGGGGTAATTTCGCCATAATCGCCGTGGGCCCAAATATTATCAAAGCGCGCAAAATACGCATGATAAAACTTATCATCATTATCATCCTGCCAAAACCCTATAGGACAAGACGGAAAAGGTTGGCTACAGACTAGCTCACCTTTTTGTTCTCTGATCTTTTGGCCATCATCATCAACAATGTGCACCGCCATACCTAACCCCGCACACTGCAATTCGCCGCGATAAACGGGCAACATAGGGTTGCCAAGAGCAAAGCACGAAATGATATCTGTGCCACCGGAAATAGACGATAAACAGATATCGCTTTTTATATCTCGGTAAACGAAATCAAAACCTTCGTGGGCTAAGGGTGAGCCTGTGGATAATAGAGCTTTCAGTGACGATAAATCGTAATGACTTGCGGGTTGTATATCGGCTTTTTCAAGTGCGGCTAAATATTTGGCGCTGGTACCAAAAATCGTGACCTTAAACTTTTCCGCCATTTGCCATAAGCAGTGACCCGATGGGAAGAAGGGAGAACCATCGTATAAAACGACCGTAGCGCCTAAGCTTAAGCTAGTGACTAGCCAGTTCCACATCATCCAACCGCAGGTTGAATAATAGAAGATGACATCCTCTTTTTTAACATCGCTATGCAAGCTTAATTCTTTTACTTGCTGAATTAAGGTGCCCCCAGCGCTGTGAATAATGCACTTAGGAACCCCAGTCGTGCCTGAGCTGTACATAATGTAAAGCGGGTGAGCAAACGGCAGGCGCTTAAACTCAATGTGGTTACAGTCGTTATTAAGCGCCTGCTGCCATGAGTGGACTGAAAGCTTGGGTAGGGCCACCTTGAGCATATCTAGGGTATTTTCAGGGATTGTATCTTGCACATGGGGAACAAGAATAAGCTGTTCTAAGCTCGTTAGCTGCTGAGCGATCTGGCTTACCTTAGGCACAGAATCTAAGGTTTTACCGCCATAAAAATATCCCTCTGTAGATAATAATATCTTAGGTTCAATTTGACCGAAGCGATCGATGATACCCGCTAAACCAAAATCAGGGGAGCAGGATGACCAGATAGCCCCAAGGCTAGTCGTCGCAAGCATAGCGACCACGGTTTCCAAGGTATTAGGCATAAAAGCAGCGACTCTATCCCCTGCTTTTAACCCCATTGCGGTAAAACTGTGGGCGAGCTTTGCGACCTGCAAATACAGTTCTCGGTAGCTTAATTGGCGCTCTTGGCCATTATTTGATTGTGGTTCAGTGCAAGCGATGAGGGCAATGGCATCATCACGGCGTTGCAGTAGATTTTCGGCAAAGTTCATCTCCATACCAGTAAACCAAGACCCTTGCCAAAATTTATCCCCAGGGCTAAAGATAGTCTTTAGTTGCGCGCTATCGTCAATAGGGGCGGGTAAGGTGGGGATCAGATTCGAATATTGCCAAACCAAAGACCAAAATAACTCAGGTTGCTCGATCGACCATTGGTGAAGATGTGAATAATCGCTAATCTCGAATTTAGGTACTTGCGCCGCCGCGAGCTTAGCCGCTTGCTGCATAAAGTCGTACATATTAGAAGCACAAAGGCGCTCTAATGTTGGCTGCCATAGCGGGTTAGGGAGTGGCCCATTATTAGAGGAGTGAGTATTAGAGGGGGATGTGATCATGGTCCAAGACTGCCTGAATTACCTTTACGTTAACGTAAAGGTAACACTGCCGAGTATTATTTAACAAGAGAGAAAACCCTATGGCACTGTGCTTAAGCCGGTAATTGAATAAACTGGATAAGTTGTTGAGCAGGGATATTAGGGCTAAAGGGAATTCGGCCTAAGCAAGGGGCCTGAATATGAGCTTGCAGATAATCAAAATTAGCATCGGCTTCGCTCATATTAGGGTCGATATGATTCGCCACCCAGCCGACTAGATTTAAGCCTGCGCTAATAATAAGCTGCTGGGTTAATAACGCATGATTAATACAGCCTAGCTTCATGCCAACCACAAGCACAATATCATACCCTTGCTGCTGCGCTAAATGCGTCGCAAAATCGGCCAAAGTTTCTTCTTCATTTAACGGCACTAACCAACCGCCAGCGCCTTCGACAAGATGAAGATCGACCCCTTGCTGCAATCCGGGTTCACATACCGATATTAATTGCTCAAGGGTTAAGCTGTGCTGATTCAAGTGCGCGGCAATATGAGGGGCTATGGCTTGCGGAAAGGCAATCGGGTTATGCACGGCATAATCTTGTGCTGGCTGGCTAGCGGCTTGCAGCAATAGCGCATCGTCGTTGTGCCATTGCTGGCTAGTCTCATGCCAATCGCAGCCTGCGGCAATGGGTTTTAACCCAAAGCAGGATAAACCCAAGGATTGAGCTTTATATAATAAGCTCGTAGCGACTAAGGTTTTACCCGCATCGGTATCGGTACCGGTAATAAAAAGTTTTTTCATCATCGAATTCTTGTTAATTCTTGCTTCTAATTCTTGCTTATTGGGGCGTGCGGGCGATGACCCAGATAAGGTCATAGGTTAAGGCTAAGCGATCGCCGGTTAGCTTTTGATAGGCCTGTTCGAGTTGACGCAAGCGCTCTCGCCCTCCTAAACCGGGCCGACGGCCTGGGTTGACATTGGTCGCGCCGATGGCCTTTAGCTCTTTCAATAATGGCGATAAACCACTGTGTTGCTGCACAATCTGCTGTTGTTGAATGGACTCTATGGTAAAAAACTTTTCACAATGGTTGAGTAGCTCAGCCTTGTCACTAAACTCATTCACATGAACATAAGGGTCGACTTGCTGCCAAGCAGATTTCAACTCATGCATGGTCTTGGGGCCTAGGGTTGAAAAAGCAAATAAAGCACCGGGTTTTAGAACCCGCTGGGCTTCATAAAATAAATCTTCTAGCTGCTCACTCCACTGAATCATCAAGTTGGAATAGATACCATCAAAGCTATTATTGGCAAAAGGCAGGTTTTCAGCGTCACAGGTAATGGCGCTAAAAGGTAATTGAGCCAATTTTTTCTGACTGATGGTACACATACTATGAGCCAAATCAGCGCCAATCACTTCAATAGCGCCTTGATCGATAAGGCGTGGCACAGCAAAACCCGTTCCGCAGCCTAGGTCTAACCAAGTACCCGCGAGAGAGCATTGATTCGACTGCTGTAATAATTGCAGTTGTTGGCTTAGTTCAAGCGCCGAAAGATGCTGAATACGCGCCGCTTCGTCATAGGTATGGGCCGCACGATTGAATTGGCTCGCGACTTGTTGTTTTTTTCTATGCTCATGGCTTTGCCATAGGCTTTCATCCGCTAACTTGGCCTTTGGCATATTAGCAGCTGGCGGCATTTGAGCTATCTTCGAGTTGGGCATAAATAGTTAATAATTGGTCGATAATAATTTCAGGGTGCTGAATAAAAAGCGCATGGCAGGCTCCAGCGATTAACTCATAACGACCTTGGCCATGACTATGAGGGGGGGCGACAAGCGCATCGTGTTCAGCAAATAAGTGCAAACAGAGACAGTGTGCTTTCTTCATCGCGGTAAAGTCATACTGGTCCAACCATAATAATTGACGCGATAACGCCGGCGATACAGAAAGTTGATGATGCGCTAAGAAACGCATAATACCTTTGGGTTTTTCAACACCTTGGACATTAAGGGCTACAAATCGTCCTTGAGCCTTACGAGGGTTTTCCATGAAAGAAGCGACGAAACCGTCAAAGCGTATCCGTGGCATACCATAGGGCCACTGCGGCGCGCGGCAAAACTTAGGGGGCGTCGCTAGGGTGATTAATGCTGCAGGAGCAGGTTGGCGATGGGCTACGGCTTCCGCTAATGCCCCGCCCAAAGACCAACCTACCAGTATGGCCTCTGCTGGCAGCTGCTGGCAGATTTCGTCGACGGCTTGATCAAAGGTTTCTACATCGTGCCAGCGGTACCAATAATGCTGGCCTGGCAAGTTATGGGCAAGCTCAGTAAATACTTCGGCTTGAAACCCCCAGCCTGGAAACCATACCCAAGCTTGAGGGGAATTACACTCAGAGGAAAAAGCAAATTCAAGCGCCATGTGTAGACTCCAGTATCCTTAACAAGGTGGTTAACAAATAATCGATATCTTGTTCAGTATGGCTGGCCGTTAAGGTAATGCGTAATCGCGCACTGCCTTTTGCTACCGTAGGGGGACGAATGGCAGTTACTAATATTCCGGCAGCTTGCAACGCTAGGCTAATCGCTAAAGCTTTACCATCATCGCCTATGACTAAAGGTTGAATTGCCGTGGTCGAAGGCATTAATGAAAGCCCTAAGGCTTGAGCTTGTTGACGAAAATAGCGGATATTGGCTTGTAATACTAACTGCCGCTGGCCGCTTTTAACGATTGCTAGATTATCCAGCATAGCGGCGGCTAAAGCCGCGGGTAGAGCCGTTGTATAAATATAAGGGCGAGCGAATTGAATGAGGTATTCAATCATCTCGTTGGAGGCGGCAACAAACGCTCCATAACCGCCTAAACCTTTGCCTAGAGTGCCCATATAAATATCAACATCGCTGGCCTTAAGGCCTTGCTGTGCAATACTTCCGCTATGGTATTGGTCGCCTAACACGGCAAAACCGTGGGCATCATCCACCATGAATAAAGCATTATGCTGGTGGCATAAGGTAGAGAGTTCAGCCAAGGGCGCTTGGTCGCCATCCATACTAAAGACAGCATCCGTAGCGACTAAACTAAGGTGATTGTTGCTAAGGTGATTGCTCGACTGCTGTTGCTGTAAGAAATGTCCTAGATGAGCAACATCATTATGGCGGTAGCGGCGCATTTGGCAGTTGCTGAGTAAACCACCATCAATGAGCGAAGCATGGTTGAGCTTATCTTGATAAAGATAATCTTGACGTTTTAATAGCGTTTGCAAGATCGCCATATTCGCCATATAGCCATTAGCAAATAATAATCCACGGGGATACCCCACAGAGTCGGCTAGCGCTTGCTCTAATTGCTGGTGGACTTGACTATGCCCGCAGACTAAGTGAGAAGCACCACTGCCCATGCCCCAGGTGTTGGCTGCGGTCGCCAAAGCGGCAGAGTTTTGTGCTAAACCGAGATAATCATTGCTGGCAAAATTTAATAACTCGATAGGGTCGGCGCTGCTCAAACTAACCCGAGCACCTTGTGGGCTAGATAGGTTAAGACGCTGGCGCCAAAGGTTATTATGCTTGCGCTGTTCTAGTGCCTGATCAATTCTTTGTTGCCAAGACATGCTATTAGATTAATCCCAAACTCGACTTAATGGAGAGAGGGCATCATAATGCAGGGAATTAATCAGTCAACTAGATTGGCTATAGTTGGTTTACTAATGGTGATATACAGATGAATAAGTCGTCCCAAACGAAATTAGCCGCTGATTTTGACTTTCAGTCTTCTACTGAGCAAGCCCTTGCTTATGATCAGCAGCATATCTGGCACCCTTATTCGTCTATGGGGAAGGGGAATGAAATTAATGTCTGGCCAGTGGCGAGTGCCCAAGGTGTTTATCTAACCTTAGCGAATGGCACAAAGCTGATTGATGGTATGTCTTCATGGTGGTGTACTGTGCATGGTTATAGTCACCCGCGTTTAGTGAAAGCCATTTGTGAGCAAGCGCAAACAATGTCTCACGTGATGTTTGGTGGTTTAACCCACGAACCAGCGATTAACCTAGTGCAAAAACTGGTGCAATTGACACCGTCAGGGCTGGATAAAGTTTTCCTTTCAGATTCTGGTTCTGTCGCCGTTGAAGTCGCGACAAAAATGGCCATTCAGTATCAACAAGCACGTAATAAAGCCGGTAAAAATAAACTTCTGGCGCTAAAACAGGGTTATCACGGTGATACGCTTGGCGCTATGTCGTTATGTGATCCGACAACGGGCATGCACCATTTATTTACAGGGCTGCTGGCTGAGCAATACTTTGTCCCGGCACCTAAGGTCTGTTTTGGCCAAGACTGGCTCGCCCAAGACGGTGATCGTATTGATATTCAGCCGTTACGCGCATGTTTAGAAAAACATCATCAACAACTGGCGGCCTTGATCTTAGAGCCCATAGTTCAAGGGGCGGGAGGCATGCGTTTTTATCACCCTGAATACTTACGCCAAGCGCGCGAATTATGTGATGAATTTGATGTCTTATTGATTGCCGATGAAATCGCAACCGGCTTTGGTCGTAGCGGCAAATTGTTTGCTTGTGAGCACGCAAACATCAGCCCAGATATTCTGTGTGTCGGTAAGGCGTTAACTGGGGGGCAGATGACCTTAGCCGCGACGCTTACCACTGAGCATATCGCGAATACTATCAGTGAAGGCGAAGCGGGCTGCTTTATGCATGGCCCCACCTTTATGGCCAATCCTTTGGCATGTGCCGTAGCTAATGAAAGCTTAGCGTTACTGATTGAAAACGATTGGCAAGCGCAAGTGCGGCGCTTAGAGCAAGGCTTGTTGCAAGGACTTGGGCCAGCCAAAGCATTAGCGGGAGTCGCCGATGTGAGAGTATTAGGGGCCATTGGCGTGATCGAGATGCAGCAAGCGGTCGATATGAAGGTGATTCAACAAGCCTGTATTGAAGAAGGCATCTGGATACGGCCTTTTGGTAAGTTGGTCTATACCATGCCCGCCTATGTAATGACTGATAACCAGTTGGCAAAATTGACTGCTGGTATGGTAAAGGTCCTAAAGTCAGGACTCTTTTGATAAACATTTGAGTTGTGATTAAAAAAATAGGCAAAATTCAGTCTAAACTATAAGGAATACAGCTGATCTGCCTGTGCTGTATTTGCTCTTTATTAGGTGACTGATGGTAAAGGGTACGGGCAATGCAGTCGTCCCACTGTACGCTCGGGTTTGGCTCTCGAATTTACGATGCTTGTTCCTGGATCGTAGATCCGGGAGCTTTTTATGTTGAAAAAATATATTCTAGCCGCTCAAATATCCCCTGTAAGCTCTAATAACCCTAATGGCGTACTGATGGCAATTGTGTGGCAAGAAAAACGGAATGACACTTTTTATCAAGTTCGTAGTGCTGGAAAAACACTACGTTTATATACCGATAATGTCCTGCATAGCCAGTTTAATCCGGATAAAAAACTGACGGGAAGTGTCTGGGATTTGTTATTTTTACCGGCCTTGTGTCTAGAGGCTGAAAAACCCTTGCGAATTTTGGTACTCGGGGTGGGTGGTGGAGCGGTTATTCACATGCTCAATGAATTCTTAAACTGTGAACAGATTAAGGGGGTCGAGCTCAATGCAACGCACATAGAAATTGCCCAAAAATATTTCGCTTTATCCGCAAGTAATATTCACTTGATTGCAGGGGATGCAATCCGCTGGGTCGAAACAGCAACCGAAAAGTTCGATATTATAATTGATGATTTATTTTATGAAGAAAATAATGAACCGGTAAAAGTCGCCGCTCCCAATGCGACCTGGTTTTATAACCTATACAGCTTATTAAAACCCAATGGATTAATTATTATGAACTTTGTTGGTCGTCAAACGGCTATGACCGCGGCGCCATTACATGATGATTATGTCGCTAAACTATTACCCCATACTTTGCATTTTACCACCCCACATTATGATAATCACGTCTTAGCATTTTCTAAGCAAGCCTTGAGTGCAAAAGATGTTCGTCAGAAAATACATCAAGCAGAAGCTCTTAAGCCATTTAAAAAATATTTAAGGTTTTCTTGTCGAAGTTTATAAATAATCACGCAAAAAAAAGCCCTGAACAATCAGGGCCTCTTTTAACAGCTCCTCGTCAGATTTTATTTAAGTCCCCACACTTTACCTTGAATTGCACCATTAACCGTTTCTAATTCGGTTGCACTGAGCGCCTGTTGGTCAAAGCTCTTGATGCTTATTTGGCGAGCATTCTCGTCTATTTTGGCCAAGGTCAAGCGTAAGAAGTCAGTGACCGTTACATGCTCTAATTCGGCTAGTGTCGAAGGATCTTGCGTTTCCATTTCCCCGGTAGCAACATCTCCAGATATCATGGGCTGCTCGAACGTTTTCTGGGCATTCACGACCAAGAAACCATCGGCATTAATAACCCAAGAGAAATCAAGTACGGCTTTATCTTCATGACCAACTTCACCTAAGAAGGTACCCGTACCACCGCTATGGAAAGATAAGAAACCAAAATCAGTCAGCAATGTTTTGCCCTCTAAATCAGCAGCGGCAAAAGTGATTGCATTGCACTCGGTTGTCGCGATTTCTTTGAATTGCTCATAGCTAGCGCCTGGACGTTGTTCAAGGTTGCCTTCATCAAAGTCCATATCACCTAGCGTACAAGGATCTAAAGGCGTGCTTAGAGAGTAATCAAAAGCGGCTTTAATTTGATCGCGGCCCGCATCATCAAATACCCACTGCTTATCAGATTCTTCCCCAATCGGTTGAATGCCACCTTGGCGCACCGCACCTTGATAAGCGACAAAGAAGCGGCTGCGTTCTTCATTATGAACATTCCCCATTTCCGCTAATAGAGCTGGGATGCCGTACTCAATAATGGTTTGGCCTGCTACTGTGGTTTGTTTCCATTGGGCGCTCACCACAACTTCCAGCATTGGCTGATCCATAGATTCATTCAGGGTGGGCTGTTCATCTATAGGACCTTCGGCCATTGTCTCTAATAGACTCTCTTCTTGCACAATCGGTGGTTGCTGGGTATGAGGATCTTGGTTTTGAGTATCATTAGTCATACCATCATTCATGGCACTATCATGATAGGGGTGCTTGAATAAATAGTAGTTAACCGTACCTCCTGTCACAAACTCAGCAATGATTTCAAAGCCATCGCGGCCGCCCACGGCAACACCTTTAATATCCGACGCATCCATAGGGTCAATAGCAGCAGTGTCTGTGGTTAAGTCCGTTAGGTTAATGGCGGCTAAACCATCGGTATCATGCTGACCATCACCAGTACGGATGAACACGTTATTACATAGAGTATCGGTTGGTGTCCAAGCGCCATTTGCATGCTCTTGAATATGACCGTCCCAACATTGGCTCACACTTTCAACATTTTGATCAAATACAGCATACAGAGCATTTGGACGCTTAAACGACAATTGATAACCGGTAGTGCCCGCAGTAAAAGCGGCGCTTGGGTCCATTACGCGGTAATATTCGTGCTCCATAAAGGTCAGAATGTTTTTACCACTTAAATCAACACTAAAGCCTGTAATCTCTTGGCGAGTTGCTTCAACCCCACCCATTTCAACGATGACAGAATCTCCCACGATTGAAATACTTTCTTCATCATCTGCGATGCAGTTCACTGTGCCATTAGATAATAAGCAAATACGACCATCGTGATGACTCTCGCCTTCACCTTGTCCAGCACCTTCGGTTGTTGGAACATCATTCATTTCAGATTGCCATAAGCTAGTTAATGGCTGGTAGAAGGTTTCAGAAATGCTCACTAATGCGGATGCAGCATCCTTCATCACAGTGCCATAATAGTATTCAACGACTTCTTTTTGGCTATCAAAATCAAATTCACGATCAGCGTCAAAGAAATGAATGCCTTGGCCACTTTCTAATACCTGAGCAATATTCGCGGCGGCGGCTTTACGCGCAGTTTCACGTTCTACAATTTCTTCTCTAATCGTCGTTGTATCGACTTCAGCAACATCCAGCTCTTCGCTTTGGGCGAGGACAGAAGGATCAAAAGCATCACCGCCACCTGCTTCGGTTTCAATTGCAGTATCCACTTGTTCGGTGATGGTATCTAAAGAAGTCACAACTTCTTTTACGATAATGGCGACTAGGTCTTCAAATGAAACTTCATTTCCGCCAAGAACTTCTTCTACGAGCTCAATGTTTTCTTGCAGCACAACAACGGTTACTTGGGCAACCTTGTGCAAGCGTTTAAATTCATCGGCATTTTCAGTGCCATCATGTGCACCAGCAACATAATCATCTTGAAGGTTTAACTGAGTCCCAAGTTTTGCTTGAATCGCACCTTCCGCATCTTCAGGACTTAAATCATTTTCTTCGATTTCATTTTGCACCATGGTGGTTAATGGGCTAATAAACTCGTAACCCGCAGGGGCGGTTAAGGTATATTTCTTTTCAATTGGGGTATCAGGCTTATCTTCATCGATGGTTTCACCGACGATAATTTCAACCAATAAAGGCGAGCTGTCTAACTGGGCTTGGGTAACACCCTCGAGGGAAAATTCGCCACCGGCTTGAGAAATAGTGACCGGCTCATCTGGATCACACACCTTGTTTGAATTCAAATCTAAACATACACGAGCACCGGTCAAATAACCATCGGCTACCTTACCAGAAAAACTTTTAGTCGCGGCAGCGGTCGATGAATCATTAGAATCATTTTCGTCGTCCCCCAGTTCAAATGAGAGACAACCGTGTAGTAGGGTAGATGATATTGCTACTACTAATGCTTTTTTCAATACGGGCATATAAACTCCAGTCAATTTCGCTAGTCCTAACTAGTAAAGCAGCGTATAGAAAAATCGCTAATAACTTTTAGTATTAAAATAGTGATAAAAATAGACTCATTAATTTAACTACTGTGAATACTGGTCTGTACCAGAATCAAGTAACATTTTGTGTTATATTTCTATAGATTAGTAATTGATGAATAGGACGGTTTGAGACATGCAGCACAGTTTTTGGCATAACAAATGGGAAATTAATCAGGTTGGTTTTCACCTAGATTATGTTCATCCGTTACTGGAGCGTAACCTTAAGTTATTTAACGTTAATTCTGTGTTAAAAAATCCGAAATGTACGAGCGCTAAAATTTTTATTCCCTTATGTGGAAAAACATTAGATATAGGGTTTTTATTGGCTCAGGGTTATGACGTGGTCGGTATTGAGTTAAGTGATATTGCCGTCAAGTCGGTTTTTGAGCAGTTAAATTTAACCCCAGATATTTCACCCTGGGCGGGTGGAGAAAAGTATCAGTCAGACTGCTTAACTATTTATGTCGGTGATTATTTTAAACTGAGTCAGCAATATCTCGGGGCGATCGCTTGGGTATACGACCGCGCGGCCCTAATTGCTTTACCGGATACTATGCGTTTAGAGTATGCGCAACACATGGCGAAAATCACTCAGTTTGCACCGCAGTTATTAATCACCCTAGATTACGATCAACAGATCGCTGCTGGACCTCCCTTTGCGGTATCAAACCAAGAGGTTGAAGCGCTCTATGGGGGCAGCTATCCGATCCAGCTAATAGAAGAAGCCGACATTATCGCGCAAGAGCCACGCTTTCAAGCTAAAGGCTTAACCTCATTTTATCAAAGAGTGTATAAGTTAAAATAATATTGTATGCCTTCTTTATGCATTAAAAACAGTGTGCGGCCACCTGGTACTTGATGCCGCCACTATCGGCAATTCCAGCTATTGCATCATTAATGATCAACTGAGTTAATTGCAGTGTGCAAGTACCCAGTTGGATAGACTCAAATAATGCTAAATTTTTACACTCGCGTTGAAAACAAGCACGAATAGTATTATTAGCCGTTTTATGGAATTGCCAAGATAAATAGTGAAGGTTGGGTTTTGAGCTTTCAATAGCAAACAGGTAGCTATTTTCGTTTCTTAGGCTGACCCGAGTTTCAATGCCTTGAGGGTGAAAATAAGACTTAACCGAACTGTTACAGTTAATGCATAACATATCCTTAAATGGCCAATGAGTTACCTTTAGTTCTGAGCTATAAAGAATATGGTTATCAACATAAGGTATTGCTACAGGGCTGTCTATTTGGCTAAATATCATGGCTTTGGCAATCGTTTTTGATGGGCTTTCAGGTTGCGAATTGCAAGCTGAAAGCAGTACGATTAATAATATCAATCCAGCTCTGGTCATGGTCTAAAGTCTTTTAAAATTATGCAGAATATTAAAAGGCATGAGCTCTTCATGAATAATTTGAGCATTATTATCATGAAAAATATTAGCCGCTGAGTGGTTTAAGTAGCGATTGCTATTATTTTGAGAAAAGGTAAGTACTGCTCCATTAAGAGCACCTTCACGGAATTGATTAAAATTTAGCTCTAAGTTATCCCATTCATTATAATCGCTTAAAACTCCAATACTGCCATCCAGATTGATATCGGTATTGATACTATTGATCGAGATACTCCCATCACAGTTAAAGTCTACCGCATCTGCATTGTTAAACTGAAAGCCTAATGATTCATCGATTTTATATTCATTAATCAGTGCCATAGTGCCGTGAGAGTAATCAATGACAAAGTCATGATGGCTAGCCGTATTAGGATTGCTAAGAGCAGTATTTGAGCAAGCGTTATTACCATAGGCCAAGTTTCTAAAGTTGTAATACCTATCTGCTTCATTATGGCCAATGTATGGCAAACCCTCTAGCTGGTAAAGATAGTTCATAATACTGAAATGATTCGGTTTATAATTCAGCTCGTTATTACCACCATGCCTTAAGCCCAAGTTGTGACCCAGCTCGTGCATTATGGTACCCGCTTGGATGTTAATTAATACATTGCTTGCTTCCGCAGTAGCAGAGTTTAGGCCCCAGCCACCTAAGGTAATTAATAGATCGTTTGAGCTAAGCTCTGCTAGGCCCGATGAATGCGCGGAGCCATCCGCTAATTGACTATTGGCCATTAACATATAATGAAAAAATGGGCGGCGAGAAAAAGATTGGTTGGCAAATTTAACCGCATGAAAATCTTGGCGTAGGTCATTAGCAGGAACCTGAAAGCTAATACCATCATGGTATGGAACTTCGTTGCCACCTCCTAAATCAAAGTTCATTGGGTTAATAGCAGGGTTATTATCATACAGATCACCGACATCAAAATGGACCGCGATACCTTGGGCAGAAAAAGCATCCACCACTTTTTGCAGTGCTTCGCGACGAGGTTGAATGCCTTCATCGATGGCTGAGCCTGCTTTTGCCCCCATATAATCAACTTCAATAAAGATATCTTTTTGGTTTATCCGGGCGCCAAAATCATACAGTGATATACCGTTTAATTGACTGCCTTCTACTTCATAACAATCTGCAATACCATCACGATCAGTATCTAAATATTGAGTATCTTCGAAACAGGCCATAGGTTGTTTATCCAGAGGAGAGCTGTAGTGTGAAGCCGTCCAGTCGCTAGCAGAGTTGGTATCGATTAACGATGGAATGCGCTCTAAGCTTGCATAATATGCATGATTACGAGAAGCATACTTATTTCCCGCAGTAAAATCCCAATCCCCAGGGTTGGTTTCAGCGGGTAGCATTACATCTTGTGCATCGCGACCAAAGACGACCATGTCGACAGGTTCATTATCGCTGGCTTGAACCAAGCTAATAAATCCCTCATCGGTCCAGATTGGGGTAAAACCTAAGTCATCTTTGATATAACTTATTTCATCGGTATTCTGCAATCTTGTGTACCAACTTTGGGCCCTAACCAGAGTGTAATCATTGGCTGCAAGCTGTTTATTTGGCAATGAGAACTTCTTAATAGCTAATGTGCAACTGTTAGAATTGCAATGAGTGGGGTTAACGGCTTGGGAAAAGAAAGCATAGTCTTGCAAAGAGATCGCTTCGGCCGTGCCATTATAAATTTCAAACCACTGCATATCATCGATATATTGAGCAGAGGATACCTCCGAAATTAAAACGCCGGTAATAACCTTGAAAGTAGAGACTTGTGGTTGAGCCAAGGTCTTGCCGACATACGCTGAAAGTTCATGGGTTAATTTGATTTGGTATTCAGTATGAGGCATGAGACCACTGTTATGCGCTAAACCTAGCTCAGTAGTGCCGCTGCTATTGACTGAAATATGGGAAAAATTAATACCTTCACAGCTGCTAAAGTTATCCTGAGAGATTTGGATCTTACCAGAACAATCACCTGCTAATGTCTGCTCAAAATTTTCTGCTTTTAAAGGGAAATTAGACTCAAGTATTAACTGGCTATTAGGTGCGATATGACCACTAAAATTATGACTGACGGTTAATGCTTCTGTGGATGAAAAGTCGATGTGAAATTCAGCGGTAACG
This sequence comes from uncultured Oleispira sp., assembly GCA_964022115.1. Lineage (GTDB taxonomy): Bacteria > Pseudomonadota > Gammaproteobacteria > Pseudomonadales > Oceanobacteraceae > Oleispira. Next base: position 13,958 of record CAXIBC010000027.1, on the reverse strand, counting down.
AGATTTTGAGCATTCACTGTAATATCGATGCCATCCACTGGGTCACCAGAAAGAGCGATGTCGGTTTTGATCGTTATACTAAATTGCGTATCTTGCTCTTGGGATTTATCTGAATTAGCAACAGATACCGTGGGGCTAATGGAGAGCAGTTGCCAATGATCGGCATGTATCTCTAATGCAATATCATCGGCTATCAGGGTATTATCTTCATCACTCACGACTAGGGTAAAGCTATATTCATTAGCATGATTATAAGGAAGGGTGATATCTTCAATAGTGATGATAGGTAAGTCATTCACGGCTTTCACCGAAAACAAATAATCTCTAGATGTATAACGTCTGTCCTCTTCTATTACGGTAAAATTGATTGGCGCTAATGCGTAATGCTCTTCAACGTGCGTTGGGTAGCCTGAAATCTTGAAGGTTAAGTCATCAATAATCTCAAAAGATAACCAATCTGGTAAATGCTTGATGCTAACAGTGCCTGGGCGGCTGATGCTAAAGGTGCGGGAAAAATCTTGGTCTTCGACAATGATATAGTCGCTAGGGTCGACTTCAGTGAATACAATAGGTTGAACTTGATCACTGCTATCGGCGCCACAGGCTGCCAATAAAGAACAGATTAAGAGAAGTGTGAGGTATTTAACCACTGCATCATCCTTGTAATATACTTTTAGTCCATTAGTTGAGCAAATGCTCAGTATAGTGCAGGGAGTTTAATGATTATTGATCAAACTACAATCGTTAATAAAGAGAATCGTTAAAAAAGACAAACGTTAATAACGACTAATCGATAAAATAGTAATGAGCTTTTTAGTCGCGTCAGGGTAAAACCACTTCACCTCTAAGTCCCAAATTTTTACCCCATAGATGCGCTCTGGGTCAGGTTTTTGATACGCAGGTTTAGGGTCTTGGGCGAGCATTTGTTCGACTAACTCTTTAACCGGCTGAGCTAAGCGTTGGCTATGTGCTAGTGCTGCGGTTAAGGCTTCAGCACTAAATTTTACTTGGCTTAACTCTGGGCTTGCGCTCGCCAGGGTATTAATCGCTGCGGGCACTGCATCGGCATAAGGCACATAAGGTTTGATATCGACAATCGGTGTACCGTCTAATAAGTCGATACCAGAGATCTGCAAACGACCATTTTTAATCCCTTCAAGTTTCACTACCGAAAGCCCTAAAGGATTGGGGCGATGCGTCGCGCGGGTAGCAAAAACACCGATTTTCTTATTGCCTCCTAAACGAGGAGGACGTACTCGTAAGCGCACTTCATCGTCTTTTGGCATCGCTTGATGAAAGATAAAGCTCAGCCATAAATGGCTGACCTCTGCTAAGCCTTCAATTGCCATAGGATCATCATAAGGAGGCAATAGCTCAATCTCACCTCTTGCCGCTGGGGCCAGTGCCGGCTGACGAGGAATCGCAAACTTTTCTTTAAAGCAGGAATGAATCATGCCGATGGGTTTGATGCTGTATTCTTTAAGGTTTGAGTCGTTTGCCATGGGTGGGTGCGATCGTATATCGAGGTATCTATTGAAGTCGCTAGTATTACATAAAATCGCTTAGGTAATAAGCGACTAAATGAATCATGCTAATCAAAATTTTAGTTAGGCATGCACTAAATAAATGCAAAGCGAGTGGGAATTTTTTTAAATGGCGTTGAAAGAGTGCGTGATATCACTTTTTAAGTAATTAAATAAATAAAAATCCTTATGAATTTATTATGTTTTTTTTAACTTGATAATAAAAAATTATCCTTGGCATAGGGTTTGCTGAATAAGAATTAAAGTATTTTTTTAAACTAAAGTGAGAAAGACTATGTCCTATCTAGCCCCTGCCGAATTTGCTACTAAGATGGTCGATGCCGGTGAATCAAAAATATTTATGTCAACTCGAGATACCATTATTCGTGCCTTTATGGCCGGTGCGATTTTGGCATTGGCTGCGGTCTTTGCCATTACTATTGCAGTCACTACGGGGAGCTTTTTATTAGGCGCGATTTTATTTCCCGTGGGTTTTTGCATGTTGTATTTAATGGGTTTTGATTTATTAACCGGGGTCTTTGTTTTAGCCCCTTTAGCGTGGTTAGATAAGCGCCCAGGTGTCACAATTAATGGTGTGCTGCGTAACTGGGGGCTGGTGTTTGTCGGAAACTTTGCTGGAGCATTAACGGTTGCTTTTTTAATGGCTTGGGTTTTTACTTATGGTTTTAATATTGAACCGGGGGCGGTCGGTGATAAAGTTGCTACCATTGGTGAGGCGCGTACCTTAGGTTATGCCGCTCATGGTACAGATGGCTGGTTAACTATTTTTATTCGTGGCATGTTGTGTAATTGGATGGTGTCATTAGGGGTTGTTGGTGCCATGATATCGACTACGGTCAGTGGTAAAGTGATCGCTATGTGGATGCCTATTTTCCTTTTCTTTTTTATGGGTTTCGAACACTCTGTGGTTAATATGTTTTTATTCCCATTCAGCCTGATTATGGGTGGTGAGTTTTCTTTCATGGATTATATTGTTTGGAATGAATTACCTACAGCGTTAGGTAATCTGGTAGGTGGTTTAGCCTTCACGGGTTTAACAATTTATACTACCCATGTTAAAACAGCCCCAAAGCGCAGCAATGAAACTCGTACTGCTGCTCTATTAGCGAAAGCTAATTAAGAACTTAGAAAGTAGCGAAAGCTAATTAAGAATTTAGAAAGAAGTGAAGGCGAATTAACAAAAAAATACAGTTAACATGACAATGAAAATACCATGATAGCAGAGCTCAATATTTCAATCGGTCAGTATTCCGATAAAGGGCGCAAAGCCAATAACCAAGACTATCATGGTGCTTTCATTGCAAAAAAAAATGTACGCGCATTAAAAGGCATTGCCATCGCCATGGCCGATGGCATTAGCTCCAGCACGACCAGTCATATCGCAAGTGAAACCGCAGTAAAAACCTTTCTCGAAGATTATTATTGTACCTCTGAAGCATGGACGGTTAAAACCTCGGTCGAACGGGTAATGGCTTCCATTAATAGCTGGTTATATTCACAAACCATGGCAGGAGAAGGGCGTTACGATAAAGATAAAGGGTATGTTGCTACCTTCAGTGCCTTGATATTAAAAAATCGCAGTGCCCATCTATTTCACGTAGGTGATACGCGGATTTATCGTATTAATGAACATGGTTTTGAACAATTAACCCATGACCATAGGCTGTGGGTAAATCAAGGGACGAGTGTAAGTAAAAGTTATTTAAGCCGCGATTTAGGTATTGAACAGCACTGTCATCTTGATCATCAAACTCTTAGCCTTAAACAAGGGGATGTCTTTATTATTTGCAGCGATGGTATTTATGAATACCTACCATCGAATAATATGATCAATACCCTGATGCAGTATGACGACCTCGATAAGGCCGCCCAATCTCTTGTTGAGCAAGCTTATGACCTTGGCAGTGAAGATAACTTATCGATTCAAATTGTACGCATTAATGAATTGGCCGGTGAGCAACAGGTTAATTTAAGTAAACAAGTAGAGCAGCTTGAAGTTCCCCCAGTATTACAAGCGCGAATGGAATTTGAGGGGTATTTGATATTAAGAAGCTTGCATGAAAACAGTCGCAGTCGGGTATATTTAGCACAAGATAAGGCCAGTGGTAAGCAGGTAGTTATCAAAGCGCCGGCCAGCGATATCGAACAAGATGCAGAATACTTAGAGCGTTTTTTATTAGAAGAGTGGGTCGCGAGAAGAATTAATAATGCTCATGTATTAAAAGCCGAATGCGCTCAGCGCCCTCGCAATTATATCTATAGCGTATTTGAATACATCGAAGGTCAAACGTTAGCTCAATGGGCCTTAGATAATCCAAAACCAAGCTTAGAAATCGTCCGGGGTTTTGTTGAGCAAATAGCCAAAGGGCTAAATGCCATGCATAAAATGGATATGCTGCACCAGGATCTACGGCCCGAAAATATTATATTAGATACCACAGGCACGTTAAAAATTATTGATTTTGGTTCGGTGAGTATTGCCGGATTAGAAGAGCTACGCACTGATGGCCCAGCGACTTACTTATTGGGTACGGCGCTATACAGTGCACCAGAATACTTTTTAGGCGAACAAGGAAGCATACGATCTGAGTTATTTTCTCTGGCGGTTATTAGTTATTATTTATTAACAGGGCAATACCCTTATGATGCCCAAGTTGCCCGAACTAAAACACGATCAGAGCAGCGAAGACTCAGCTACAAAACCTTATTAAGAGACGATAGAGAGATTCCGTCTTGGGTTGATCATGCCATTGCTAAAGCAGTTAGCCCATTACCGGAACGGCGCCAGCAAGATCTTTTTGAATACCTGCATGATTTACGCAAACCCAATAAAGCGTTTTTGCATAAAGCAAGGCCGCCTTTAATTGAACGCAACCCTCTGCTGTTATGGCAAGGGATATCGTCGGTTTTGCTTGTGATCATCGTTTATCTACTCGCGAATACATAGAGCGCTTTACATCAAACCTGCTTTAACTCAATATCAATGCCTAATAAAATCATATCTATCACGATAAAAAAATAATACCTGCAATTGAATTGAGATTTCAGTATGACCAAAAATGTAATTATCACCGGTGCATCTTCCGGTATAGGCGCCGCCCTCGCGCACGAGTTTGCTAACCGAGGTTATAACCTCGCTTTATGTGCTCGTCGCATAGAAAAACTGGAAACATTAAAAAGTTCGTTAACTGAAAAACATAAGCATATTCAGGTAATAACCGCGGCCCTGGATGTAAATGCGCTAGACACATTACCCCATGTTCTTAATGAAATACGCCAAGCGTTCGGACATATCGACATCGTCATCGCTAATGCGGGTATTACTGGCGTACGCCGCACCGGCAGTGGTGACCTGACAAAAGATAAACAAGTTTTGCAAACTAACTTATTTGGCGCTATTGCCACCATAGACGCGGCAGTCGCCATTTTTCGCGAGCAGGGGTATGGTCAGATTGTTGGTATGTCTTCTTTCTCGGCGTTTAGAGGAATTCCAGGTAGCGCCGCTTATTCGGCTTCAAAAGCCGCGCTGACTAATTATTTGCAAGCGGTAGGGACAGAGCTATTTCGTTTAAAAGAGATTAACGTCACCGCCATTCACCCCGGTTTTATTCGCACCGAAATCGATGACAATATTGATAAATTCCCGTTTGTTATCGAAGCCGATAAAGCCGCTAAGACTATGGTTAATGCCATTGAAAAAGGCAAGAGCGATATCGTAGTCCCTAGCTGGCCTTGGGCATTATTACGCAAGGTAATCCCGCGCTTACCCGAGTCTGTGATTGCAAAAATCTTTTAATCCATGAGACTCATGGCTATATTGAATTGGCAAGTGCTTGGCGCAGAGCAATCTGGTAGAATTCGCGCCCAATAATCTCCAATTTCTAATATGTTAGCGGTATAGCCCGCTAGAGGCCTTAGTTATGAGTCTTGCAACGCAGATTTTAGCCGTCAATGACGACCTTCCTATTCGTACCGACAAACCTGTCCATAGTGGCAAGGTACGCTCGGTTTATTGGTTAACCGAGGCTGATAGCAAGCGTTTAATCGCAGAAAAAGGCTACGACGTTGCTAGTGATGCACCGTTAGCGATCATGGTCATCAGTGATCGCATCTCGGCCTTTGATTGCATCTGGCACGGCGAAGGTGGCATGCAGGGTGTGCCTGGAAAAGGCGCAGCACTGAACGCTATCTCTAATCACTGGTTTCGCTTATTCCGTGAGCAAGGCCTAGCCGATAGCCACATTTTAGATATCCCACATCCTTTTGTATGGATAGTACAAAAAGCTCGCCCGGTAATGATTGAAGCGATCTGTCGTCAGTACATTACCGGTTCTATGTGGCGCGCGTATAGCAAAGGTGAGCGTGACTTCTGTGGCATTCAAATGCCCGAAGGTCTAAAAAAAGACCAGAAGCTCGATGAGCTATTAATTACCCCTTCCACAAAGGGCATCTTAGAAGGCATTCCTGGCGTGCCAGCGGTCGATGACGTGAATATCACCCGCGAAAATATCAGTGATAACTTTGCAGCATTTAACTTCAGCCAAGCCTCTGATATCACGCAATACGAAAAGCTATTAAAAGAAGGCTTTGCGGTTATCTCTAATGCGTTAGCCAAGTTGGATCAAGTCTTTGTGGATACCAAGTTTGAATTTGGTTATGTCAACGACGCCGCAGGTAAAGAGAAACTCATCTATATGGATGAAGTGGGTACTCCAGATTCATCCCGTATTTGGGACGGCGCGGAATATCGAGCGGGAAAAATTGTTGAAAACTCTAAAGAAGGTTTCCGCCAGTTCTTGTTAAACCACTTTGAAGATAGCGATATCTTATTGAATAAAGATCGTATGGATGAGCGCAGCGCCTTAGCCCGTGATAACGCATTACCCGCAAGTGCGTTAATGGATCTATCAAAAACTTATTTAAATATTGCAGAAAAAGTCATCGGCGAAAAGATTGTCTTATCCGACAATCCAAAAGCTGAAATTATCGAAATCTTACGAGACCAATATGGATTGGTTGACTAGTTTTTTGCTGATCTTTGCCGCCGAGATTGGTGATAAAAGCCAACTCGTCTGCATGGCATTGGCGCTGCGTTATCGGGCAATGCCGGTTGCCCTTGGCGCCATTAGTGCTTTTCTGCTACTCAATACTTTAGCCGTAGTCTTTGGCGCAACCATTGCGAGCCTAGTGCCTGAGTTTTTGCTTGCCCTAGTCGTCAGCCTAATGTTTTTAGTGTTTGGCTGGCACGCATTACAGGGTAGCGCAGAGGAAGCACTAGACGATGACGCGCTTAAGGTAAAAAGCCAGCAACATATCTTTTTCTCTACCCTTGCCCTCATTACTTTGGCTGAATTGGGTGATAAAACCCAGCTCGCGATTATTGCCCTGAGTACGCAGGGTTCGCCCTTGGCCGTTTGGATAGGGGCGAGTTTAGCCTTGGCAGCTACTTCTTTAATGGCAGTTTGGGCAGGGCGCACAGTTTTACAAGGTATTCCCATTCTCTTATTGCATCGTTTTAGCGGTGTATTATTTATTTTATTAAGTCTTTTTGCCGCGTATTCCGCATATCTCTCGTTTAAATGAATACTCGTGTTTAAATGAATACGCTTTAAGACTTCAAGTGATAAGCTTCTTGCTATAGGTTTTATATGTTTTCAGGTTTTGACTACGGCACATCTAACTGCGCCATGGGAATTATTAATTCACATACGGATGTGCAGCTATTAGCGCTAGAGCAGGGTAAAGCCTTTATGCCTTCCACCCTGTACGCTTTAGAGCGAGAACTTATCTGCGAGCAGGTCGGTTTAACCATCCCAGCCAATGATTTAAAACAAGACTTTTTAACCCTACGTGCTAATTCATTGGCGCAAGCACGACGCATTCGCCAGCAAGAAGGTTTGGATGCTAGTGAACAGAGTTTGTTTTTTGGCCGCGCCGCGTTTGCTGAATATTATGATTTTCCAGAAGAAGGTTATTTTGTTAAATCGCCAAAATCGTTTTTAGGGGCCAGTGGTTTACGCCCCGAACAAGTTTTCTTTTTTGAAGACATTGTTACCGCCATGATGCAAAACGTTAAAAACCAAGCGGAAAAAAGTGCTGCGGCTTTAGGCTTAAAAACCGCTGGGCAATCAATAGAACATACTGTGATTGGTCGGCCGGTGAACTTTCAAGGTTTAAATGCCGAGCAAAGTAATAAGCAAGCGATTGATATTTTAACCGTGGCGGCAAAAAGAGCGGGTTTTAAATCGGTCGAATTTCTATTTGAGCCGATTGCCGCTGGATTGAATTTTGAATCGAACCTAGCGCAAGATAAAACCGTATTAGTAGTCGACATCGGCGGTGGAACTACCGATTGCGCTATGGTGCGTATGGGCCCTAATCATAAAAGCAAAGAGCAGCGTGAGCAGGACTTTATTGGCCATAGTGGTGAGCGAGTTGGTGGTAACGATCTTGATATTCAACTAGCGGGTAGCCAACTAATGCCGTTATTTGGCATGGGCAGTGATTTAAAAAATGGCAAGCCGGTTTCGACTAAAACATTTTGGGATGCGGTAGCGACCAACGACATCAGCGCGCAAAGTAATTTCAACAGTTTGCAAACCGAGCTTTACCTAGATCAGTTAGTGCGTGATAGCGCCGCTCCAGAATTGATAAAACGCTTTGTGAAATTACGGGATGAAAAACAAAACCACCACCTTGTACGCAGCTCTGAGCAATGCAAAATAGAACTCTCTAGCCGCCAGCAATACGAGGTTGATTTATCTTTTATTGAAGCGGGTTTAAGGGAAAGTATTTGTCGCGAACGTTTTGCCGATGCCGTGCGTAGACCCATAGAGAAAATGGCCGCACTGATGGACGAGGCTATTATACAAGCGGGCTGTAAACCTGATCTAGTTTATGTGACTGGTGGCTCGGGGCAATCACCGGTTATCCGCCAAGCGATTAAAGAAAAAATTGGCGAGGTAGACGTGGTTGATGGTGATCACTTTGGCAGTGTTGCTTCGGGGTTAACGGTTTGGGCCGAGCGCATTTATTCGCGCTAATACATTCGAGAAAATCTAAGCACAGAAAAAGTTGTTATTGGCCATAGTTTTCTATTAATGGTTTTGTTAGTATGCTCGGCTTAACGGATCCCACATATATGGAAATACTATGATCAAGAAAATTTTTTTCACGTCTACACTGTTAGCTTCCGCACTCGTATCTGCAGAATCAGAGCATATTGATAAGCTAGGCATGTCACTTAACTTAGATTTATTGATGGGTGGAGATGAGCTTGCCGCGATTACTTTTACCGATGGTACAAGTGAAACGGTTAAAGCTGGCTCGGGTATTGGGTTTGGCGCAGGCATTACTTATCAAGTTGATGACAAGATAAAAGCGGAAACTCGTTTAAGTTATTTATCCGATTCAGCGTCGGGTAAAACTTCGGGTGGCTCTACCCTTGAATTTGACTTTACTCGTTACCCATTAGATTTCATGGGGTTTTATCAGCACGGTAAGCATAGCTTCGGTGCTGGTTTAACCTATCATATGTCACCGACCTTCAGTGATGGTGAGGATGATTTCGAATTTGATTCTAACTTAGGTACTGTTTTTGAGTATCGTTATTTCTATACTAAAGCGGCCAGCATTAACCTTAAAATGGTTAATATTAGCTACGATTATAAAGACACTTCTTTTAATGGTAGTAGCTTCGGTATTGGCATTGCTGGTCATTTTTAACCCTAATACAGGTGATTCACATCAACTCAGCGTGCTGTGAATCAAGGTACCACTAAGCCAATATCTAAGCTAATAATCTGGTAGGTGGTACTGACGTTCTATAATTGGCCCCAACAGTCCTATTTTTGTCTAACGACTGCCTTTATTATCGCCAAGTACGCTGGCAGGGAGGCCGACGATAAATAATTATAAAACGTCAAACGGTATCCAAAATGAACTTAAAAACTGCCTTATGCCTCGCAGTCAGTGCGACGCTTACGTCGACCATGGCTTTCGCCATGTCAGACAGCCCCTCAACTGAGTCCTCAACCAATGCCTCCGCAGAGCCGGCTAATGGCTCCTCTAATATCAGCAGTGGTTTAGCCTATGCCGACGATTTTCGTCTATTAGCCTATAACGTCTACATGTTGCCAGAAGCCTTAGCCAACTGGAATCATGAAGGTCGTGCTCAATTAATAGCCCAATCTGAGGTTGTTCAAGGCCACGATGCTATTATGCTGCAAGAAATATTTGATAATGGCCCAGCAGCGACCTTATTAAATGGCTTAAAAGCTGAGTATCCGCACCAAACTCCCGTGCTTGGGCGCACTAAAGATGGCTGGGATGCGACGCTTGGGGCGTACGCCAATGCTTCACCAGAAGATGGAGGTGTTGCCATTGTTAGCCGCTGGCCCATTGAAGAGCAAATTCAATACGTTTATAAAAACGGCTGTGGTGCTGATTACCTCGCGAATAAAGGGTTTGTTTATGCCCGCATTGATAAAAATGGCGCAAACTACCATGTGATTGGTACCCATGCTCAAGCCGAAGATGGTGCTTGTGACGATCCGGCTGCAACGCGTAAAACACAATTTATCGAGATGCAAAACTTTATCGCTCAGCATAATATTCCAGCAGACGAAGTCGTCTTTATGGGAGGGGATTTTAATGTCATTAAAGGCAGCACCGAATACCCTGACATGCTAGAAACACTGCAGGTCAGTGACATTGATACCTATGGGGGTTTTGAAACCAGCTGGGACCCAGAGTCTAATGGTATTGCCGCTTATAATTACCCAGATTTACCGAGTGAATACCTAGATTACATCTTTGTCTCGCGCAACCATGCCCAGCCTAGTCATTGGCATAACCAGTCGTTAGATGTGACTTCGACTAACTGGTCTGTGGGGAATTATCGCTTCCAAGAATTATCCGATCATTACCCGATTGCGGGCTTCTCGTATGCGAATGCCGAAACGCGCACTGAAAGCTTCCGTGCGGTGAATAACCCATACCAGGGTATCCAGTTGCAAAACAAAGCCAATGGTAAGTTTATTCGTATCGACCCGAATAACGATAATGGCTGGATCACAGTAAAAGGTGAAGCCAACGATCCTGCGACAGTTATGAATATGGATAACTGGTACCCTAAAAACCGTGCTTTCTGTATTCGCAACGACGATTGGATTCAAGTACAAGGCGCTATGCGTGAAGGCTCTTATTGGAACTGGTGGTTAGGGGGCGGTGGTGGAAATTATGCCTTCTATACTAAGCCCGATGATGCCTCTAATAAGCTACGCATTCGCATTTTGAACGATGATGGTGATTGTTTACAAAACGGTGATCAGGTGGCTTTTGTTGATCGCAGTACCGCAAATGGCGTGGATTATTATCTACAGCGCTGGCCATCAGGTTCTTGGCAAGATTATCTATACCTGTGGTCTAACTCTGTAGGTGATAACGAAACCTTTACGGTGCATATGGGGCAAGCGCAAAAGCAAGATTTCACACCGAATCTACGTTACGCTCAATAAAAAATTAGCTGCGCGAAAAGGATAAAGGAGCGAAAGGTTCGCAATGAGGTATCCTTAGGATTAGTATGAATAGTATACCGATCAAGGAGATACCTCATGCGCAGCGTCGATCACGAAAAAATCAATTACGTAGAACTTCCCGCCAAAGACCTTATTGCTAGCAAGGCCTTCTTTGAGAGTGCCTTTAATTGGCAATTCACCGATTATGGCCCTGAATACAGTGCTTTTTCCGCGAAAAGTGCCGGCTTAGAAGGGGGCTTTTATCAAGCCGACCTCGCGGCCTCAACCTACAATGGTAGCGCCTTAATCGTATTCTATAGTGCCGAGCTAGAGCAGACTCAGCATAAGATAGAAAGAGCCGGTGGTAGTATCGTAAAAACCATATTCCCATTTCCAGGTGGGCGCCGTTTTCATTTCACCGACCCTAGTGGTAATGAATTTGCGGTCTGGTCCGATCTTTAGGCTTAGTAATATGTGACATAAGAAAACACTTAGATACTACAAAACCCCTTTAGTTGGCAGTATCATAGTCTTTTCCCCTCACCTTAGGGTGTATAACCACTTAATACAGGCTTCTTTTAATGCAAGTACTGCAAGACTCCAACCTAAAAACCCTGACCATAATGGGCTATCTTGAAGGCCTGTCTTTCCTATTATTGCTAGGGCTTGCGATGCCATTAAAATACCTAATGGGCATTCCAGAAGGGGTGAAATACATAGGTATGGCCCATGGACTGTTATTCATCGCTTATATTGTCATTCTTATGGGGGCCGCCAACAAGATTAAAATGCCTCTTTGGGCGATGCCCGCAGGTGTGGTGGGTTCTTGCTTACCTTTTGGCCCCTTTGTTTTTGATGCCTTGTTAAAAAGAAGTTTAAGCGAAAAGAAATGCGTAAAATAAATTAGAAGAAATCTAAGCCGCGTCTACACTTAGAGTAATTATGACTAGATGCGGGCCGAGCAATGGGTTTTTTTAACAAAAAAGAAAACAATAATAACGAAACCACGATACATATCGATGAACTAGCCGAGCTGCAACGCAAAGCGGAATATTACGACCAATTAATGGCGAATCAATTGGTCGATAAAGCACATACAATTTCGCAAATAGCGGCAGAAGTGAATCAATCTGCCAATTTGCGCTTAAATAAGGTGCAAGAAAATTTCACACTTACTGAAAATTTCGTCTCGCTAATACAAGGTATGGGGGAGATCTCACAAGAATCAGTAGCCCTAGCCGAGCAAAGTGTGGACTCTAGTGAAAAAAGCCTAAAACTGCTCAAAAGGCTAACCAATAACATTAGCCAAGCTGAACAACACATCGCAGAATTCACCGACTTACTGGATGGTTTCAATAAAAACAATCAAACCGTTACCCAGTTGGTAGACAATATTAAAGGCATTGCCGACCAGACCAACTTATTAGCCTTAAACGCTGCCATTGAAGCCGCCCGCGCCGGAGAAAACGGCCGAGGTTTTGCTGTAGTAGCCGATGAAGTTCGAACCTTAGCCAGTACCGCGAATGGTTCTGCAGAAGAAATTCAGATTGAAATGAATAAGATCATCGACATTTCCAATACCATTACTAAACAGCAGCAAACCGTAGTGAATAGCATTACCGAAAGCCGCAGTATCTCGGATGAAATATCCGGCAGCTTAGAAAGTGTGAATAGCTTTTCGCAGCAAAGTGCCAGTGCAGCAAATAGCGTGATAGATCAAATGAATTCACAACTGAATGATGCCAGCCAAATTTTGCACAATAGTAGTGAAATTCTAAAAGATACCGAGCAAGCCATTACCGGGTCGGCAACGAACCAGACCTTAGGAGAAGAGCTGGTTTCTTCGCTGAGCAGTTTCAAATAGCGGCTATTTTAAACCACGATCATTTTATACTACGGCCATTTTATACCTGACTACTCGAGGGCTAAATTTTTAATGCTGTAAATACTGTGCCAAGGACTTTTCTTGGCCAGTGGTATAACCCTCATCCAGCACTTTAACCAGAAGCGATACCAGTTTTTTATCACGTTTAAGGGCTTTCTCTTCAGCACCTCGCTTGTCTTTTACCAAACGAATATAATGAGTCGCCACATCATCGGCGTCCGACGAGTAATGATTATCTAAACGATAAAAAACATCGTAAACGATATCCATATTCAGAGGGTATTGCTCTATTATGGCCTTAGCTAATAACTCTTCTTCCATATTCACGGTTTTAAAATTCATATCACCTAATTGAATACTGGTGCAAAATTGGTGAATTAAATCAACCGCAAGGTCGCGTTTTTTACTCAAGGTAGGGGCGTTTAACCAAGTGCGTTGGAAATCACTCCAGCCATCGAGTGTCGTAATCTTGTTATTAGAATCGTGGTCGAATGCGGTTTGTAATACCATAGTGATGAGTGCTTTGGTCGCATTGATGGCGACCTTGCCTTCTAGGCTGAAAGTTATTCTTTTACTTTCCTCTGCATCAACCTCCCATTTTTTATCATGATCGGAGTGATCTATTTTATCTGGCCCCGAGTATTTTAAGATGCCTGTGATATTACCAGGTTGCATTGAGTGAAGGTGCTTCTCTCTGATTACATGACCTGCAGAAAAAGAGTCTTGTAAAGCGTGACAGGCATAAGCAAGGGTTAACCAGCTTACATTATCAGAGTTAGTCTTATGTATATTGTGGGGGCTTCGAGTAGGAGGTTTTCCTGCAATAGCATGCTTTCCATTTCGCATTGAGTTGGCACTAAAGCCATCAATATTTAATTTGAATTTTTCGATGCGTACTGATAGCTGATTGGCCGCATGCAGTGCATTGGATTTAATCCAATTAATAGAATCAATATAGGCATTGAAATGACTTTGGCCATCAAAGCTACGCATAAAATGATGACGCTGCCC
>CAXIBC010000026.1:0-33607 GCA_964022115.1 uncultured Oleispira sp. | reverse complement strand
CGTAGACGCTGATAATAAGCCAGAAGATTTGGCTACCTTGAATCCGTATAATTCATTACCAACATTAGTTGATCGTGAATTGGTTTTATACCAGCCAAACGTAATGATGGAATATTTGGATGAGCGTTTTCCACATCCACCATTATTGCCAGTGTACCCAGTGGCTCGTGCGGAAAGCCGTTTATTGATTCACCGCATTGAAAAAGACTGGTGTGTGCTCGTTGATACTATCTTCTCTGCTACGGCAAAAGATAAAGATAAAGAAAAAGCTCGTAAAGAATTACGCGAAGGTATGATGACAATCGCGCCTATCTTTAAAGATAAGCCGTACTTCATGAGTGAAGAATTCTCTATTGTTGATTGCTGTATGGCTCCTATTTTGTGGCGTTTACCAGCAATGGGTATTGAGCTGAGTGGCAAAGCTGTTGAGCCATTGTTCCATTATATGGAGCGCTTATTTGACCGTGAATCTTTTCAAGCTAGCTTGTCAGAAGCTGAGCAGGAAATGCGCGGTTAATTGACATGCAGACTATGACGCCAAGTCGTCCGTATTTAATGCGGGCGCTGAACGAATGGATACTCGAAAACGACTGTACACCTTATGTATTGGTTGATGCCGGCTTACCAGGGGTTCAAGTTCCAGAAGATTATGTGAATAATGGTCAGATCGTTTTGAACATTACACCATCAGCGGTTAAAAACTTGTATATCGACGATGCTGGTCTTTCATTTAATGCACGCTTTGGGGGTGTGCCAATTGATCTATATGTCCCTATGGTAGCTATCTTAGCGATATATGCCAAAGAGAATGGTCAAGGTATGGTATTTGGGAGTGAAGCCGGAGCGCCTGATCCTGATCAGCCACCGAAACCGACTAAGCCGAATGCTGTAAAGGATAAAGCTGAAAAGCCTCGTCCTACCTTAAAGGTTGTTAAATAGCGGGTGATCACTTTATCTAAGTGAGAGTTTGTTATTGTATTCAATACCTCATTGGGTTTTACCGAATGAGGTATTTTTTTGCCGAAAATACACTATTTATTTACAGTGCATTAAGCTGCCAATTGTAGTCTAGGGTTTTATAGCTTGAATAGCGGCCGGCTTCCATATTGTACTTGGCGATAAATTTCAAAATATCTTTAGCCTTTTTATCTTTACTGAAGTCTTCTGCAAACCACGAAAATATCTTAGAGATATACACATCCTTACCATCAATTTTTAGGCCTTTGTATTCGTTACTAAGGAAGGCTTTAGTTTGTTCATCCAGCTGTTGTTCTAGCTTGCTGCTGGTATAAGCTTCTTTACGTATATCTGGGCAGCTTAATGATGCGCAGACGATGGCGAAATGAATGCGGGGTTCTTTCATTTTGCGCAAAATTTTATGTTCAATGGTATCTAAGCTAATGACTTTTCCGGCCAGTACCCCCGCGGGAATTTGCCAAACGGGATTAAACCAGCTGCCTATGTCTTTAATGCTGTGCTTCGGTTTATGGTCAATCACTAATTTTATCGCAAGAAGGTTATAAGCATTGATATAGAAAGCTAACTTTTCTTTACCTGTTAAAGCGCTGCTATCATAACTTGCGAGTTTTTCTAGCAAAGCCGGATAGCGCTCATCTTGGCTAAAGCTTTGGTAGTCGATAACATTGGTTTGAATACCGGATTTGTTTTCATTGCTGACGTATGAGTTTAATAAAGCTGAATAATCATTCCAATCGAAGCTGGCAGAGCAGTAATGGCTAAATAAAGCCAAGCTCAGCAGTAAAATGCGCATGTGTAAAAGTCTCTGTAAAATAAGCTATAACCAGTATAGGTTTAACCAGAACTTTTGTCATTCGGCGAATGACTTACCTTATCGAATTCAGAATCTAATAAAGTGTCTAATAAAGAATCTAAAAACTGGTGAGTCGTATCATTATTCCAGTCCCGTTCACCCAAGATGCGACCGATGAGTTGACCTTTTTTTCCAATAATAAAGGTCACGGGTAACGAAGAAACCTCATAATCATCCCCTGCGGTTTCCCCCTCTAGAGCGATGGGAAATTTTAACCCTACTTTAGTGATCCATTTTTTAATGGCCTGCTCGCGCCCTTCATCAAGGGAGACCGCAATGATTTCTATATCCTTATCTTGGTATTGATCTGCTAGTGCTTGTAAAGAGGGCATTTCCATTCTGCAAGGTACGCAAAAGGTTGCCCAGAAATTTAATATTACAATCTTGCCTTTATAGTCTGAGAGCTTAATGGGATGCTCACCTAGGCTCGGTAATTGGAAGTCGGGGGCCATGATACTGGGGGCGGTAGGGAAGGCCTCGTAAGGTAGGCTAGCGTGAGTAGAAAAAGAGAGTAAAGCGATAAAAAATAGCAGGGTATGTTGATGAGGTTTCATGGACTTTCCTGATAAGCAAGTGCAGTAATAATGGAGTTCAGTGGCATCGCTGTGTTGTTCTATAAATTATCTAAGGTTTCAATTAGGCGGGAGCCGTTTTTATAATCTTCATTTAATAAAATTAAATTTTGATCATTGATCACGATAACAGACGCCATGGTCGCTGAATAAATGTTGAGTAAAGCTTGTTGGTTATCGACTAATAACGTTAGGTCGTCAAAGCCATTAGCACGCTGTGATGACCTAGATTGAGATACATTTGCAGATACATAATCCACCATAAGAAAACGGACATTGGAATATTGATCAATTAATTGTCTGCGCATATGGCTCATGTGGCTATCACATAGTGGACACCACATAGTGAAATACAGCACGACTGCATCATGGCTTAATAATTCATCGCTTAAGGAGATTGAGTTATTGAGTGTATCAATCGCAGTAAAGTTGTCAGAATATAGAGGACCTTTTTCACTATCGCTGCGTAGATCTTTACTCTCTGGATTTAGATCTTCTAGGCAAGCAGTTAATAGCCAGCTGGTGATGACTAAACTGATTAATTTAATTGAACGCATAGCTAAAACCTAAGGTAAATATGTCGGTAGCGGTAAAGTTTTTACCACGATCATCATCCTGAAAAGCATGACTCCAACTGGCTTTATAAATGAAGCGTAAGTCGGCGGTAGCGTAGGAAGATGTGATGGCCACCGATTGTTTTTTCATTTCGCTTTGTGGGTCTCTATTGCGGTCAATACGACCTGCGTCCTCACGTAAGTCAGCTAAGGCTGTAGTCAATGTTAACGTATCTAGGTCTTCTAAGAAAAAAGTATAAGCGATGGAAGCTGAAATAAATTTACGATCACCTAGACGCTTGGTATAAGGTTCAATGGCCTTGCCATACTCTTGGTTGATACTGCGAGCTAGGTATTTACCATAAGAACCTTGAACCATAAGTGTATAGGGGTACACCGTCTTTTCGATGATCATATTGGCATCGATTCGATAAAAACCACGACCGGTAATGTCAAAACTGTTCGCTGAACTCTCGCCGTAAGCAGAGTTGCCCGTGGGTAGGGTTAAGCTAGTACCTAGATAAATTGAGGGTTTTAAATCGGCTAGGCTATTGATTTGATAAACGCAGGTGACGCGATCAAAGGCTTCATACCATAGGCTTAAATTAGTATCACCAAAGCCGTGGCTTTGAGATGATATGCCAGAGTACTGATTATCGTTCCATACATAGGGCAGGATAATACTCGCTTGCCAATTCTTAGTAATGCGTTGCCCATACCCTAGGTTCAAGCGATATTGATTTAGCTCAGCACCTTGAGGGTCTTTAATGTATTCACCCTCTTGATTCCAAAACCCTTGGTAATCCTCAATATCAAAAGAGATATCGAGCATTTTATCCCCGAATTTAGGTAATACCAGTGATGTAGCATTGCCACCTCCGCAACAGGAAGCGGCAAAACTAGAGGATGTGGCTAGCAGGGATAGGGTGATTATTGCGGCCTTTAAAACAGACCAAACTTGGGTCGTTAGCATACTCATGGCTATTACATATTAGAAGATAAGGTAAATATGGCGCTTGCATTGTTTTCACCGGCAACTTCACCATCGCGAGTTTTTATTTCACCATTGACCGTTAGAGAAACATACAGGGTATCGTTTAAGCCTGAAATTTCTGTAGCCTGCCAAATACCAGCGCCTTGAGGGGCTGCGTTTATCCAGTTGCTATTATCAGAACTGACCTTTACTTGTATGGAATCGACCGACATTTGTTGATCAGTGCCTGGGCTTAATATCAGATTTTGAGTCAAGGTTGGAAAACTTTTCATAGACTCTTTTGCGGCAATAAATAACTCAACAGAACGGTTATCACCACTACCGGTAATACCATTATTGAAAAGGTGATAGGTTCGGCTTTCGGTCATCCCCATGGCTGAAATCTGGTCATCCAGGCCACCTTTGAGTTGGGCTAAAACGGTATCGCCCATAGCCATTTTCACCTGCGGGGTAAAATGGGTCGTCACGTCTTCGCTATCAGGTAGAGAGAAAGCAAGATCCCAAGTGCCCATGACATCGCCATTTTCCATTTTAGAAGCCATAAGGAAATAAACGCTGCAGCTGGCGTTGCCTTCACTATCGGTTTCTGTGCAGCCAGTATGTGGTGTGCTATGCATGTGCCCACCTCTCTGTTCATCCATGGTCATCATGGGGGATAGATGGGCGGTAACCCCAGCTTGTGGGATTAAATCATGATCGCTGACCTTGATCGAAAAAACAGACCTCCCTTGAATTGCCCCCATCTCTGGCGCTAATACATTGATTATGGGTGCGTTATTAGAATTCGAAGTGTCACCACCGCAAGCGATTAAGGTGCAAGCTACAAGCGACGTTACAGCGGCTTTCATAGAGGCTTTTATAAAAGTACTAGGCTTGATCGTAGTTATAAACATAATCGACTCGATTTAGGTTCTGTAAAGATAATGGAAGTCATTCGCGGGTTTTGTAATGAAAATCAATAAGGCGAAGGTTAGCAGGCTAATAAGAGAAACAGCAGTGACAAATTGTCGCACTAGGGGCGTGAGTTGGTGTATTAAACAATTTTCTTTTAATGGCGCGCAGCAAAAAGCCGCCGGCTAAATTTTAGCGGGCGGCTTTGCTATATATAGAAAGCTCGTCAGGTAGTTTAAAGGACCTAGGGTTACCCTAGCTCGCTTAGCTTCTGCTTCAATACTTCCATCACAACTTGAGGGTTAACACCCTTAGCGGCTTTACGGGTTGCGCCAATAAATGGCCCAATCGCTTTTGCACGCTTGTCTTCAGGGGTATTCAAATAACCTTCAACCAGCTTAGGGTTGTCAGCCAATACTTGCGCTACCACTGCTTCAATCGCCGAGGTATCGGAAACTTGCTTAAGGCCGAGTTGATCGATCAACTGCTCAACAGGGTTTTCCAAACCAGCCCCTTTGCCTTGCCAAATCGCATTAAAGACTTCTTTCGCGCCATCGTTCGAAATGTCGCTGCCTTTCACGTTTTTCAAGATTGCGCCAAGTTGCTCTGCGCTTACCGGAATCTCGCTAATGCTGATTTCGTTTTTATTCAAGGCCGCAGAAAGATCGCCCATTACCCAGTTAGCAGTCATTTTGTAGTCGCCTGCAATTTCTGCAGCCGCTTCAAAATAATCGGCCATTTCACGGTTAGCCGCTAATACACTGGCGTTATAAGCAGATAAGCCATGTTCCGCTTCAAAGCGGGCTTTTTTCTGCTCTGGCAATTCAGGTAAGGTAGCACGCACCGCTTCAATATATTCGTCATCAATGATCACAGGCAATAAGTCTGGATCAGGGAAGTAGCGGTAATCGTTTTCCACTTCTTTTGAACGCATACTGCGGGTTTCGTTTTTATCGGCGTCGAATAAACGGGTTTCTTGTTTGATGCTGCCACCGTCTTCAAGAATGTCCATCTGGCGCTCGATCTCAACTTCAATCGCACGCTCAACGTTTTTAAACGAGTTAACGTTTTTGATTTCAGTACGGGTACCAAATTCTTGTTGGCCCTTGGGGCGCAAAGATACGTTACAGTCACAGCGCATAGAGCCTTGTGATAAATCGCCGTCACAAATGCCTAGGTAAGTCACAATGCTTTGCATCTTACGGAAATAAGCCGAGGCTTCTTTTGAACTGCGTAATTCCGGTTCAGAAACGATTTCGATTAACGGCGTACCACAACGGTTTAAATCGATACCGGACTGGCCATCAAACCCTTCGTGTACCGATTTACCGGCATCTTCTTCAAGGTGTGCGCGAGTAACGTTAATGCGGCGCGTCTTACCTTCGCCCAAGTCGATATCAATATGGCCCATGCCGACGATGGGTTCGTGCAGCTGAGTAATCTGATAGCCTTTTGGCGAATCTGGGTAAAAATAGTTCTTACGGTCAAATACCGATTTTTTACCAATTTCGGCATCAATCGCGAGGCCGAACTTAACCGCCATGCGTAAGGCTTCTTCGTTAAATACCGGCAAAACTCCCGGTAAACCCAAGTCATAAATATTGGCTTGAGTATTTGCATCTGCGCCGTATTCAGTACTTGAACCGGAGAAGATTTTTGATTTGGTAGCCAACTGAGCGTGAATCTCAAGGCCAATTACCACTTCCCATTCCATGATAGAGTCCTCTTATTTTAAGCCCGTTGGAGTTTTAGTATGCCAGTCAGTGGCGTTCTGGAATTGATGTGCGCAGTTTAATAAACGGCTTTCATCAAAGTAGTTACCGATGAGTTGCAGACCCACAGGAAGATCATTGATCATGCCCGCTGGAATCGACATGCCAGGAAGGCCGGCCAAGTTAGTCGATAGTGTATAGATATCTTCTAAGTACATGCTCACTGGGTCTTTGCTCTTCTCACCAAACTTAAACGCTGGGCTAGGAGCAACCGGGCTCATGATCACATCAACATCATTAAACGCCGCCACAAAATCGTTTTTAATTAAACGACGTACTTGCTGTGCTTTCTTGTAATACGCATCGTAGAAGCCCGCCGAAAGGGCATAAGAACCTAGCATGATGCGGCGCTGAACTTCATCACCAAAACCTTCACTACGAGAACGTTTGAAAAGGTCTTCAATATCTTTTGGATCTTCACAACGGTGACCAAAACGAACGCCATCCATACGAGAAAGGTTGGCAGAACATTCCGATGGTGCAATCACGTAGTACGCAGGCACACAAAGATTGGTATTGGGTAAGCTAATTTCTTTTAGGTTAGCGCCCATTTTCTCGTATTCTTTGATCGCATCTTGAATGGTTTGTGCCATTACCGGATCAAGGTCTTTACTGAAATATTCTTTTGGTAAACCAATGGTCAAACCTTTTACAGACTTGTTTAAATCAGCGCGGTAATCTGGCACGTCACGTTGGATGCTGGTGGAGTCTTTTTCATCAAAGCCTGCCATCACGTTTAGCATCATCGCGGCATCTTCAGCGGTACGGGCAATCGGGCCGCCTTGATCTAGGCTTGATGCGTAAGAAATCATGCCGAAGCGAGAAACACGGCCGTAGGTAGGTTTAATACCGGTTACACCACAAAAAGACGCGGGCTGACGAATCGAGCCACCGGTATCGGTTGCGGTAATACCTGGGGCTAAGCGCGCAGCAACCGCTGCGGCAGAACCACCGGATGAACCACCGGGAACATGCTCTTCGCTCCACGGGTTTTTAACCGCGCCGTAAAACGAACTTTCGCTAGAAGAACCCATGGCGAATTCGTCCATGTTGGTTTTACCCAGCGATACCGCACCGACTTTATTAAAGTTGTCAGCGACGGTGGAATCATAAGGGGCGATGAACTTATCCAACATCTTAGAACCACAGCTGGTGCGAACACCGTCGGTGCAGAAGATATCTTTGTGCGCCATCGGCACACCGGTCCATTCGTTAGCATTACCCGCAGCGCGCAATTCGTCTGCTGCTTTGGCTTGGGTCAGTGCTAGCTCGTCAGTGACAGTAATAAAGCTGTTGTACTGACCATCTAGGTTTTTGATGCGATCTAAAAAGTGCTGAGTGACTTCAACACTGGAGTATTCGCCGGCTTGTAAATCTTGCGAGATTTGAGCCAAGGTTTTGTTATGCATAATGTGTCCTCAATTCTTAGCTCTATTATTCAACAACTTTGGGTACTAGGTAATGGCCATCAGCGGTGCTTGGGGCAATCTTTTGGAACTTTTCACGCTGATTCACTTCAGTGACGACATCGGCGCGTAAGCGCTGTACCGCATCCATTGGGTGAGCCATGGGCTCTACATCTGTGGTATCAACCGCTTGTAACTGATCCACTAAATCCAGTACGTTGGATAAGTTGGTTTGAAATTCTGTAATGCTTTTATCGTCTATCTGCAAGCGCGCAAGATCGGCGATTGCGAGAACCTGATTTGTGTCCAGAGACATGGGTTTACTCCACTGTTATGCAGGCAGGTTATGCAGGCTTTGTTGTCAGACTTTTTTGTCGGTCTTTTTTGTCGGAATAAGTGTCGACATTAAAGGGAAAAATTAAAGGCGATAAGTTACCACATTTAGTCGTAGGGTTTTAGCGCTTATTGCTTCTATAACCGCTGACAGTAGGCTAAGTTGGGAATTAATATGCAACTTCTGAGATAGAAGCTTGCCGAAAGGCTACGCCATTGCTAGAGTTACAGCAATTTTGTCGTTGCGTTCCTTGTTGTCTTCCTCGGGAACACTTTATTCAGTTGAGAATTATCGAATGTTTAGAAAAATAAGAGGTCTGTTTTCCAGCGATTTGTCTATCGACCTAGGCACAGCTAATACCCTGATTTATGTAAAAGAGAAGGGGATTGTATTGAATGAGCCATCAGTTGTGGCCATTCGCTTACAAGGGAATCAGAAAAGTGTTGCTGCAGTCGGTACTGATGCCAAGAGAATGCTGGGGCGAACTCCTGGTAACATTCAAGCTATTCGTCCGCTAAAAGACGGTGTCATTGCCGACTTTGAAGTGACTGAAAAGATGTTGCAGTATTTTATTAAAACTGTGCATCAAGATTCTTTATTAGCCCCGAGTCCTCGTGTTGTCGTTTGTGTACCACACGCAGCGACCCTAGTTGAGCGCAAAGCGATTCGTGAGTCTGTATTGGGTGCTGGGGCGCGCCGAGTCTATTTAATTGATGAGCCTATGGCGGCCGCCATAGGTGCGGGTTTACCCGTTGAAGAAGCGCGTGGTTCCATGGTCGTTGATATCGGTGGTGGTACGACCGAGATTGCGATTATCTCTTTAAGTGGTGTTGTGTACGCCGAATCGGTGAAAGTGGGTGGTGATCGTTTTGATGAAAACATCGTTGCTTATGTTCGTCGCAACTACGGCAGCTTGATTGGTGAAGCAACGGCTGAACGCATTAAGCAAGAAATCGGCACGGCTTACCCAGGTGGTGAAGTGCGTGAGATTGATGTTCGTGGTCGTAACTTAGCGGAAGGTATTCCTCGTAGTTTTACCTTGAATTCCAATGAAATTCTTGATGCTTTACAAGAGTCGTTAGCGGCGATTGTGCAGTCAGTAAAAGCGGCATTAGAGCAAGCGCCACCAGAATTGGCTTCTGATGTTGCTGAGCGCGGTATGGTATTAACCGGTGGTGGTGCTTTATTACGCGATTTAGATAAATTGCTGAGTGAAGAGACAGGCTTGCCGGTATTGGTTGCTGAAGACCCATTAACCTGTGTTGCCCGTGGTGGTGGTATGTTCTTAGAGGGCTCTACCGATGCTCAGCTAGAATTATTAGCGAGCGATTAATCAGCGCTTATTTGCCGCCTAGAGAATGGCTAACTGTATGATTTAATCACGCTTTTAGCCTTTTAGTGCTTATCCTAATCCTTCTTTCCTTGTATAGTTAAACGTTACGTGGATTCAAGAAGGATCAGGCTATTAAATCCCCCGTCGAAATTACCCCCTTACATGCATCGCGATTGGTTGGCATCTTATGTTTAGCCTTGGCTTTAATGTGGTTAGATAGTCATAGCCTACTATTCAAACCTGTGCGTCATGGGTTGGGTTATGCACTTTACCCCTTGCATCAAATTGCTTCTGCACCTTCGGTTGTGGCTGAGTGGTTTGGCGATTCAGCAAAAAGTCGCCAACAACTTGAGCGTAAGAATGCCGAGCTAGCCGCCCGCAATCTTATTCTTGGGCAAAAAATCCAGCGTCTTATTTCGTTAGAAACAGAAAACATTGAACTGCGAGAACTGCTGGGCGCCGCCGATCGTATTCATGAGCGAGTATTGGTTGCTGAACTAATAGCCGTCGATCCAGATCCCTTTAGCCAGCAAATCCTCATCAATAAAGGCAGTAACGATCAAGTTTTTATTGGTCAGCCGGTATTGGATAGCCATGGCTTAATGGGGCAAGTTGTTGATGTTCTACCTCATAGCAGTCGTATTTTATTAATTGCGGATTCTAATCACGCGATTCCAGTCGAGGTAAATCGCAATGGTGTACGAGCCATTGCTGTTGGTTCGGGTAAGCTGAACGAACTTAATTTAATCTACGTACCTGAAACCGCCGATATTAAGGTAGGGGATTCGTTAGTGAGTTCTGGATTGGGAGGGCGTTACCCTCGTGGCTATCCAGTCGCGAAGGTAGCAAAGGTTGAATACTTTCCTGGCAAAGCGTTTGCGGTCGTGGCTGCAATACCAAGTGCGCAACTGGATAGAAGTCGTCATATGTTATTAGTCTTTAGTAAAGATGCTAGTCATGTCCCTCCTAAATCTTTATGGGAGCAAGAAAAATGACGACTCGCAGTTACGTTTTTATGATTTTTACCATAGCTGCCGGCTATGTTCTCCAATTCTTTCCATTAGCGGATTTTATGCAATGGTTTGTACCTGAATGGGTATTACTGATGTTTATTTTCTGGCAGCTGCAGGCTTCGAGCCTTGTTAATTATTGGTGGGTTTGGGGGCTAGGGCTGTTATTAGACGTTCAGCAAAGCACCCCTTTAGGCACGTCTGTTTTAGGTTTTGCGGTTGTGCTTTACGCTTTGCAGCTGATGTATCAAAGATTAAGAATGTTTAATGTTGCGCAGCAAGCGGTAGTGATTTTTTTATTGATCAGCTGTTATAAACTAGTTACCTATTGGGCAATATTGATAACCGATGATTTGCAAAAGCCTTTGTCTCTATGGCTACCGGCTTTAGTGAGTGTATTGGTTTGGCCTTGGCTGTACTTGCTACTCTCTAGCACTTACCAAAAGCTACGCTAGGGGGCGAATATGAGATTGGTTCTGGCTTCAACGTCACCGCGTAGAAAAGAATTATTAGAACAGGTGGGTGCCGTATTCAGCCAGCTGAAAATTGATATTAATGAAGATGTTAGGCTAGGGGAAAGCCCAGAAGCTTATGTCTTACGTTTGGCCGAAGAAAAAGCGGCGGCAGGTTTTCAGCAGTTAACTCGTCAGCAACAGCAAGAGTGCGTGGTATTAGCCGCCGATACCACGGTTGTATGCGATGGCAATATCTTGACCAAACCTGAGTCTCTGGCTGATAGCCAAAAAATTCTCGGGCAACTATCGGGTCGTGAGCATCAAGTGATTACGGCGATAGGTTTACACAGTGCGGATAGCCGGCATAAAAAGCTTGTCTTAACCCATGTAACCTTTCGTCAGCTCGATGAAACAGAAATTGAAGCTTATTGGCATACCGGCGAGCCCCAAGATAAAGCGGGTAGTTATGGCATCCAAGGATTAGCCGCTATTTTCGTAGAGAGCATTCGTGGCAGTTATAGCAATGTTGTTGGTTTACCCTTGTGTGAAACCGCAGAGTTATTAAAACAATTTGATATACCCCTCTGGCAAGATAAATAACGTGTCAGTACAGAGAGTATGATATGAAAGCAGAAATATTAGTAAATGTGACCCCTACTGAAACTCGGGTCACAGTGGTTGAAAATGGCGTCTTGCAAGAAGTGTTTATTGAGCGCGAGCACCTACGTGGCTTAGTGGGTAATGTTTATAAAGGTAAGGTAGTACGGGTTCTACCAGGTATGCAGGCCGCTTTTGTGGATATTGGTTTAGAGCGAGCGGGCTTTATTCATGCTTCCGATATCCTTGGCGGTGATTCCCAAACCCCCATTACGAGTCTATTACGAGAAGGGCAGGTACTCGTAGTACAAGTCACTAAAGACCCAATTTCGAGTAAGGGTGCACGCTTAACCAATCAATTAGCCATTCCTTCGCGCTACCTAGTGTACATGCCTGATACGGATCACGTTGGCGTATCTCAGCGTATCGATGATAGTGATGAGCGCGATCGCTTGCGAGCGCTGGTGGCAGAAAGCATTAAGAATGAAGCCTTAACCGATAAAGGTGGTTTTATTTTACGCACGGCTGCAGAGGGGGCAGGTGAAGAAGAAATTAATGCTGATACCCGCTACCTGAAACGTTTATGGGTAACCTTAAATGAACGTTTGAAAGGGGCTAAGGTGCCTAGTGTTGTGTATGAAGAGCTACCGCTCTTCCTACGGACTATGCGAGATTATGCGCGCCCTGAAATCAGCCGTGTCTTAATTGATTCAAAAGAAACCTTCCAAAGAATCGAAACCTTTGTCGAACAGTTTGTCCCTGAAATCTTGCCACAGCTCGAATACTACCCAGGCCCTAGACCGATTTTGGACCTGTATGGTGTTGAAGACGAGATGCAAAGAGCGTTAGAGCGAAAAGTAGCATTAAAGTCTGGGGGATATTTGGTCATAGATCAAACCGAGGCGATGACAACGATTGATGTCAATACTGGGGCTTTTGTTGGCCGCCGCAACCTAGAAGAAACAATTTTTAAAACGAATTTAGAAGCGGCTACTGCCATTGGTCGGCAGTTACGACTGAGAAACCTCGGTGGCATTATCATTCTTGATTTCATCGATATGGCCGATGTCGAGCACCAGCGCCAAGTGCATCGGATGCTAGAAAAAGTATTAGAAAAGGATCATGCTAAAACTAAGATAAGCGGCGTATCAGAGTTAGGCTTAGTGGAAATGACCCGTAAGCGTACCCGCGAAAGTTTAGGTCAGATGTTAACCGAGCCTTGCGCTTGTTGTGATGGCCGTGGCACGGTGAAAACGGCGGAAACGATCTGCTACGACATATTTCGTGAGATCTTACGTGAAGAACGTGCCTATGATGCCAGTCGTTACCTAGTGCTCGCCTCAACCGCTGTGATCGACCGCTTGTTAGACGAAGATTCTAGCAGTCTGGCTGATCTTGAGGCCTTCATGGGGAAAACCATTAAATTACAAGTTGAGCCAAACTATACTCAGGATCAATATGACATCGTTTTACCTTAAGCAGAGTATGAGTTAATGCGGTCTTTTATACGCAATATTTGGACTCAGTTATGGCTGACGGGTGTTGTCTGCTTGGTGCTTTTGGCTTTATATACCAGCTTGGGGCGTCAGTTTATTCCTCTGATTGAGACCATGAAGCTTGATGTTGAGCAAGCATTAAGTCTGCAGCTAGGGACAGAGGTAAAGCTAGAGGCTTTAGAAGGTGATTGGATTTGGTTTTCACCTCGGGTCAAGGTGCTAGGGTTATCAATTGGTGATGGCCCTAACCGCTTAACCGTTCAGCGTCTGTTAGCTGAGCTTGATGTCAGTGCAAGTCTGTTTTACCAAGTCCCGGTATTTGAAAGCATTATCCTTGCTGGGGTCAAATTACCTTTCGTTCAAGACGAAGCCTTAGATTGGCATCTAGCTAGCTTTGCCTTAGCGGCTGCCCCTACCGAACCCAAAAATAGCAAAAGTTTCTGGCAAGGTGAAAAGCCACTTTGGTTGCAATTGTTAAGTCAGCAAGGAGAGGTGCAATTATATGATTGGCAGCTGGCGTTTAAGCCATTTGGTAAACCGGTAAAAGAGGTTAAGTTATTAGATCTGCGCTTACGCAATAATGGTCTGCAACACTGGTTTGATGGTGAGGTGCAATTAGCAGGCACCGAAGCTGTCTTAAAAACCCAATTCGAAGTAGAAGGGGATTTATGGGATATATCCCAACATAACGGTAAAGGTTATGTTGAGGTTGCTAGTCAAGCATGGCAAGACTGGGTTCCAGATCATGACTCTCAATGGCAGCTGGATAAAGCATTTGCCGGCGCCCGACTTTGGATTGAGGTTGAACAGGGATTATTGCATAGCCTAGATGGTTATATAGATATCCCTGAGTTTTCATTAAGCAAAAGCAATATGGAAGAGACTCGCAACCTATCATTTAAGCAGGGGCGAGTTACCTTAGCAGGGCGCAGAGATGGCACAGATTGGCATCTATGGTTTGATAGTGATGTGCAATGGCTATCAGCCATAGCACCACCAAAACCCAAAGGTCGGTTGAGTTGGTTGCCAAGTATCGAAGGTGGCTTGCAGCTAGCCTTGGATGATATTGATCTTGAAAAAACAGCGCATTGGTTAGAAAGCTTCAAGGTCTTTGAACCTGTGTATATGGATTATATTACACACTTACAACCTCAAGGCATGGTTGATCAGGTGCGGATTAACCTTATTCCTCAGCAAGATTGGTTATGGGGTGTCAGTCTTGATGTTGAACATGGCAGTATTCAATCTTGGAATGGTATACCTGCGGCTCAGCAGCTCAATGCACATATTCAAATGAATGCCCGTGGCGGAGTATTAAAGATTCGTAGTAGCGATACCTTTTTACATTTCCCAAATTTATATCAAGAAGGCTGGTTACTTGAGAATGCACAGACAGAAATATTCTGGCAGATAGAAGAAGAGTATTTACACCTAGTGGCACCGACGATCCGATCAGGCTTTCAACAAGCAGAGCTTAATGGTGCTTTTTCTTTTTATACCCCCTTAAATAACAGTTCGATAGAGCCACAGCTACATTTAATGTTAGGGGTTGAAAATCTAGACTTACTTCAACAAAGTCGTGTTATCCCCAGTAATGCCATTAAAGAGATTAGTAATTGGATTAATGACAATATTAAATCTGGTATGGCTAAGCAAGCGAGCTTTATTTATTCCGGTTCGGTGGCCGAGAGTCCAGCAGCCGCTTCACAAACGATTCAGCTATACGCCGACCTGCAAAATGCAGGTATGAGTTATCTGCCAGGCTGGCCAGAAGTTGAAGATATAAAAGCCAATTTAATGGTCGACGTTCCCGATGTTGATATCTGGATTCATAAAGCGAGTACGTTAGGTGGTGAGTTAGAGCCAAGCAGTGGCCGTGTAAAAATACGCAGTGATAAGAATAACCAAACTTGGTTAACCCTTGCGGGAATTATGCAAGGGTCAGCCGTCGAAGGCATTCAATATTTACAAGATACCCCGCTGAAAGAACAACTAGGAGATACCTTTGATTCTTGGCAAGTCGCTGGCTCTATGTCAAATGAGCTCTATGTGCATGTACCTTTAGGGGATACTAAGGGCTCCAATAAAATACGTTTAGCCAGTACGTTTGATGATCTTGAACTGAAAATAACAGACTTAGATTTATCCTTTTCTAATCTAACAGGCGCTATTGTTTTTGATAGTGAAAAGGGGCTGACAAGTAAGAATTTAACTGCAAAAACCTTTGGTGGTGAAACCTTAGCTAGGATTTCATCGTCTAAGGTTGATGAGGGTTTCGATATTTCGCTTAAGGCGAAAGGTCATGCACAGAGTGAAAATATAAAAGATTGGCTGCCATTATTTATGCTAAAACCGGTTAGTGGCGAGCTTGATTACGACATGAAACTATTGATCAGGCCGCCCGCCCGTGGAGGCTTAGCGCTGTCGATGAAGAGTAATCTAGTCGGGGTTGATATTGCGACGCCAGCGCCTTTTGGTAAATCGGCTAAGCAAGCCATTGCTTTTGAATTGGATATTAATCAGAAGCGAAACTTGCGGGTTAACTTTCGTTATGGCGATTTAGCCAACGGTATTATCGCGTTGGAAGATGGCCAGGTTCAGCGTGGGCAGGTTTATTTGGGGACGACTCAAGCGTATTTGCCGAGCGATATGGGTTTAAGTATTAGTGGCAATATTGATCATGAGCTGGACATGAAAGCTTGGTGGGATTTATGGAATGATATTAAACCTGAACCCGAACCAGTGGCTAGTCGTGCTAAACCCAGTGCAGTCACTAAAGCTAAAAAAGAGAGTACGATCCTCACCCATATTCATATCTCAGCTCCTGCGGTCAACGCATGGCAGCAGTCGATGGGGGCCAGCGAAATAGTAGGCCATCATAAATGGGGACGCTGGCAATTTGAGTTAAATAGCCAGATGGTTAAGGGCAATATTATACTGCCAGACGATCTGGTTAATAAAATCATCGAAATGGACTTAGAATATATCCATATGCCAATCCAAGATAATGATCCTAATAAGGACATTGCTTTTGGTTCGAGTGCAGCTCTTGATCCGCTGCTCGATTTCGATCCTAAATGGATTCCGAATATGGATATGAAGGTAGAGGAAGTATTTTTAGGCACGAGTAATTTTGGCCGTTGGGATGTAGCGCTGCGGCAGCAAGAAAAGTTCAGCCAAATTCAGGTCAAAGATGCTTTGACTAAATCGATGTCGCTGAAGGGGGATATTAATTGGAGTAAGGATGCTAACGGGCACAAAACACACTTAAATTTATTGCGTTTAAGCAGTGATAATTTAGGTGATACTCAGCGAGCATTTCGTAAAGTGGCCGCCATAGAAGCCAAAAAATCAAAATTTGATATAGACCTAAGCTGGCAAGGCTCTCCTGCTGGGTTCAATTATGCAAGTTTAAATGGTTTGGCTAAGGTCAATATCAAAGATGGGATATTGATCAGTGATAATGCTGGCGCGTTGAAGGCATTTGGCGTATTAAACTTTAATTCTATCAGTCGCCGTTTGCAGTTAGATTTTTCCGACCTCTATGAAAAAGGTGTCGTTTTCGATATTTTGAAAACTCGATTAATCTTTAAAAATGGTATTGCCACCTTCGCGGATCCCTTGTGGATAGATGGGCCATCGGCCAAGTTCCAGTCTACAGGTAAAGTAAACTTTAATAGTGGGGAGATTGATCAAAAGCTGGTGGTAACTTTCCCTATTACCAGTAGCTTACCTCTCGTTGCTGTATTGGCTGGCTTTGCGCCACAAATAGCCGGTGCTATTTATGTGACAGAAAAACTCATTGGTGAAGAGCTTGAGCAATTCACTAGTGCTAGTTATACCGTCACGGGAACGATAGAAAACCCCAAAATGAAAATTGATAAAGCCTTTGATAATGAATTAGAAGGTAAAGAAAGTCGCAGTTTCAAAAATCGCTTCTTGGATATATTTGGTTTAGGGGATGATGATGACTAGTACGAAAATACAAGCCGCAAGGTTGGCCGCTGTACAAATTACTACCGGCCCAGATGTCGAAGAAAACCTTAATGCTATCGAACAGCAAATCATTAGCGCTGCAAATTCTGGGGCCAATATTATCGCTCTGCCCGAAGTATTTGCTTGTTATGATAGTCAGAAATATCTAGCCTTGGGCCAGTTAGAAATGACGGCGCAAGGGAATATTCGCACGCGTATGGCGAACTGGGCAAGAGAGCATAAGGTGTATCTTATTGGTGGCACGATTCCCGTTTTAGAGCCTACAACAAAGAAGGTATATCCACGCTGTTATTTTTATCGCGATGACGGTGAAGAGCTAGGTTATTACGATAAAATTCATTTATTTGATGTTGATATAAATGATGCCCAAGGTCGATATCGAGAATCCGATATGTTCTTAGCAGGTGATGAGGTTAAGGTTTTTCCTACTCCTTATGGCAATGTTGGATTGACTATTTGTTATGACCTACGTTTTCCTTATGTATTTGAGCGCTTACGTAAAGCCGGTGCGGACATTATTTCGGTCGTTGCGGCATTTACGGAAACAACGGGTAAGGCACATTGGCAACCTTTATTACAAGCGCGAGCAATTGAACAGCAGTGTTATGTTTTAGCCTCAAATCAATGGGGGCAGCATGATGATAAGCGCCGTACGTTTGGTCACTCGATGGTGATTTCCCCTTGGGGAGAAGTATTAGATCAGTTAAGTGAGGGGCAGGGGATTGCGAGTGCAGACATTGATATTGAAGAGGTTAACAGAATTCGCCGCGAAATGCCGGTCGCTAATCATCAGCGTAATTTGTAGTAAACGTTGATGACCAGCATGGCATTGAAACATTAATCACTTTTAAGATTGTATTGTTCTTTAATGGCTTTAAATAGATTTTTAAAGTTAGAGCCTGGTTTTGGTGGCTCGCTGCTCATTTCTTTTATCGCGTTACGGATCAGGCTACGCAAGTGTTGGCGATCTACCTGTGGGAACTCTTCGATGAACTCGTTTAATGCTGCAGGGTCTTTAATTAAGCGTGTTCGCCACTGCTCTTGTTGCCCGGTAACACGGCCATAAGATTCGGTTGAAGGGTCTAATAAATCCAACGCTTCACGAATGGCTTCAATATCTTCACTACGAATGATTTTACCAATGTACTGCATGTGGCGGCGCATGGCTTCGTTTTTACCGACGCGATCGGCTTCACGTACAGCGGCCTTCATGACTTCCGACAACGGAAGCTCCATCGCTTTCTTGCGAGGTAGGGCAATAATACGTTCCCCCAGCTCTTGCAGTTCGATCATGTCACGCTTCATTTCTGATTTGCTAACAATCTCGTATTCAATTTCTTCTGCGAACGGGTCTTTCTTTTTCTTGGCCATGATAAAGCTGCCTTTTATAAATAAAATATACTGGCTAAACCTAAGAAGGAGAAGAAGCCTACGACATCGGTAATAGTCGTTAGGATAACTCCTCCCGCGAGCGCAGGATCAATGCGTTGGCGTTTCAGTATTAAGGGAAGTGCAGCCCCACTGAGGACTGCGACTAATAAGTTAATAATTATGGCAGCGGCAATAATCCATGCCAGCTGCGGGTCGTTAAACCAAAATAAAGTAATGGCAGCAATCACTGCAGCCCATAATAAACCGTTAAAAAAGCCAACGGCCAGCTCTCTATTGAGCAGCCAGCGCACGTTACTGCTACTTATATGACCCAAGGCCTGGCCTCGAATCACTAAGGTTAGAACCTGACTGCCGGCAATGCCACCCATACTAGCGACGATCGGCATTAACACCGCAAGGGCTACTAAGCGCTCAATGGTATCTTCAAATAAACCAATGACCGCCGAGGCAATAAAGGCGGTGATTAAATTAATACCTAGCCATAACGCTCGACGACGACCAGTTTTAAAGGCGGGCGCGAAGGTATCTTCTTCTTCATCTAGGCCTGCCATACTCATTAATGAGTGGTCGGCGGTATCTCTAATAACGTCAACCACGTCATCAATGGTGATTCGGCCAATCAGCTTACCTTGGTTATCCACAACTGGGGCAGATACCAAATCGTGGCGCTCAAATATCTTAGCCACGTCTTCTTCATCCATAGAAGCATGAATAATTTGTACATCCGTGCTCATCACCTCTCGCACGGTTTGGTTTAAGTCGCCGACTAATAATTTATTGATCGCCAAAATGCCAATGAATTCACTATTACGGTTAATAACCAATAAATTATCGGTCATCTCGGGTAATGTGCGATGACGTCTTAGATAGCGTAAAACCACATCCAGAGTAATATCCGGACGCACGGTCACGGTATCGGTATTCATCAGGCCGCCAGCACTATCTTCTGGATAAGATAATACGGCTTCTAAGCGATTTCGATCTTCAGTGTCCATGCCACGTAAAACGGCATTACTAACGTGATCAGGAAGCTGCTGTAATAAATCGACGACGTCATCAGTATCGAGCTCTGAGGTTAGATCCACTAACTGCTCGGCACTCATTTCATTTAAGAATAAGGCACTGATTTCATCACTTAGATGCTGAAGAACTTCCCCTTTATTTTCTTCATCAATCAATCCCCACAGCATTTTACGAACTTTAGGAGGGGAGGATTCAATAAGGTGAGCAATTTCAGCCGCGGCTAGGCCAGAATTAAGCGTACGTTTTACTTGCAGTAGACCGCCAGTTTCAAGCGCGGCATTAATGCTATGCAGTTTTGCTTTTGCGCGTTGATTTTGTTGGCCCATATCGCCGCTCTTATTGACTGGAGAAAAACAAAGGGTGAGTTTGTTATTTTAGCTGGAATAACCTCAGTATGCTATCGAGAGATGGAGGCTGATTGCGAAATAGTATTCTAAGTATCTGTTTAATAACAGATATCTCAAGTCTATTTAAACGAGTAACTATTCTTCTTCATCAAAGCGACGATTAATCAAATCGATCACAGCTTCACAAGCTTGCTCTTGATCTTTACCTTCAACCTCTAAACACAGCTCGGTGCCTTTGCAAGCCGCTAGCATCATCACCGCCATAATGCTTTTAGCATCGGCCATCTGTTCATTTCTGCCAATACGAATTTGACTAGCAAAAGAGGATGCAGTGGTTACCAGCTTAGAAGCGGCACGGGCATGCAAACCTAGTTTATTGATGATTAGGGTATTGGTTTTAATCATAGATTGGGTAGCTCTCTATGGCGAACCTGCACATTTTCAAATTGTGCAGAGAATAATGTTGTTAATGCTTCAGCGACAAATACAGATCTATGCTGGCCACCAGTACACCCTATAGCCACCGTCATATAGCTGCGGTTGGCTTGCTCAAAGCTTGGTAGCCACTTTACTAAATAGTTCTGTATATCGCAGAGCATTTCTTGCACTAAATCTTCTTTTTGCAAAAACTCTTTAATCGGCTGCTCTTTTCCATTGTACTGGCGCAAGCTTGGGTCCCAATAGGGATTCGGTAAATTACGCACATCAAATACCAAGTCAGCATCAATAGGAATACCGTGTTTAAAGCCAAAAGACTGAAATAATAAGGCCATATCCTTAGATTCTTTATTGATAATGCGCAGCTTAATTAAACTGGCCAGCTCATGCACCGATAAGCGAGTCGTATCAAGGGTAAGGTCTGCCAAATCACTGATGGGGTGTAATAAGTCGTGTTCAGCTTCTATTGCTTCAGCAAGAGAGGTATCTTTATTGGTTAGCGGGTGCTTGCGGCGTGTTGAACTAAAGCGCTGCATTAAGGTTTCTTTATTAGCGTCCAGAAAAAGCACCTCAGGAATGAAGCGGCCTTTTTCAATACTGTTCAGTATCTTAGGAAACTCGCTCATGTCTTGGGCAACATTGCGAGCATCGATGCTGACCGCGAGCTTTTGCAAAGATACTTCGGTATCCGCCGATGGACGATACTTTTGCTGTTGAGCTTCTTCGGTAAGAGCGGGTAATAAGCTTAATGGTAGGTTATCAATGCAATAGAAACCTTGGTCTTCTAATACGTTCAAGGCGGCTGACTTCCCCGAGCCTGAACGACCGCTAATGATGACTAAGCGCATTTCATCTTCCATGACTTTTCCTGCTTTATCGGCTCGCATATTAGTATTTATGAAATTGCTCTTTTGTAAAGGTTTTGCGAATCGGGTGAGTTTCGCAATGCTTCACGGTAATCGGACTGGCTCAGTTTTTGCGCCAACATACTTAACGTTTTCAGGTGTTCGTCAGTGGCTTCTTCTGGCACTAAAAGAGCAAAAATAAGATCGACAGGTTGCTGATCAATAGAATCAAAATCAATTGCATGTTCCAGCTGTAATAATACCCCAAAGGTTTTATCACATTGCTTTAACCGGCAATGCGGGATGGCTATACCTTCACCGATACCTGTGCTACCCATGCGCTCACGATTTAATAAGCGTTCATAGATGTCGTCGGCAGAGCTTTCAGGAATATGATCAGCAATAAAACTGCTGAGATACTCTAGAACTTTTTTCTTACTTGATGCTGGCGCACTTTTTATCGTGCGCTCAGCGGTCAAAATGGAACCAATCTCAGGGATCATTTAATGCTTAGCCTTATTGTTAGCTTTGGCCTTTATTTCTAGCCGCCAGCTTTTCTTTATGCTTTAACAACTGGCGATCCAGTTTGTCTGATAAGTTATCAATCGCGGTATACATATTTTCATCTTCAGCAGAGGCATGTAAATCGCTACCACTGACATGCACATTGCATTCAGCTCTTTGTCTTAATTTTTCTACAGTTAGGGTAATGTCAGAGCGAGTAATTTGATCAAAGTGACGCTCGAGTCGTTTGATCTTTTCCTCTGCATAATCACGTAGTGCCGGGGTGACTTCGACGTGGTGACCACTGATGTTAATTTGCATAAGTTACTCCTAGTTTGCCTTTGGACTTTCTTTCTACAACTTCCGCTTACAATAAACGCTTACGTTCATTTGACGGTGGAATCATCATGGCCTCACGATACTTGGCTACCGTGCGGCGGGCAACTTGAATGCCTTTTTCTCCAAGGATAGTCGCAATCTTGTTATCACTTAAGGGTTTTTTCGCCGCTTCTTCAGCAATCAATTTTTTAATCATAGCGCGAATTGCAGTGGATGAGCACTCGCCGCCACTGGCGGTGCTGACGTGGCTGGAGAAAAAATACTTTAATTCAAAGATTCCCCTTGGGGTATGCATAAATTTTTGCGTCGTTACCCGAGAAATAGTCGATTCGTGCATGTCTACCGCTTCGGCAATGTCATGCAAAACAAGCGGTTTCATGCCTTCGTCACCAATGTCGAAGAAGTCTTCTTGGTATTCAACGATCTTCTTCGCCACTTTTAATAAGGTATCATTACGGCTTAATAAGCTTTTAATGAACCAGCGTGCTTCTTGTAAATTATCTTTTAAGTAGGCGTTATCTGGGCTGTTATCCGCACGTTTAACCAGAGATGCGTAATCGGCATTCACCCTTAGTTTAGGGGCAATTTCAGGATTAAGGTCGACGCGCCACTGACCTTGCACCTTACGCACAATAACGTCTGGGATAACGTATTCAGGTTGTTCTGAGATAATTAACTCCCCTGGACGAGGGGTTAATTCTTGAATCAGGCGTAAAACCTCTTTTAAATTATCTTCACTCAGCTTAGTTTTACGCATCACCTGAGCATAATCTTTATTGCCCAATAAGCTAATGTGCTGGGCGATAACGATTTTAGCTTCTGCTAACCAAGGGGTGCTTTCAGGTAGCTGCTTTAATTGCAGCAATAAGCAATCTTGTAAATCTTGTGCGAATACGCCCGCGGGTTCAAATTGTTGTAAGCGGTGTAAAACGGCCAGTACTTCGTCTTCTTCAACTTCCAGTTCGGCATCCAAACTTTCCAATACGTCTTCAAGAGGGATGGACAAATAACCATCATCACTTAAGCCATCAATGAGCGCCATGGCAATTTCAGTATCGGTAGGGCTCATGGGAGTCAGGTTAAGCTGCCAAAGAATATGGTCTTGTAGGTTATCGCTGGTGCTATTGCGGCCATCATGATCAAAGTCGTCATCGACAGTACCGGCACTGGAGCTAGTGCTGGCACTGGTTTGATAAGAATCTTCCCATTGGCTATCGGCAGGCAGCTCATCGGCGACGGTATCTGGAATCGTATCGCTACTTAAATGCTGTTCGAGAGAGGCTTCAGTATGGTCTTCAACTCGGTTATTTTCTGCCCCGATTTCATGATTGGGGTTGCCATCTAGATCAGCACTGGCGATAGAATCGTGTTGGTCGGTATGCTCACTCGGGCTAGACGTAGACTGGTGCTCAGTTTCTTCAACTTCTAGCATTGGATTTGACTCTAACGCTTCTTGAATTTCGGATTGCAAATCAAGAGTCGAAAGCTGTAGCAGGCGAATAGCTTGCTGCAGCTGAGGTGTCATGGTCAGTTGCTGGCCGATTTTTAATTGCAATGACGCTTTCATACAGTAGGACAATCACTCGTTAAAAAAATCATATTAATACATCTAACTTAGAAGTGTTGAGTTGTTACTTTATACTCTAGTACATTTGTTGATAATACAGTGTACTGGCTTTAAGTATATGCTAAAGCTTGAAGTCGTGACCTAAATAAACATCTTTTACTTGTTGATTATTTAAAATATCGTCTGCACTGCCTTCGGCGATGATATGTCCACTGCCTACAATATAGGCCTTCTCACAGATCGCTAGGGTCTCTCGAACGTTATGGTCGGTAATTAATACCCCAATCCCACGGTCCTTTAATTGGCGAATAATGGCCATAATGTCGGCGACAGAAATAGGGTCGACCCCGGCAAAAGGTTCATCCAATAAAATAAAAGATGGTTCTGCGGCTAAGGCGCGGGCAATTTCAACGCGGCGGCGCTCACCACCGGATAGCGCCATACCTAGGCTAGCGCGAATATGCTGTATGTTAAATTCGTTGAGCAATAGCTCTAATTGATCTTTGCGCTCGGCCTTATTGAGATCATTACGGGTTTCAAGAATGGCCATAATATTATCCGCTACCGACAACTTACGGAAGATAGAGGCTTCTTGGGGTAAATACCCGATACCTTGCTGAGCGCGGCCATGCATAGGTAGGTGACTGATGTCTTTACCATCAATGCTGACGCTACCGTGATCGGCTTGTACAAGATTAACAATCATATAGAAACAGGTGGTTTTACCCGCGCCATTAGGCCCTAGCAGGCCAACAATTTGACCACTTTTAACCTCCATTGAAACGTCTTTTACAATCTGACGCCCGTCATAACTCTTGGCAAGGTTCGCTGCTTTAAGCGTTTTCATATTATTGGCTCTCAGCAGGTTTGGCAGGTTGGATAATCATTTTAATACGGCCACTCGGTTGCTCTCCTGTTGGGTCAACCTGAGTTTCTGTCTGACCTTTTGCGCTGACGCTTTCATTGATGATATCGTAAGTAATCTGATTACCACTGAAAGAGTTGCCTTCTTGCTCTAGTACGGCTTCTTTTAATAGCGAGATGTTCTTATCTAAGGTGCGATAAGTAATGCTATGACCTTGTGCTTTGGTTAAGCCTTTATCACCTTCCATTTGCTGTTGAAAGTGGGCTGGTTTACCTTCGGCAACGGCTTTTGTTAACTTTTGATTAGCATTGCTGTACAGGGTGACTTGGTCGGCGTGGATGAGCAAGGTCCCTTGCTCTAATACAACATTACCTTCATAAATAGCGATGCCTGTTTTGCGGTCAAACTCAGCGCGATCGGATTGAATGGTGATTTCAGCGCTAGCATCACTTTCTAAGCAGGAAGCATGAAAACTGGTGAAAGATATCAGTGCTGCAAGTAAGGTTTTAAGGTACATATTTGGCTTTTACCTGTGATAAAAATTCTACCCGTTGCTGGTCAAGTTTGATGACCATGCCAATAGCATCAATACGGCCAGTTTGGCTAATGACTTCAACAGGTTTGTCGGTTTTTGCAATTTTAGACGTATTCAATAGGGTTAATTTACTGGTACGAATAAGAATGTCGTTCGTCGGCTTCTTTAGTTGCTCTGGCATAGTGAAGGGGGCTATTTGTACATCCTGCTGCAGTACTAATTTTTTATCATCTTCATAATGAATACCCGCTAACGCTTGAATGATCCAAACCTCGCCATTATCGGCGACAGTCTTTACTTTCGGCTGGCTAAACTCCGTGAGACGCTGAGCTGGATAATGAACGGACTTGAGGGCATTGAACTGACGTTCTAAAGCCCCCTCTGTATTGAAGGTGCGATTTCGCAAGCCCTCACCATAATAATCCGGTAATAACGAAACGCTTTCACTGTCTTCTTGCGTGCTCTGGGTTGTATAGTCTTCGATCCAGAGTAAGCCGATGCCGACGGCTGCAGCAATAAACAATAATAGAAAGCGCTTACGCAGCATTTAGATTACACCTGCTTTTAACATATCGTGCATGGTGATAACACCTACCGGCTTGCCATCTTTCATCGCCACTAGGGCATTAATTTGGTTATCTTCCATCACGGTCAACGCTTCGGCGGCGAGCAAGTCTGGGCTGGTGGTTTTACCCCCTACCGTCATTAAGCTCGCAATTTCGCTGCGATGAATATCGGTACCATTATCAATGGCACGACGTAAATCACCATCGGTGAATACCCCTTGCAGCTCGCCTTGCTCATCAATCACAGTGGTCATGCCCAAGCCTTTTGAGGTGACGACCATAAGCGCTTCAGACAGTGGTGTGCTAGGCAGTACTCTTGGCATGTCTTTACCCGAGTGCATTAGGGTTTCAACTTTCAATAATAAGCGACGTCCTAGGCTGCCACCTGGGTGAGAAAAAGCAAACTCTTCTGCGGTAAAACCACGGGCTTCTAATAAGGCGATGGCAAGAGCATCTCCCATGACTAGGGTGGCCGTGGTGCTAGAGGTTGGAGCTAGGTTCAATGGGCAAGCTTCTTCTGCAACACTGATATCTAGATGGCAGTGGCCACCGAGTGCCAAGGATGAGCCAGGCTTGCCTGTCATGCTGATGACGGGAACATGCAAACGTTTAAGTAAGGGTAATAAACTGGTAACTTCCGCAGTTTCACCTGAGTTAGACATGGCGATCACAACATCGTTTTTAGTGATCATGCCCATATCACCATGGCTAGCTTCGCCTGGGTGAACAAAGAAGGCTGGGGTGCCGGTACTGGCGAGGGTTGCCGCGATCTTTTTACCTATGTGGCCTGATTTACCCATGCCGGTAATCACAACACGGCCTTCGCAGGCTAGGATATATTTACACGCGGCAATGAAGTCGTCGTTGATGCGGCTTTTCAAATTGATAATGGCTTCTTGCTCAATCTCAATGGTGCGAATGCCCGAGGCGGTAAAATCAAATTCTTTATTCATAATAAGGTGTCTAAATAATCTGTCTAATTTAAAGGTGTCTAATTTAAAGCTATCTAGTTAAAAACTGTCTAAATTGTATCTATCAATTTGCCTATCAAGGCACTCTATATGATTGCCTTGATATAGTTAAGTTCTACTTTAAACGTTTTGACTATAAAGCAGTGCCATATAAGCAACATAAGACGCCAATAAGATAAAACCAGTAAAGCGAGGAATAATACCGCGACGGAAACTTAAGGCAATAATCACGATCAATCCAATGGTTAAACCAAGCATGGTCATATAATCACGTTCAAGCACAATACTGTCGATGACTAATGGCGCGATTAAACCAGGGATTGGCAATACGGCTAATAAGTTGAAAATATTGGAGCCTATGATATTACCGATCGCAATGTCGTGATGACCTTTTAAAGCGCTGGCAACAGACGCGGCAAGTTCCGGTAGACTCGTACCGATCGCCACAATGGTTAGGCCGATCACTAGGTCGCTAATACCAAACGCATGGGCGATTGAGGTTGCGCCCCAAACCAGCATTTTAGAGCTGATCATTAAGGCCGCTAAACCTACAACAAGCCAAAAAACAGCATTTTTGGCAGGCATTGCATCAATTTCAGCTTGTTCGTCTTCATCAATAATAGACTCCCCAGATTCACTGGTTTGCTGAAATAAAAGATAAATAGCGGCCACTAACGCAATGATTAATATAACCGCATCAAACAGGTCTAAAGTCAGATCGGCTAATACTAGGCCAGCGATGATAGTGACGAGTAATAAAAGTGGGATTTCTTTTTTGATCAGGTTTTTCTGAATAGGGATTGCCGCTACTAAAGCCGTTACCCCGAGTACCAATGCAATGTTCGCAATGTTAGAACCAATGGCATTACCGACGGCTAAACCGCCAGCGCCATCGAGTGCAGCAACGGTTGAAACGAACATCTCTGGGGCTGAGGTGCCTAATGAAACAATGGTAAGACCAATAACCAAGGGGGAAATGCCCATAATACGAGCGGTTGCCGCTGCGCCTAAGACAAAGCGATCAGCACTCCATACGAGAATAACTAGGCCAGCAAGTAAGGCAGCGATGGCTGGGGTTAATGCGGTAAGGGTCATGTTTAGGCCTCAAAAAAAAAGTGCGCTATTGTACCTGTAAATTTTCATTGTCGGTATGGCTTGTTCCATTAGAAGTTATAGTTCTTAAGAAGATTTTGGGTTAGCTTGTATTTGGTTCTTGTTTTACATTCCGCTATGCTGTGTCAGGAATGAATGCTTTATGAATATGAATTTTCACGATACGTAATAATTAAGGGACACTGAATGTCCAGTGAAGAAGCTTTTGTATCAATTCGTGGTCTATTATTTAGCCGCGGCGATCGTTTGATTTTTGATCATCTCGATTTAGACATCCCTCGGGGTAAAATTACTGCGATTATGGGGCCTAGTGGTACAGGTAAAACTACCTTATTGCGCTTAATCGGCGGTCAGTTATTACCAGATAGTGGCACGATAAAAGTCGATGGCCATAACGTTCCTACTCTAAAGCGAGCTCAGTTATTTGAACTGCGTAAGCAAACCATGGGCATGTTGTTTCAGTCTGGAGCTTTATTTACCGATTTGTCCGTATTCGACAATGTTGCTTTCCCCATTCGTGTGCATACCGACTTGCCTGAATCCATGATTCGTGACCTAGTATTAATGAAGCTCGAAGCCGTAGGTTTGCGCGGTGCGAGGCGTTTAATGCCGGCAGAGCTATCCGGAGGCATGGCACGGCGGGTCGCATTAGCACGTACCATTGCTCTTGATCCTGAGATGATGCTGTACGACGAGCCTTTTACCGGTCTCGATCCAATTTCTTTGAGTGTGACGGTTAAGTTGATTAAAAGCTTAAATGACGCTTTAAACTTAACCAGTGTCTTAGTGACTCATGATATTGA
Source organism: uncultured Oleispira sp. (assembly GCA_964022115.1). Taxonomy (GTDB): domain Bacteria; phylum Pseudomonadota; class Gammaproteobacteria; order Pseudomonadales; family Oceanobacteraceae; genus Oleispira. Next base: position 5,058 of record CAXIBC010000026.1, on the reverse strand, counting down.
TGAAGCTTGCTCAATTGCCGATTATGTTTGCTTGTTATCCGAGGGTAAGGTCATTGGCTTTGATACCCCAGAAAACCTGATTAAAAATGGTTCTGAACAGGTGCGTCAATTTATGCAAGGCGAACCCGATGGGCCAGTGCCTTTTCATTTTCCTGCTGCTGACATCAGTACCGATTTATTTAAGCGGGTGACTTAATATGGCTGAATGGATGACTAAAGTACTAGCCGCAATACAGCAGCTAGGTCGATTTGGCCTAGCTAAAGTACAGGTATTAGGTCGCGCTGGCGTATTTTTGCTCGCCTCTATACCTTGGGGTGGGCCAGGCAGTGCGGGCATGAAAGACCTGATTAAACAGATCTATTCCATTGGCGTACGCTCGCTATCGATTATTGTGGTGGCGGGATTCTTTGTCGGTATGGTATTAGGCCTACAGGGTTATACTATTTTATCGGACTTTGGCTCGGAAGCCGCCTTAGGCACAATGGTTTCTCTAACCCTATTACGGGAACTTGGCCCTGTGGTCACGGCGCTATTATTTGCTGGTCGTGCGGGCTCGGCGCTCACCGCAGAAATTGGTTTGATGAAAGCGACAGAGCAAATTTCTGCGATGGAAATGATGGGAGTTGATCCCCTGAAGCGCATCATCACGCCACGCTTATGGGCCGGCTTTATTGCTATGCCGATATTGGCATTATTATTCAGCCTAGTCGGCATCTGGGGTGGTGCTTACGTTGGCATTAATATGCTGGGGGTGGATGAAGGTGCTTATTGGGGCAATATGCAAGCTTCGGTGGAGTTTTATGACGATGTCATTAAAGGTCTTATTAAGTCCTTGGTATTTGGCTTAGTCGTGACTTGGATTGCGGTTTATCAAGGCTTTGATTCCATGCCAACATCAGAAGGAATCAGTAAAGCGACGACACAAACTGTGGTTGTCGCATCGTTAGCGGTATTGGGTTTAGACTTTGTTTTAACGGCCATCATGTTAGGGAGTATTTAATTATGCGTATACGTTTATTGGAATTTGCAGTGGGTGCCTTTATGGTGATGGGCATTATTGCTCTGATATTAATGGCTTTGCGTGTCAGTGGTATTTCCAGTACCGATGTTGGCGATAAATATACCATTACGGCCTATTTCGAGAATCTAGGTGGCTTAACCGAACGGGCTAAGGTCTCTATGTCTGGGGTGACCATTGGTCGTGTAACCAGGGTCTCTCTGGATACTGAAGATTATGTGGCTGTGGTTGAGATGGAAATTGATAAAAATGTTTCGACTTTAACTACCGATACCTCAGCGGCTATTTTAACCGCCGGCCTGTTGGGTGAAAAGTATATTGGTCTAACGGTGGGTGCTGATGACGACTACCTAGAAGAGGGTGGGATCATTGAGGATACTCAATCGGCGTTAGTGCTAGAAGAATTGATTGGTCAGTTCTTATTTAATAAAGCCGAACAATAGGACGCTGTATCGTGAGTACGAGTACAAAGGTAATGACCGCAAAACTCATCGCTACAAGTCCTCAGCAAGCCCAGCTTAGTGGTTGCTTAGACAGAGAAGCGGGTAAAGAATTGCTGGAGCAAGGGCGTCGACTTATTGCTAACTCTGGTGGACGCTGGCAAGTCGATTTATCCGATGTGAGCCACTCTAGCAGTGTAGGAATTGCACTGCTGCTTGATTGGCTGAGATATGGCAAGGGTAAAAAAACCAGCATAGAATTTTTACATGTGCCGCAAAAAATGCGTCAAGTCATAGAGTTTAGTGGCTTGAGTGCGGTATTTAACCTGAATTAGGCCACTAATCAGGTTAAATACTTACTTTCCTTGCAAGACTGTGAAGAACATACTTCGTCTTATCCCATAAATCCGCTATCATTACGCCTTTTGTATCAAGATGAGAGTGGCATATGTCTTCAGCTGATATCCAAGCATTGTTAGAAAAAGAATTTCCAGGCAGCGAAATTACTATCCAAGAAGGCTACCACAACGAAATTGAAGTTGTGAGTGACGTATTTGAAGGTGTGTCGGCCGTAAAACGACAGCAGATGGTATATAAGCCATTAACCGAATTAATTACTGGTGGAACTGTGCATGCTGTAAAAATCAGCGCATTAACTCCCGCAGAAAAAAAATAGCCTTGCAGAAAAGAATAATAAACATCTATGGATAAATTACTAATTGAAGGCGGCGCTGTCATTGACGGTGAGATACGCATTTCAGGCGCTAAAAACTCAGCGCTTCCTATTATTGCATCTACCTTGCTAGCCCATGGTGTCATGCGCGTAGGCAACTTGCCGCATTTACACGATATCACTACCATGATTGAGCTTTTAGGCTGCATGGGTGTATCGGTTGTTATCAATGAAGACATGAGTGTTGAGACAGATTGCTCCACCATGACCAGCCGTATTGCCCCTTATGAGCTAGTACGTACCATGCGTGCCTCGATTTTAGTATTGGGTCCATTGTTAGCGCGTTATGGTGAAGCCATTGTGTCTTTACCAGGTGGTTGTGCTATTGGCAGTCGTCCGGTGGATTTGCACTTACGGGGTATGGAAGCGTTAGGCGCCGAAGTAGAAGTCATTGATGGCTATGTACACGCGCGCTCGAATGGCCGTCTAAAAGGTGCAAGAATCTTTTTAGATACCGTAACCGTAACCGGTACCGAGAATATCTTAATGGCTGCGGTATTGGCCGAAGGTACGAGCGTTATTGAAAATGCTGCCCGCGAACCTGAAGTCGTCGATCTGATTAATTGCTTAAATGCTATGGGTGCGAAGATCACTGGTGGTGGTACCGATACCCTAACCATCGAAGGGGTTGAGCAGTTAAATGGTTGCTCGTTTGACGTATTACCCGACCGTATTGAAACTGGTACTTACTTAGTGGCTGCTGCCGTAACCGGTGGTAAAATTAAAGTTAAAGATACCGACCCTAAGTTAATGGATGCGGTATTAGCCAAGCTAGAAGAAGCCGGTGCTAAAATAGAATGTGGCGAAGACTGGATTTCGCTGGATATGGAAGGGCGCCGTCCGAAAGCGGTTAACGTTCGCACTGCGCCACACCCAGCATTCCCTACCGATATGCAAGCTCAGTTTATGGTCATGAACTGTGTAGCAGAGGGTACAGGTACTGTGGTTGAAACGGTATTTGAAAACCGCTTTATGCATGTGGATGAACTCGTACGTATGGGCGCAGACATTCATGTCGAAGGTAATACGGCAATCGTGACCGGTAAAGAAATCTTAAGCTCGGCGCAAGTTATGGCGACAGATTTACGTGCTTCGGCTTCATTAGTGATTGCTGCTCTTGTCGCAACCGGTGATACCTTGGTTGATCGTATTTATCATATTGACCGTGGTTACGAATGCATTGAAGAAAAGCTGCAAATCTTAGGTGTTAAGATTCGTCGCGTACCAGGGCAATAAGCAACTGCTTATTCCCCTTTTAATTTATTAGAACATTTAGAGAAGATTGAAAACGTTATGACACAGCCTCTCACGATTGCCTTATCAAAAGGACGTATTTTGGATGACACCTTGCCTTTATTAGCCGAGGCAAACATCCATCCTGCAGAGGACATTAGTAAAAGTCGTAAACTGATTTTCGATACCAATCATGATCATATCAAGCTGCTTGTTATACGAGCGGCCGATGTACCTACCTATGTTGAATACGGCGCCGCTGACTTAGGCATTTCGGGCAAAGACGTTTTGATGGAGTTCAATAGTGAAAACCTATACGAACCTCTTGATCTAAAAATCGCTACGTGTCGTTTAATGACCGCCGCTCTGAAAGGCGCGGTATTGCCTGAAGGCCGCTTAAAAGTGGCGACTAAGTTTGTTGATGTGACTAAGCGCTATTTCGCCGAGCAAGGCCGTCAGATCGATATCATCAAATTGTACGGTGGTATGGAACTGGCCCCAATCGTTGGCCTAGCCGACCTGATTGTGGATATTGTTGATACCGGCAAAACCTTAGTTGCGAACGGTTTAGAACCACGCGACCACATGGCGTATATCAGCTCTCGCTTGGTTGTCGGTAAAGCCGCCATGAAAGTGAAGCATGCTCAGATCCAGCCGATTATTGACCAAATGTCAGCGGCTGTTGATCGTCAAGAAGCGAAGCGTCAAGAAGAAAAGCGTTAAGAAGCGAAGCGCCAGCAAGAACAAGCAGGCCAGTAATGCGACCAAAATTTTAGGGATTTAAAAAATGACTATCGAAATTCGTCGTTTAGATACCAGCGAAAATAATTTTTCTGCCGAGCTAGAAACACTGCTCGCGTGGGAATCTGTTTCCGACAAACAAGTACAAACCATCGTTACCGATATTCTTGACGATGTAAAAACCCGTGGCGACGCCGCCGTTATTGAATACAGCAATCGCTTTGACCACCTACATGTTGAAAACATGGATCAGCTAGAACTGGACCAAGAGCAACTTGAAGATGCCTTAAACACCTTGCCAGCGGACCAACGCCACGCGTTATTAGCCGCGGCTGATCGCGTGCGTAAATACCACGATAAGCAAAAACAAGATTCTTGGCAGTACACAGAAGAAGACGGCACCTTATTGGGCCAAAAAGTAACGCCGCTAGATCGCGTCGGGATTTACGTACCCGGCGGAAAAGCCGCTTACCCATCTTCGGTATTAATGAACGCTATTCCTGCACACGTTGCTGGCGTACAAGAAATCATCATGGTTGTGCCAACTCCAGGCGGTGAATTAAACCAACTGGTATTGGCCGCTGCCGCTGTTGCCGGCGTAACCAAGGTATTCACAGTGGGCGGCGCACAAGCCGTTGCCGCCTTAGCGTACGGCACACAAACCGTTCCTAAAGTCGATAAAATTGTAGGCCCCGGTAACATCTTTGTGGCCACCGCCAAGCGCCAAGTATTTGGAGCTGTTGGCATCGACATGATTGCTGGCCCGTCTGAAATTTTAGTGGTGTGTGATGGCAAAACGGATCCTGATTGGATTGCGATGGACTTATTCTCGCAAGCTGAACACGACGAAGATGCACAGGCAATTTTAATCAGCCCAGATCAAGACTTCCTA
>CAXIBC010000025.1:0-34228 GCA_964022115.1 uncultured Oleispira sp. | reverse complement strand
CGGTCGTACAGCAAGTCGTTAACTTTTTCCCTAATGGTATTGTCCCAGAAGACGAAGATGAGCGCATTAGTTCCTTCGATCAGCTCGAGAGAGAGTTGGTGGACGAAATCGCTGAGTGTGATGATCGTTTCCATGATGTGGCTGAAAACCTAGTTGAATTGACCTTAAAATTTGTTGCCAAAAATTTAGCTCAGTTTCGCTAAAGGTTCTTTGGGGCCGATATAAGTTAAGTTATAAGGAAATATCGGCCTTAATGGACCTAAAATGGAGCTAAAGTGCTTGCTTTTAATCTATATGACCCCTATAAAAGGTTTCAATTCTGACCCCTATAAAAAAATAAAAAGGAAAATTTATGTTTCGTATTGCAGTAAGTTTATTCGTATTATTGGTGATGGCACCATTCTCCCAAGCGGTCGTCGTTAATGATGTTGATGTCGCCGATAGCATTCAGGTTGCAGATCAATCACTTGAACTAAATGGTACTGGGATACGTTCTAAGTTTTTCTTAAATCTTTACGTAGGTGCTTTGTATCTAACGCAAAAGAGTGGTGATGGCCAAGCTCTTATTGCCGCTGATGAACCTATGACGATTCGCTTACACATTACTTCGTCTATGATTGATGGCGAAAAAATGAGTGAAGCGACCTTAGATGGCTTTATTAAGTCTACTGGTGGCAACCTTGCACCTATTCAAAATGAAGTTGATCTGATGATCAGCGCCTTTCGTGAGGCGGTAAAAGATAAAGATATTTTTGATCTTCAATACGTACCAGGCAAAGGCGTGACGGTATTGCGTAATGGCCAAGTTAAGGTTGTTGTTCCAGGTCTGAAATTTAAGCAAGCTTTATTCGGTATTTGGTTATCTGAAGATCCAGTTCAAGATGACATGAAAGAAGGTATGTTAGGCGACGCTTAATGCTTGTTTAACCGCTAAAAAAGCCGCTTTTGCGGTTTTTTTTGTTTTATTAAATAGAACAAAACTACATAAAGAATGAAGGCAAATGCTTTTATCTTATTAAAGCACTGGAATAATTGGCCGTTATAACCTATAGCGCAATTAATTCTGGTGACTGTCATGCATTTCAATCCAAATTTTACCAACCCACATTCTCATCACTCCCATTCTCATTATTCTCAGTCTCATCACTCTCATGATAGATCTCGACATGACAGAGTTCAGCATGAATCACAACCTAATGAAGCTTTAAACGAAGGTAATAAGGCTGGAGCCGCTCCCTCGGCCGCAGCGTCCTCCATAGGGTCTACCACGGGATTGCAGCTAGGTGAGCCAAAAGAGGCGCAAGATGTTGCTAATACTATGTTGCAGCATGTGCAAAAAGGACTGGACCAATTGCGCACCCAAGGTGCGAGCGAGGAGAGGATTCAGCAGCGTTTGCAAGCCGCAAAAGAAGGTATTGCCAAAGGTTATGCTCAAGCTGAGCAACAGCTTAAAGATATGGGGTTATTGGATGATGATTTAAAGGCTGATATTGCCCAGGGTAGAGGTTTAATTGACGCGGGCCTAGAGGCTATGGCATCAGGGGTTGTGGTTTCTGAGGCTGTGGCTGCAGAGGCTAGTAATTCCTATCAGCAGCAAAGCCGCCAAGAGAATACTATGTCATTAGAGCTTATGACCAGAGATGGCGATAAAGTCTCGTTAAGCTTTACCCAGTCAGGGCGATCATTTTATGCGGCAACACAGACAGGTCAGCAGCAGGTAAGCTTATCGGGCTTTGAGCAGAATAGGGATTGGCAGATGGATGTGGTAGGGAGCTTAGATGAAGGCGAGCTGGAGGCTTTATCAAGCCTATTACAGGATGTTGAGAAGTTGAGTACTAGCTTCTTCTCTGGAGATTTAGGTAAGGCGTTACAGCAAGCAATGGAGTTGGGGTTTGATGGGGATGAATTAGCGTCAATGAGTCTGAATTTACGTCAAGAGTCCTTTAGTTCAGTGAGTCGGGCATATAACTCAGTACAACCTAAGCTGCCAACTCCGCAGTTAGAAAGCCTATCGTCGCCTTTATTAGCCTATAATGATTATTATTTATCGGCACTGGAGCAGGCAAAATCCTTTGCGGATCCAGAGCAGTTGATTAATGATTTGGTCGATCAGTTATTTCCAGATGATCATTTAAAGGGTATTTTTCAAGCGTATAATCAAGGCTTATATAATGCTCTGGAAAATCGTGCTAGCTTAATGGGAGAGTTGATAGGATAGTATTAGATAATCTTGCTTAAGCTCAGTATAATTCGGCCAATACAGGCTCTTATCATAGGGACGGTACCTCAGTTGGCCATTTTATTATTATCCACCCAAGCGTGTCATTTATGCGAGCTTGCACAGGATGTTTTGCAGCAGACTTTTAGTCAGCCTAAGATGCAAATACTCAATCAGCGACAAGGCTTTGAAGTCTACTTGCAAGATATTATTGATCAGCCTCATTGGCTGGATGCATACGCAGAAAAAATCCCCGTCTTATTGGATGAAGAGAGTACTTTAACCCTCGAGTGGCCATTTGATCAGGCGCAAGTTTATGCTTGGTTTGAAAAAGTGAGTCGTAGCGCTGGCCCGAACCTTGCGTAACTTCTACAATTAATATAACTCTTTAATCTTCCCTTATTATGTGAAAGGAATTCTCATGTTCAGTTTTCGTTTACTGCTTTCTTTGCTGATGGTTACCCTGCTAGCCGCTTGCTCTTCCAACCCTCAGTCTTCAACCGGTCAGGCGGTATATTATGCCCTGCAAACCGATGTTCAATTGCGTTTATGGGTAGAGCATTGTCGCAACCTAGGGCCAAAGGTTAGACAGGCTGCTTGGCAGGCTAAGACCAACTGGTGGCGTCGTAATGGTGCCTTTGTAGAAGGGGCAGACTATGGTCTGACACGAGAAATTATGCTGGTTTCAGGCGATAGAGATGTCACTGGCGCGAACATCGCTTTAGGGGTGACGACGCAGGTCGTTGAGGATGCCGAAGCTGAAATGGCAGGAATTTTACAAGGCAGCAGTGATCAGAGAGGGCTGTGTTTGAATATGCTCGCTAAGTTTAATGATGGCGATTATGACTTACGCGATAATAATCAGTTTTATCCGACACTGGTTGATCTACAGCGTCGATCTCAGCGCAATGGAAAGGACTTGATGGAAAAGTCTGCGGCCTTAGTGGTTAATAAACAGCGCAAGTTTGGTCGCTCACTGTATGTGGTGGAGAAACTTGCTAAGCGTTCAGGCTGCCCAGGGGCTAATGTAAAGGTGCTTAAAACGGACTGGCCTCATGAGGTTTACGACGTAACTTGCCCTGATCAGAGCTATATTTTAGTACGCTGTGAATGGGGAAATTGCCTCGTTAACGAGTAGTATAATTCGCGCAACAAAAAAGCCGCTTTGACTCAGTCAAGGCGGCTTTTTTGTTGGCTATGTAAGGCCGAATATAGACGCGAACTACTTCGACCAAATACCCGCTGGAATTAACCCTTCTAGCTGGCTGATCTTGTTATCACGCTCAGCTGTATCCGCAGCCGTAATGGTTACGTGTCCTAACTTACGTGCAGGGCGCGCTTCTTTGCCGTAGCTATGAACATAGGTTTGGCTCATGTTCTCAGCCGCAGACGTTGGGCCTTCATCACTGATCACATTAATCATAGCAACCGCAGGGAAGTTAGATTCAGTATCGGTAATGGCTTGGCCAGTGACCGCTAGCATGTGGTTACGGAATTGACTCGTCACAGCCCCTTCGATCGACCAGTGGCCTGAGTTATGTACCCGCGGTGCGACTTCGTTAGCAATTAGGTTGTCTTCGGTTTCAAACAACTCCAAGGTAATGGTGCCAACATAATCTAAGCTGGTGGCGATTTGCTCGATATAACGCTCAGCTATGGCTTGCTTTTCAGCACTGAAGCCATGAGCAGGGTAGAGTGAGTAACGCAAAATACCTTCGTGATGGATGTTTTCTGTCATTGGCCATACCTTAATATCACCATTTTCAGCGCGACAGCCAATCACAGAGACTTCACGAATAAAGGGCACAAAGGCTTCGGCGATCAGTTCACGATTGCCAATTTCAGCCCAAGCGGCGGTGGCATCGGAGGGTTCGCGCAAAACGAACTGACCTTTACCGTCGTAACCTTCGGTAGTGGTTTTCATGATGATCGGAAGGCCCAGCTTCTGCACAGCGGCGTGAATATCAGCAAGGGAGTTCACCGCATGAAATTCAGCCGTATCGATGCCAGCAGCGCGTAATGCATTCTTTTCAGTGATGCGGTTCTGAAATGTTTTTAATGCCTTAAGGCTTGGGAAAACCTTAGCCTCAACAGTTTCCATCTGGCTCACGATATGAGCAGGGATGTTTTCAGTCTCGTAAGAAATACGATCGTTGTCGTTTAAAAACTGCTGTAAGCTGGTCTCGTCAAAGGCGCGTAAATCGTAAAGATTCACCGTAATATCGCTTTGATCGGCAATGCTGGTTGCTAGCATTTGACCCAGTTGACCGTTCCCTAATATACCTAGCTTCATTAGCCTTCTACTCTTGGATCAGGTTGGCTTAAAATTGTTTCTGTTTGATTCTTTTGGAACTGATGAAGACGCTTAGTCAGTTCACTATCGCTGGTGGCAAGAATCTGTGCGGCTAATAAACCTGAGTTTTTAGCCCCAGCATCGCCAATGGCTAATGTACCCACAGCCACACCACCTGGCATTTGAGCGATGGATAATAGCGAGTCGATACCGTTTAACGCGCGGGATTTAACTGGCACCCCTAAAACCGGCAATACGGTTTGCGAGGCGCACATGCCGGGTAAGTGCGCAGCACCACCAGCACCACCAATAATCACTTTAAGGCCTCGGCCTTCAGCATTTTTGGCGTATTCAAACAATAAATCGGGAGTTCGGTGAGCGGAAACTACATTTACTTCGTAAGGAACTTCCAACAAGTCGAGCATGTCTGCGGCATGCTTCATGGTTGGCCAGTCACTTTTAGAGCCCATAATAATGCCAACGAGCGCAGTCATAGTATTGTCCTAGCTGATCAAGAAAGGCGCGAATTCTATCATAAGAGATTAAAAAGGGCGATTGAGTTGATTCAATCACCCTATTAAGGCTAGAAACGTATACTTTGCTTTTGTATCTGCTCTAATAAAGGCGCATCTAAGCTGATGAAGTGTGCTTCTTGGGGCAACTTAACAAAAACAGGCTCGTCGACTTTATTTAAGTCGTAATGCTCTTCTTTAAGTTCGACCTTGCGGTACTTAAATGTGCCCGTGATTTCTTCTTGTTCGCGGATGCGCACAAATACAGGAATCGCATAAGCGGGTAGTCTCTCAGCTAAATGATCAGTGAAGGCAGCGGCATCAAACTCACTAAGGTTCTTCAAAGTTAATGCGGCCATACCGGCGCGGCCATCGGTACCCGGGATTTCAACGCCATAAGCGACACTGTGCTCAACCCCGGGGAATTCATTCGCTACGGCTTCAACTTCTGTGGTGGCAACGTTTTCACCTTTCCAGCGGAAGGTATCACCTAAACGATCAGCAAAGGCAATGTGCTTGAAACCTTGGTTGATGACCATATCGCCACTATTGAACCATTTATCGCCTTTTTCAAACACGTTTTCGAGGATCTTTTTCGCGGTAGCTTCTTTATCGGTATAACCTTCAAACGGTTGTTTATCGTTGATTTCAGTGATCAACAAACCGGTCCCACCTTTCAAAACGGGTGTCATAAAGCCATCTTTGCCACGAATGGGTTCATCACTTTCAATATCATATTCCACAATGTTGTAGGGCAGAGGGCAGATGCCTGCGGTGCAATCTAGATTCAGTGCGTTGGTGAATACTAGATTACATTCGCTGGCACCATAAAATTCGTTGATATGATCAATACCAAAGCGTTGTTTGAACTCCATCCAAATGTCAGGACGTAGGCCGTTGCCGATCATGGCGCGGATTGGGTGATCCTTGTCATTTGGCTGGGCAGGGGCATTTAATAGGTAGCGGCATAATTCACCGATGTAACAAAAGGTCGTCGCTTTATAGTCGCGAATTTCATCCCAAAAGCGGCTAACACTGAATTTACGGCTAATCGCAATGCACGAACCGGCACCCAAAACACCGGCCATCGATACGGTGAGGGCGTTATTGTGATAAAGCGGTAAGCTCAAATACATTACATCGTCAGCGCGTAAACGCATCGATGCTAAGCCCATGCCGGCCATGGATTTATGCCAGCGGTAGTGGCTCATCACCGAGGCTTTTGGTAAACCCGTGGTGCCTGAGGTGAATATGTAGAAGCAAGGCTGCTTCATTTGAATTTTGTCGGTTGTACCTGGGTTCTCTTCGCTTTGGCCTGCGCTCACAAGCGCCATGTCTTGGTAGTCGTTAGGGCAAGTAATAATACCTTCATCTTTCAGGTAATAAAGCTGAGACTTAAGTTCAGTCGTTAGGCTCTCTTGCACGGTAGACAAGTTGTCTAGCTGCTCTTCACCGATCAGCATCATTTTGGGCTTAACCAGGTTTATGCTGTGCAGTAATACTTCCCCTCGTTGTGAGGTATTGATCATGGCCGCAATAGCGCCCACCTTGACTACGGCTAATACCGCTACCAAGCATTCGGTACGGTTTTCGATGTTGATCGCAATGGTATCGCCAGGCTGAATGCCTTGGCTTAGAAAATAGTTAGCATAGCGGTTAACCCATGCATTCACTTGGCCATAGCTGAACTCGTTATTTAAATAACGAATGGCAGGAGAATTAGGGCGCTTTTTAGCGTGAGCTTCTAAGTGTGAACCAATTGAGCGAAATTTATCAGGCTTTGAGCTGATTAATGTATAAAGCCCTTTCACTAGTGGGCCAGCGCCTTTGGGCGTCAAAGCAGATTTAATGATGTTAGGTAGCGTAACTAAACGAGGTTGCATAATATACCTTTTATGTTTCTTATTTTTATTGTCGGTTATTTAAGTTCGCTGGACGATTTACCTAATAAGCGACGAGCAATAATCAGTTGTTGTATCTGCTGTGTTCCTTCAAAAATATCGAGAATTTTTGAATCTCGCGCCCATTTTTCTAACAACTCGTCTTCACAATAGCCGACTGTGCCTAATAATTCGACGCATTTTAATGTGATGGCATTCGCAGTCCTGCCAGCTTTTGCTTTTGAAATTGAGGCTTCGATGGAGTTAGGCATGCCATTGTCGGCCATCCATGCCGCTCTTATGGTTAGCAGACGTGCTGCTTCTAGCTCCGCTTCCATTTTATACATTTCGGCTTGCAGTTGCGTACTTAGCTTAGATGAACGTGAATAGTCGAATTCAATACCTTGTTTCGATAATAACGCTTTAGTGCGCTCTACAGAAGCGGTAGCTACACCGACGGCCATGGCGGCAACAACAGGGCGGGTATTATCGAAAGTTTGCATGACGCCAGCAAAGCCTTTGTCGGCATTCACTTCTTCTGTACCTAGCAAGTTTGCGCGGGGGACGCGGCAGTCGTTAAAGCTGATGGAAGCGGTATCAGAAGCTTTAATCCCTAGCTTTTTCTCTAATCGAGTCACTTCCATCCCTGGGGTGCCTTTTTCAACCACAAAAGACTTAATCGCGGCTTTGCCTAGGTTTTTATCAACTGTCGCCCATACCACCACAGCATCTGCACGCTCGCCACAAGTAACAAATATTTTTTCACCATTAATGATGTAATCATCGCCATCTTTAACCGCGGTGGTGCGAACGGCAGCAGAATCGGACCCACAGCCTGGTTCGGTAATCGCCATGGCGGCCCAGCAGTTACCAAAGCGAGTCAGCTGTTCTTCATTAGCAACGGCGGCAATGGCCGAGTTTCCCAAACCTTGGCGCGGCATAGTCAACGATAAACCGACATCACCACGGCACAGTTCGGCTAAGCCTAAAACACTTTTCATATTAATACCGTTGCGGATTTCACCGGTATTACTGCTGCTGCGGCCTAATTTACCAGAGCCAGCGCCTTCGTCGCCTAAGGCGTCGTTCATACCATCCATAATGGCGGCAAACATATCAAGTTCAACCGGATAGTCGTGTTCGGCACGATCGTATTTGCGTGAAATAGGGCGGAATACGTTGTCAGCGGTTTGGCGCGCTTGATTAACGATAGTGCGTAGCTTTTTGGGTACTTCTAAATAAATCATAATCTCAATTCCTTAATGCGAGTTCTTTCGTCACAATTACAGCTGTAAACCGCCATTAATAACGCCCAAAATACGCAAATCACGATACCAGCGCTCGGCAGGATGTTCTTTGGTAAAACCATGGCCACCTAACAGTTGCACCGCGTTGGTGCCTATTTCCATGCTTTTTTCGATACACAGCTGGTGGGCTAAAAACGCATCGCGGTGGAACTTTTCACCGCGCTCAAAACGACTAGCGGCTTTCCAGACTAATAAACGCATGCTTTCAATTTCGATTTTCATATCGGCTATCATAAAGGCGACTGACTGACGGTGGCTGATCGGTTCGCCAAAAGCATAGCGCTCATTCACATACGGAATTAAATAATCCAATGCCGCTTGGCAGCAACCGATTGCCATAGCGCACCAAGTTAAGTTGCCACTATCGACAAAGGTATCGTAATGGAAGGTTTTGGACGCTGGGTTGTCAGCGCCTAATAAGGCGTTTTTATCGACTTGAACTTTTTCCAGTTTTAAACTGCCCACTTCTGCAGAGCGTAACCCCATCGCAGGGCTGGATTTAAAGCTTAAACCTTTACTCTTAGCAGGTACGATGAAGACCTGATTCTTGCCTTTGAATTCGGCGGCCACTAAATATAAATCAGCGTTTCCCGCTAACGGAATAAACGACTTGATACCGCTTATGACATAACCTTTTTTGTTCTTTTTGGCCTTAGTATTTAACTGCTTGCTATCGAATAATGGCTGCGGTTCTTGCACGGCAATCGCCGCAGAAAAAACATCGCTTGCATCCGTTGCTTCTGCGCAGAACTTAGGTAACCACAACGCTTGTTGCTGCTTATTGCCCCAGCGACTGATGGTATTGACCACAGAGCTGCTTGCAAGAATGGCATACGCCAGAGAGAAATCCCCCCAGGCTAAGTCTTCTGCCACCAAAGCATTGGTCATTGGTGAGAGTTGGCCAGCTCCGCCTAGTGCTTCGGGAATGGCAAAGTAGTTCAGACCAAGGTCCTGGGATTCTAATAATAAATTCTCTGGCAGCTTGGCTTTTTCATCGGCTTCGAGCGCCAGCGGACGAATGCTATATTCAGCGTAAGCTTTCACGCTATCGCGAATCATTTGTTGTTCGTCAGACAAGGATAAATCAAACAAAGGGGGTGGCGCGGGTAGCGCTTTGATATCACCACTTGCTTGCTTCTTTGCTTTGTTGGCGAGGAATTTTTGAGCGAACTCAAAGCCTTTTTTGGTCGAGATATATGCGAACTTTTCCGCTGGTTTGGCCAGCTTGTATTTTTGAACGATAGGGTTAGTCGCAAAGCGACTTGCGAGACCTAAGCCTAGGCCTTGTAGATCGGTAGCCATGTCAATTGCCTTATTTTTATAATCGATGTTCTTAAAACATATTAATCAATATAAAGGATTAATATCAGTGATGAACTCATATTTGAATTCATGGATAGCACGTTTGAATTCGAGTATAAAGAGTACCGTTATTCTACTAATCCTCATTGGCATCAGAGGCTGATTCAAAATGTCTTCAAAGCTAGGTATGATGTGGGTTCATTCAGATTCATTGATTTATATTTATGCTAACTCTTATCTCTCCTGCAAAAACCCTGGATTTTGAAACCCCTGCGGTTACCGATATTCATACTCAAGCGGATTTTTTAGAACATTCTGCTGAGCTGATCGATCAGCTCAAATTACAGTCACCGGAAGATATCAGTGCTTTGATGAAGTTGAGCAGTAAGCTATCTGAACTCAATGTACAGCGCTTTCATGACTGGCGCTTACCTTTTGATGTTAATAATGCCAAAGCCGCTGTATTGGCGTTCAAAGGCGATGTCTATACAGGTTTAGATGCGGAAAGCTTCTCTGCCGATGATTTTAGCTATAGTCAGTCACATCTGGCGATATTGTCAGGCTTGTATGGTCTATTACGTCCACTGGATCTTATACAGCCCTATCGCCTTGAAATGGGGACTAAATTTGTTAATAGCCGAGGCGCGAACTTATATACGTTTTGGGGCTCTATTATCACGGACGAAATCAATAAGCGTTTAGCCGCTAGTGATAGTCAAATTTTGGTAAATCTTGCATCCAATGAATATTTCAAGGCGGTAAAAACTAAGCAGTTAAAGGCAGAGTTGATTACCCCTGTATTTAAGGATGAAAAAAATGGTCAATATAAAATCATTAGCTTTTACGCCAAAAAGGCGCGGGGTTTAATGGCTGCTTATATTATCAAGCATAAAGTAAAAACGGTTGCTCAGTTGAGTCAGTTTGATGTAGCGGGATACCGCTTTGTAGCGACTGAATCAAATGCGCAAACATTAACCTTCAAACGTTCAGAAGAGGAACTTGCAAATGTTTAAAATATTGAAACAAGGGCTGGTAACGACAGCTCTTATTATCGCGCTAGTCAATTTACCGGGTTGTGCTTTATCGCCACAAATCATTAATTTACATTCTGATAGCCCTTTAACCGCGAGTAATAATGATCTAGGGCGCAGTGCTTTGGTGCGAGTGAGAGACCTGCGTGAAGAAACCGATAAACTCGGTTATCGTGGTGGCTCTGAACCTGAACAAGCGCCGCTATTATCCAAGCCGAGTTTGCAGTTGGCATTAACGGGCAAGATGCAAAACAGTTTGCAACAATCAGGTTTTGGTGGCGTCAGCCCATTTGAGCCCATAAAAGTTGATTTGGCGATCAATGAGTTTAACTATCAATGCAATGAAGGTAGTTGGGTGCGTGACTGTGAGTTGAGCATTGCTTTGAACCTAACGATTATAAATGAAGGTAAAAAGTTTGCTCAGCCGTTTACCTTAAAGCAGCAGCGTAGTGTTGCTGCCGCGCCAAGAGCAGGTTATAACGAAGAGTGGATTAATCAAGCGCTGGATAAACTGTGGTTGCATATGATGACACAGCCTCAGGTTGTTAAAGCCTTAGGGATCTAGTATTGCTTAAAACATATAACCAATACTGATCGTGGTCGTGGCGAAGGTAGGGTACCAGGTCAGCACATTTTCTGCGCTGCGGATATTCTTCTTATCGTCATCATTATCCGCCAAGTCGGCCGCCGACTTGGTGACTTTCCCACCTAAGGGTATATTCAGCGTTAACCACTCGAGACCAACCGACCAATGATCGAGCTGCCAACGGTTAGACAAAGAAAAGTGCGCTAGGTTTGCATAAGCTAGGGTTCTTGCATGGGTATCTGACGCAGTAATGCCATAAGCGCTGGGGTCGAGGTAGACTTCATTATTACGGCGCAGATAACCAAACCCTAAGTTAAAGCTATTACCGAAATAGCGCCTCGCTTTTATCCCTAGTTGTTGTTCAGTGAATCCTGCTAAGTTCAATTTCGAAAAATTAACTTCGATACCCGTCGACATATAATCTAAAACGATTTGCCAATCCTTACCTAGGTTAAGGTTGAATGCCACACCTTTAGAGCCTGGAACGGGGAGAGATAATAAAGCATATTGCAGATCGATACTGGCCGTATGTTGCTGTCTAAATTCGCTGGAGGTTAATTCGTTAGCGTGACTTAGATTAATACCTAGTAAGCATAAAAAGAGAGTTAAACGTTTCATCTTGATGATGTTTGCCCATAAAAAAAGAGTGCGACATAATAATATGTCGCACTCTCTCAAGGCTATAGGCAGTTTCTTTATTTAGCGTTTATGTTGGCGCTGCGCTTGTTGAATTTTGCTGGTGGGAAGCTGATTGAGTAGCATAAGGTCGGTTAAGATATTTCCCGTTTCGATTAATAGTGCATCGGGCTCTTTTTCTTTCACGTCTTTTTTATCGGCACTGTTCTCTTCAGTTTCGCTATTCTCTTCCTCGTCAGCGTCTTTTAGGCTATCGAGTAGCGGCATGCCTTTTGATTTTCGGCGTTGGTTCTCAAGGGCTAAGCGTTGTTTCTCGTTATCTTCTCGCTCTTGTTTGCGCTGCTTTTCATTCAGCGTAATATCGGTGCGTTGGCGCAGCTCGGTCATTAACTTCTTTTGCTCATGCAAGAAAATAAAATCAGGATTGGTTTCAATGCGATTTTGATGTTTCTCGCGTAATACCGGCAGCCATTGCTGAAAATCGCGTTTCGCTTTATATCCCGCAGGGCGAATCGTATCCCAGGCTAAGGCTTCTTTAAGCGCGCTTTCGCCAATCTTTTCTTTGTCGAATAACGATGGGAATAAAATATCTGGGATAACCCCTTGGTGTTGAGTACTGTCTCCAGATACGCGGTAAAACTTGGCTTGGGTAAGCTTTAATTGACCATGTTCAAGTGGCAGCACCGATTGCACTGTGCCTTTACCAAAGGTTTGGCCACCGACAATGATTCCGCGACCATAATCTTGGATAGCGCCGGCAAAAATCTCAGACGCTGAGGCGCTCAGGCGGTTGGTTAATACGGCAATAGGGCCATCGTATACGATGCCCGCTTTTTGGTTCTTATGCTCAGGTAAAACTTGCACGTAGCCGTTAGAGTAGCGAACCTGCACAACGGGGCCACGGTCGATAAATAAATCGGTTAAATTTAAGGCTTCATCGAGGGAGCCACCACCATTATTTCTTAAGTCGACTATGATGCCATCAACGTTTTCTTGTTTTAACTCATTGACTAAAATTTCGACATCGCGAGTTGTACTTTTAAAATCTTTTTTGCCTTCTTGACGACCTTGAAAGTCGATATAGAAGGTCGGGATGTCAATGACACCTATTTTCAGTACTTTATCTCCTTGAGGTATTTCAATAATTTCTTTTTGTGCCGATTGCTCTTCAAGCTTAACTTCATCTCGAACGATCTTGATAACCTTAGTTTTTAAATCATTCGCGTCGGAAGGGATGATTTCTAATTGCACCGTAGTCCCTTTAGCCCCTCGTATAAGGTCGACAACTTCATCGAGGCGCCAGCCGATTACATCTACGATTTCACCATTGCCTTGGCCAACCCCAGTAATTTTATCGGCCGGTTGAAGTTCACCCGCTTTAGCGGCGGGTCCAGCAGGCACAAGGCGAACAACTTTAGTATGTTCATCTTCGGTTTGCAGTACAGCGCCAATCCCTTGTAGTGACAAACTCATATTAATATTGAAATTTTCTGTATTTCGAGGGGAGAAATACGCCGTATGAGGATCAAAGGCATGGGTGACCGCATTCATATAAACTTGGAAACCATCTTCTTCATTCGCTAGATGGGTTCGGTTTAATTGATTCTGATAGCGTTTGGCCAGTAACTCATAAATGGCATCATCATCTTTATCAGCTAAACGTAAGTTTAAAATAGAGTTTTTTAGACGTTTGCGCCATAAATCATCCAGCTCTGCTTTACTTTTAGACCAATCGGCATTTTCTCTATCTAGGCTAAGCTGCTCTGTTACGCTGAAATCATATTTTTTAGCAGCATCGGGTAGTTGCTTCAATAAGAATGATAAGCGCTCAGTGACTCTTTGCTGTAAGCGGTTATACATAATGAAGGGGGCGCTAAGGTTGCCCTTGATTAGACCATCGTCTAATTTCAGCCGATATTGTTCGAATTCTTTAATATCAGCTTCTAAAAAGTAACTGCGGCTGCCATCCATGGATTCAATATACAGGTCAAAAATCTTGCTTGATAGATCGTCATTTAAGCGTTGTTTTTCATAATGACGCCCTAGCAGCTGATGCAAGCTCTGTTTTGAGGTAGTCACTTGCTTTTGGGTATATTGTCGAGTCTCAAATGGCGCGTCTATTTCAGCGGTAGGAATCGTCGCGGAAGCGGGAAAAGCAGCAAATAAGGATAAAGATAAGAAAGCGCTGGTTTTCGCCAAAATTGAGCATGTTTTATTCATATAAATTGTTTTTAACAAAAAGTCACCAAATATAATATCAATATTAGTTTGTAGATCTGATGCTCACAAGGCTATCATGCGCACCTTTTAGGCTATACCACCGATGCTAAGGTATCTGCATCCATCTGTATAGCTGTGATTCATATTAGTTGAGAGAGTTCAGTGGCTAGAGTTAAATTAGTGCTACCCGAAGCATTTACCTTCAAAACCGTTTTAGATATCAGAGTGACAGAGATTAATTATGGTAACCATGTGGGCAACGATCGCATGGTATCACTGCTGCACGAAGCGAGATTACGTTATTTACGCAGTCTTGGCTTAGGGGAATTCAATATCGCTGGCTTAGGGGTGATGGTTACTGACCTTATGGTTGAGTTTAAATCAGAATCTTTCGTCGGTGAAAATCTGCAGTTTGAGGTTGGGGTCGCTGATTTTAATAAGTATGGCTGCGATTTTATCTATCGAGTAACCTGCGCCGATGAAGGTCGTTTAGTGACCTTAGCAAAAACGGGTATTGTATTTTTTGATTACGATGATCGTAAAATTGCGCGTGTGCCGAAGAAATTTCTTGATCTAGTAGAGCAGCTTGAGACGTTGCCAGCAGAGGATTGTTAGCCCTCTGTTGTCGGTTTAGGCTTTAGATAGAGTCGGCAAAGTAGGAGGTAACAAAATCTAGAAAAGCGCGACTCTTGCTCGAAAGATAGCGGTTCTGTGGAAATACAGCATTAATGGTTCTGACGGGGATTTTAACATCGGCAAACAAGTGTGTTAATTCCCCTGAGCGCACATGACGTTCAGCAATGTAACTCGGTAGTGCGGTTATTCCCATGCCTTGCAAGCAGGCCTCATACCCTAGGTCGATATCGTTCACTGTGAGTTTGCGGTCAACCGAATTAATACTAAAAGAATGCGCCTTTTCAAACTCTCTAAGCCAGTTGGCACGGGCATATTCGGCATTACCTATAACCAGCATTCTATGCTTTTGAATGTCTTCAAAACACGCGGGAGTTCCCCATTTCTCTAAGTACTCGGGGGAAGCGCAAATCATAATACGCTGTTTGGCAACAGGTTTTGCTATGAGGCGGGAGTCTTCTTGAGTACCGATGCGTAGTGCAAAATCAAACCCTTCTTTGACAATGTCTACCGGTCGATCACTGATATAAATCTCAAAACTGATATCTGGGTATTCTATCGAGAAGTCATTGAGCATCCGAGCCAGCTCACGGCGGCCAAAGTTGGACATAGCGGTAATGCGCAATCGTCCTTTGGGGGTGACATCAAAGTCGGTCACCAAGCGTTCTGCTTCGGCGATGGACTCAATAATATTCTCACAATGCTGATAAAACAGCTGGCCTGCTTCCGTTGGACTGACGGAGCGGGTTGTTCTATTTAATAAACGTACCCCTAAGCGTTCTTCTAAGCCGCTGATCTGCTTACTGATTGCCGATGGGGTCACGCCAAGAGAATCTGCCGCCGCGGTAAAATTACGAGTTCGAACGACAGCGGTAAAGGTTTGTAAGGCATCAGTGCGGGACATTCGGTGAGCTCTCAATAACTAAATAACGATTATTGCCAGTATAGTGTATTTACTGGCAATAATCCTGCGAATATTGAGCGCATTAGTGTCTTTTTGTCACACTAGTCATCCCCAGCAACAGGCTTAATGACAAATAGCAAATCGCCTTGGTTCACTTGCTGGCCATCGCTGTTTAATATGCGGGTAATGCGATAGCGTGTATTGGCAGAATACAGCTCATTGCCTTCACTATTTAAATGATTCAGGCTTAATGGGGTGAACATCTTCATCGCTTCCATTAAACATAAGGTTTGATCGATTGAAATAATATCCCCTTCTTTGGCAAAGTCAGGCTCGGTAGGCGAGGCAGAACCGTAAAAGATGGAGGTGCTAGGTGAGAAAACTTTTAACTCATCAGAGCCTGCAATCATCAAGGCTTTCGCATCGACTTGGTTGCTTTTCAGTTCAGCCGAGCTTTCCATTGTCGCAATCAGGTCATCACCATCGGTGCGGGCTAAGAATTGAGGCAAATACGTCGTATCATAATCACCTAATTGAAAGACCTTATCATCCAAAATGCGTTTCAGTAGGGTGATATTGGTACATACCCCAGTAATGCGGCAGGACTCTAGGTATTCACGTAGCTTAGCAATAGTATCCTCACGGTCTTTACCATGGCAGATAATCTGCACAATCATACTGTCGTAGAAGGGGGATACCTGTTTGCCAGCACCAGCGCTGGTGATGATTTCGATGTGGTCTTCTGCTGGTAAAACACACTCTTCTATGGTGCCTGGGAAAGGTGCGAAATCAATAACCCCATTTTTGCGAATAGCTTTCTCCGCGGTTACGCGCACTTCAATGGCGTAGCCTTTTTGTTTAGGCTTTAGGTTCTTGATGCTTTTACCTTGGGCAATGTCAAACTGAGCGCTGACGATATCAATGCCAGAAACCAGCTCTGTAACCGGATGCTCTACCTGTAGGCGGGTATTCATTTCCATGAAATAGATAGCATCAGCATCTAGGTTGTAGATGAATTCTACAGTGCCAGCACCTACATAATCTACGGCATCGGATAACTTCTCGGCATAGTCGTAAACGGCTTGCTCAAGCACCTTTGGCAGCATGGTAGAGCCTGATTCTTCGAATACCTTTTGATTATTACGTTGCACGCTGCAATCACGTAAGCCCAATACCTTAGTATTGCCATGACGGTCACGAAGAATCTGTACCTCAATGTGACGCAAGGAGGTGACGTATTTTTCCAGATACACATCACCATTACCAAACGCGGCTTTTGCCTCGGTCGATATTTGGTGGAATAAAGTATGAATTTGTTCTGGGCGCTCAACGACTTGAATGCCTTTGCCACCACCACCGTGTACGGCTTTTAATAATACTGGGTAGCCAATTTCTTGGGCTACGCTTGCGGTATTGGCTGAACTGGTCAAAATACCATGGGAGCCTGGTACCACAGGAACCTTGGCCGCTATGGCGGTATTAATGGCATTAGACTTGTTGCCCATGGTCTCCATTGAGGAGACCGCAGGGCCAACAAAATTAATGTCGTAGTTGCCGCAAAGCGCGGCAAATTGACTACTTTCTGATAAGAAACCAATGCCTGGATGCAAAGCATCTACCTGTTCATGTTGGGCAATGCGGATCACACTTTTGGCGTTTAAATAGCTTTCATCTGGGGTATTACCTCCGATGCAGACGACTCGATCTTGCGGGCCTAACATATCTACCGCGACCGACTGCATATCGGGATCAGACTGCACTAGAACGACTTGAATGTTGTTATCTTGGGCTTTTTTGATCAGCTTGGCCGCGGTGCAGCCGCGCGCGTGAATCATTACCTTTTTAATCGGGCCAAACTTTTTCTCTTTATTCGCACTCGAGCTGCCATCGGTAAGTCCCATATCGGGCGCCATACGCTGGGCGACGACTAAACCTTTTAAAATACGACTTAATACATCGTTGACTGAATAGCGGGCGACGGGAATGTTGGGGTCGATGGCTTTTAAGCGCTCATCAATATCTTCAAAGAACGGATTTTTAACCAAACCATCCATCGCATCGGGAGATATGGATAGGTAGTTTGATAGGGTGGCTGTACTAGGCAAATAAGAGGGAACAACGATCTGACCAGCAAACGGCATGTTGGTGCCTGATAGGTAATAGGTTTGTACCATAGGGTGGGTTACAAAGCTGGCTTGAGCGCCACCGGTACAATCACCAAAGCCAAATATGATAATGGGTAAATCATTATCGCGGACAAAACGAGTAATACGATCATTTACAATCGCCATCGAGAATAGGGCCGCTGCACCTTCTTTGGTTTGCATGCCGCCAGAAGACATAAAACACACAACCGGTAATTGCAGGCGCGAGCATTCTACTAAGAGTTTGCAGAACTTCTCGGCGCTGGCCATATCAAAAGCGCCGGCTTGGAAATCCAAGTTGGAGATTAGGGCGCCAACGCGTTTTTCTTCACCATCGATGCTCAAGTTACCAAAGCCTGTGACCACGCCGCATGGAGTGATCTTATTATTCAAGGCTTGTTCAATAGAGCTGCGGAAACCTGGGAAGTGAACTGGGTCTGAAGAGAGGAGGTTGCTATTAATCTCTTCAAACTGGGTAAAGAACTTGTTGATTAAAGCCGGGGCATTCGTTTTCTTTTCACGTTTTACTTCTTCTAATACTCGTTGAATCAATAAATCGTGATACGCCATGGTTAGGCGGTTCCAGAAGTCTTTACGACGACCAATACTGACGGGGTTAATGCGACCGTTATAAGACTTACCTTCTTGCTCAGCTTCTTGATATTCGTGCAGCAATTTTTCAAAGAAAAAGGTGATGATGACGAATAATGTATCGGACAGTTGTGGGAACGCGAGTTTCTTCCACTCTTCCACAGACTTTAAGAAATTCCCGCGCTGATTACTCTTACTAAAATAGCTTAACCAATGATCAAAAGATTCACGTTGCTGTGGGGTATAGCTATCACCTTCGGTCGCTTGGGCGAGAGAGGTGAGTAATAGTGAACGCACAGAGTCACGGGATAATGCGCGATCAACATTGGCTTCTTTTGCCACGTTCGGCAAATTATGGATGATGTG
Source organism: uncultured Oleispira sp. (assembly GCA_964022115.1). Classification (GTDB taxonomy): domain Bacteria; phylum Pseudomonadota; class Gammaproteobacteria; order Pseudomonadales; family Oceanobacteraceae; genus Oleispira. Next base: position 15,605 of record CAXIBC010000025.1, on the reverse strand, counting down.
GTCGTAGAGTTCACCAAATACCAGCATGTTTTGACAGACTTGGGTGAAGTCGGTTCTTAACTCATCGTTCAATATCGCGTCTAAAATGGTGATATCAGGGTGTTCTGGATTCTGAATATTTTCTTGTTTGAATTGAATATAAGGGGCTAAGGCCTCTTCAAAAATACGACGATTTGCTTCAACACTGACATTAGCAATGCTAGCCGTTAAGGCTTGAGTTTTATCCGATAGCTTAAGTTGGGAGCAAATTTCGTGATTGATGGTTTCATCACGTAATACCTTGTTCAGCGCGGCAGCGATTAACTGGTTCAGTTCACCTTTGCTTTGCTCTTTTTGCATCGCTACCGTGATCTTTTGCTGGCTCTCGTGGCTAATGGTTTCTAATACTAGGGTCGCCAAGGGGTGTTCATTTTTGAAAATGATCTCGGCCACAGCCGCCGCGTCTAAAATATCGTCAGAGCGTAAGAGAAAGCGGTTTTGTTTATAATCTTCCATATACGTCATTAGACCTTGGAAGTTTTTACTCGCATCGGCTTTCCAGCGATTAAATAAATACAGACCTAGGTTAAAACATAGCTCTTGCTTAGCTTTTAGATAATTGTCTTTAGGTTCACCTAAGAACATCTTGAAGATGGTATTACGCTCGCCATCTCTATCTTCAAACTTGCTCCAGAAGTTTTTCCACGATTTGTGCAGGGTTTCGTCGTAGACGATCTTTTCCGGGGCTTGCATCCAGTTTTGAAATTTACGCTGAGCCGCTTTTTCTAAACGCTGGCTTAGCTCACCTTGAGGGATTTCTTTTTCCGCTAGGCGGCCATAATTTTCTAAGGTATTAGAATGGATACGACGGCGCAGGGTTAAGTAGCGTAAATAACGATATGTCAGGCCAAAAACGTTCACGTGTTCGGTAGGGTTATTGGCTAAAGAAAAGCTAGATTGACGCTGCATTTCATCCAACTTATCCGAAGGGGACAAAAACCGCGTAACGCTGCGCTGGTAGTGTTCCATTAAATAAGGGTTGCTGCGGGCAAAGTCGGTTGCGCTTTGCTCGATGGATTGAATGCCTGAAATAATGGCTTTTAATAAGTTGTATTGTTTTTCGATACCATCACTCGGGGTGTAATCTATGATGCCGTCAATTACGCCAGACTCTTGCAGTTCGTAAGCCGATACGCCAACGAATTTTGCGCACTCTTGCCAGCTCAAATTATACTTACGAGCAATACTTGCAAGGCCTTGAGGCTGGATGGTATTGAAGATACCATCACGAACAGACAGTAATAGGTTAGCGGTCGCCAGAGGGATAGCACCACCGGAATAACCCGCGCCCCAAATGATGCCTAAAGAAGGGACATCTAGATTCGCCATTTCAGTGATTAGGTGAGAAATAGAATGGGCTTGGTTATTAGCATTGGCTTCTTCTCCTGCATCGGCTCCTGGGGTATCAATGAGAGTAACGATAGGAATAGAATGCTTGGCAAAATTACGCATTTGCTCAGCGGCCATGTGATGATGGCGGGGTAACCATGCGCCATTATTGTGTTCGCGATTTTGGCAAAGAAAGCCAATGCGGCGAAAGAAGTTACCAAAGTCCAGTTCCACTTCGGCGACATACAAGGGGCCTTCATCTAGCTCTGTTAGGATTTTATGGGCTAAACTTTTAACCACAGCTTTCGCTGACATGCGGCCGCTATTCTCGCTTGGACTAACGACGCGGGCGATGTATTTGTCAATTTCAAGATTGCGCAGTTCTTCTCTATTACGCTGGCAGCTTTTAACACTGACTAATCCTTTGACGTGCTTATTGATGCTATCGTCTTCAATTTTAGGGAATAAAGAAAAGTCTTCCGCTAATTGTTCAGCGATTTGATATAACTTATCTATGCCTTTATCTGCTTTCACGTCTTGGGCTAATTTTTTTGGCTCGATGATTGTATTAGTCATTCGATCTGAATCCGTTTATCTAAGCTGGTTATTAGTCTAGAGGTAGATCTATTTACCAGTCATATTCGTTATTATGGTTCTTGTATCAGTCATGTCTGATGTAAAAATAATGTCGACTGATTCTAAAACTTGAGTATGTCACTTTTTATACCTTCTTGAAAATTAAACTGGCGTTTGTACCGCCAAAACCGAAGCTATTCGACATAATTGTGGTTAATTTACTTGCTTGGTTGCTTTGTAGTATAGGAAATCCTATTGCTTGTTGGTCTAGCTGGTTAATATTGGCAGAACCCGCGATGAAATCATGCTTCATCATAAGTAAGGAATAAATCGCTTCTTGCACACCCGCGGCGCCTAAAGAGTGCCCACTAAGAGATTTGGTTGAACTGATTTTTGGCAGGGTTAAGCCATTAAATTGCTGGAAAGCATGCGCGGTTGCCAATAATTCGGTGACATCTCCTGCCGGGGTGCTAGTGCCATGAGTATTGATATAATCAATTTCGCTCTGAGCTTCATGCATGGCCAGTTGCATGCTGCGCGAAGCCCCCTCCCCAGATGGGGCGACCATGTCTGCACCATCTGAGGTTGCGCCGTAACCTATAAGCTCTGCATAAATATTCGCGCCACGGGCTTTGGCGTGCTCGTACTCTTCAAGGATGAGCATGCCACCACCACCGGCGATGACAAATCCATCACGGTCTTGGTCGTAAGCGCGAGATGCTGCTGTAGGGGTATCGTTATAGCGGGTAGAGAGTGCTCCCATGCCATCAAATTGCATGGTCAAAGACCAATGTTCTTCTTCGCCACCACCGGCAAAAACAATATCTTGTTTACCCCACTGAATCAGTTCTGCACCATGGCCAATGCAATGAGCGCTGGTAGCGCAGGCTGAGGTTAAAGAATAATTGATGCCCTTGATTGAAAACGCCGTGGCTAGATTGGCTGAAATAGCACTGCCCATAGTACGAGTCACTCGATAGGGGCCGACGCGACGCACACCTTTTTCTCGCAAGGTATCTACGGCTTCAATAATATCACTACAACCGGCGCCGCCAGAGCCTGCCACTATGCCGGTGCGTAAGTGGCTCACTTGCTCGGGCGTTAAGCCAGCGTCTGCAATCGCTTGCTGCAATGACAAGTAGGCGTAGGCAGAAGAATCCCCCATAAAGCGCTTGAGCTTTCTATCGATATGCTGATCTAGATCTATATTAGGACGGCCGGCAATATGGCTGCGTAACCCTTGTTCTTTATAATCGGCAACAAACTGGATGCCTGACTGCTGTGCTTGTAACGATGCGAGTACTTCTTCTTTGTTATTGCCTAGGCAGCCAATAATCCCCATACCTGTGACTACGACGCGACGCATAGCTTAATCCTGCTTTAGTTTAGGGCTTAATCATGCAATATTACGCGCTGAGTTTAAAGATATGCTGGCATTAATATACAGAATAATATTAATGCCTATGAGTCAATAAAACCAAAGAAGCGACCAGTACTTATGATTAATAGGAAAGTAATAAGGCAGCAGCAAGCCCAGCGGCTTATGCGTGAGAATGCCATCGATGTGCTGGCGTTAGCGGCTTGCCTTGGCATGGATGAAGAAAAGTTAGCAGCCATGGTAGGAGAAAATGCCAGTCGCCAAATAACCGATGCGCTTGCGCGGTTGATGGAACAGACCTTTAATAAGCCGATTGGCTGGATGGATAATACTGAAGATGGTGGTATCCGCTTCGATCTATTTGGCTAGTGGTTCAAGGAGAGTCGTATCCAGCAGCCTATCGCTAGCGCTCAGTGACTGAAATAATCCCTTGTGGTATAAAGGTCGGCTATTAATTAGCTGTTGAATGAGAGTGCTGTAATGAAAGTATTGTTGGTAAAAATGTCTTCTCTGGGGGATGTATTTCACGCCTTACCTGCGGTGCAAGATGCTTTTCAGCAAGTCCCCAATTTAGAAATTCACTGGCTAGTAGAAGAAGCTTTCTCTGATATTCCTAGCTGGCACCCAGCGGTCACGAAAGTGATTCCTATTGCTTGGCGTCGCTGGCGCAAAAACTTATCGAGTCCTGATGTTCGCGCCGAGATGAAAACCTTTTATCAAGACCTACGCAGTACTGAATACGATATTGTATTAGATGCTCAATGCTTGATTAAAAGTGCGGTGGTTACGCGCATGGCAAAAGGCCCACGTTATGGGTTAGACAAACATAGCTGTCGTGAACCACTGGCCGCCATGGCGTATCAGTTCCCACAAGCGGTTGCTAAAGGGCAGCATGCGATTCCACGGGTGCGCCAATTATTATCACAAGTTCTAGATTATTCCATTCCTGATACTTTTTCTTATGGCATCGACCGTAGCCGCTGGCCGCGTCCAGAGATTGATGGCAATTATTGGTTATTTCTTCATGGTACCACTTGGGATACTAAGTTATGGCCAGAAAATTACTGGGTCGAACTTGCTAGGCTGGTCGTTAAAGCCGAGCGTAAGGTTGTTTTACCTTGGGGTAATGAAGAGGAAAGATCCCGAGCTGAACGTATTGCGAGTCAGGTAAAGGGGGTAGAGGTGCTGCCTAAAATGGGCTTAAATGCTTTGAACGCTTATTTGGCTCATGCGCAAGGGGTTGTGGGAGTTGATACAGGTTTGTCTCACGTTGTGGCGGCTTTAGAAGTGCCTTCGGTTGCTATTTATGGGGCAACGGATGCCGTGCTAACGGGGGTATTGGGGCCAAAGGTTGAAGTGCTAAGCAGTGATTTAGCCTGCGCCCCTTGTTTGAATAAGCAATGCACTCATCCAGATCGAAATGATGGCGACCCAGCTCAGCCACCTTGCTATCGCTCCATTGCACCACAAAGGGTTTTCGATGCCTTGATAGCAAAGCTAGAGTAGGGGGAGTGCTTTATTTTGAGTGCAGGCTGCGGTATTCACCAGGGGCGTGGCCAGTCCAAGATTTAAACCGACGGTGAAAGGATCGCACTTCACTAAAGCCTAAGTTGGTCGCAATTTCATTGATCGCAACTTGAGTTGAGGTCAACCATTCTATGGCCGTTTCACGGCGGATATCATCTAAAAGTTGCTGGTAACCCGTGCCCGCTTCTTGCAATCGTCTTTGTAGGGTGCGCTCTGTCATATCTAAGGCGGCAGCGACTTTTTCTTTGCGGGGTAGTTCGTGCTCCATTAACCGTCTAAGCACGGCGCGCACTTGTAATATGATGGTTTTCTTTTGCTTTAGCTCATTCATCATAGACTCAGCTTGCTGAGTCAGATTTTGTAATAAGCCTGGGTCGGGCTGGCGCAGCGGAATTTCTAATACTTCTTCATCAACAATTAAGGCATTGCGCTTGCTATTGAATTCAATGTTACAGCCAAACATGCTTTGGTAGGTGGCTAGCGCGTGTTCATTAGGTTTTGCCCGTTCGAGCTGTACACAATAGGGTTTGCCTTCGGGTAGATCAGCCAGGTAGCGGGCAAACTGAGTCCAGGAATAAAGTACGTTATCTATCATGTGTGGGATGATAACCGGATCATCGTATTGGCAAACCCAGCGCACGGCAAGACGGCTGCCCGCTTTTTCTAACTTGGTTACCCCCATGTCTCCGACTATGCTTTCATACATAGGCGTCATGTGCAGTGCTTCGCGGGCGCTACGGCAGTTCATGATCATATAACCAAAGATGCTGTAGGACCCTGGCTGCACATAAGCTCCACTTTTTAAGCCAAAGAGTGGATCGTTGCAGGTATCGACCAGCCAGCGAATGAGGCGTTGGAACTCTGACCCCGTAACGCGAGAGATGCTATTATCTAATATGCCGATCGGTAAATCATTTTGTATAAGCGCGTCTTCTGCATCAATACCATAATCTTGCGCCGCTCTTAAATATTGGCGCAGTGCGGAGGTGGATGCGGATCCAAGGCGGTCTTCAGTCATAGGTTAATCTAATATACTGTTATTGTGGCCTAATTTACTACGTTACTGACCGAAAGCGACGTTGCTATATGGAGTCGGCTCAGTAAACTACTGCGCCATATTAGCGCTACATGCGTCACGGGTCTATTGCTGGACCATAATTTAATAATAATTAAATAAAAATTAGGAGAATACTATGCGTCGTTGGAATGGTTGGGGTGATGAGAATACTACTAAAGAAGTATCACAACATGGCGGTGCATTAATACGTAGCTTCATTGGTGAACCAAAGCCCCTTAAAGATGCTTCTCTTGAAAGTGTTGTCGCGAAAGTACCGGCTTCTCGTCTACCCGAGCACCCTTTGATTGTGACAGCCCCAGAAGATCGAGTACGCCATGCGCGTGGTCAAAGTTTCCCTGATTGGCTGGCTATGCGCAGTGGTGAGTTTGATGTCTTCCCTGATGGTGTTGCTTACCCTGAAACCAGTGCTCAGGTGCGCGAGATTTTAGATCTTGCGGTTGAGCATGATTTTATTGTTATTCCTTATGGTGGTGGTACTTCGGTTGCTGGGCATATTACGCCGCAAGAAAATGCTAAGGCGATTTTGACCATTGATATGGGTCGTATGAACCAGTTAATGGACCTGAACGAAGAAAGTCAGATTGCGACTTTTGGTGCCGGTACTCCTGGACCAGAAGTGGAAGCTCAACTGCAAGCCCGTGGTTATACCTTAGGTCATTACCCGCAGTCGTGGGAGCTTTCTACGATTGGTGGCTGGATTGCGACTCGATCTTCCGGTCAGCAGTCTTTACGCTACGGTCGTATTGAGCAAATGTTTGCCGGTGGTACGCTAGAAACTCTGCAAGGCACTATGGAAATCCCAACGATTCCAGCTTCTTCCGCGGGTCCGGATATGCGTGAGGTGACCATGGGTATGGAAGGCCGCATGGGTATCTATACCGAAGTGAAGGTGCGTGTTGTGCGCGTTGCGCAAGAAGAGAAGTTTATGGTGTGCTTTATGCCAAACTGGGAAGCCGGTAAAGCGGTTGCTCGTGAGGTTGCACAGCAAAAGATTCCTATGTCTATGATGCGTGTGAGTAACGCCGCCGAGACCCGTGCTCATGCAAATTTAGGCACTACCTTGCAGCAATTCAAATTGTTAGATGGTTATTTGCGCCTGCGTGGCTTGGATGATAATCGCTGTATGCTGACGTTTGGTGTGACGGGAAGTAAGTTCCAAAATAAAGCGTCGATGAAACAAGTTAAAAAGATATTAAAAAAACATAAAGGTATTGGTGGTCCATTAGCCAATATAATGGGTTCTATTTGGGCTCATGGACGCTTTAAATTCCCTTATTTGCGAGAAACTACTTGGGCTCAGGGAATTGCGGTGGATACTTTAGAGACATCTACCGATTGGGATAATGTTGATAACATGATGAATGGTATGGAAGAATCTCTTCGCACCGCGTTAAAAGACGAAGGTGAAGAGGTCATGGTCTTTACTCACCTGTCACATATCTATGGCCAAGGTTCGAGTATTTATACCACCTATTTTTTCCGTTGTGCGGATACTTATGAAGCGACGTTAGCGCGCTGGAAGAAGTTAAAAAGCAATACTTGTGAGGTGATTGCTCAAGGTCGTGCAACCATTTCTCATCAGCATGGAGTAGGGCGAGATCATGCGCCGTATATGGCGGCTGAGAAAGGTGAGTTGGGTATGCGAGTAATTGAAACCTTAATCAACGACTTTGATCCCGAAAAACGTTTGAATCCTGGTATTTTGATTGAAGATGATAAATAACCTTTAACTTCTTTTTAGTACTAGACATTATAACGACTATTCAACATAAGGCCCTGGGCGAGTAGGCAGGGCTTAAGGTATTAAAACACTATGTGGCAGCAAGCTTGGCAAGCCGGTAATCGCGATTTATTAATAAATCGTTTAAAAGATAATACGAATAATGAGTGGGATATTGTTATTGCTGGTGGTGGCATTACGGGGGCAGGAATTGCTCGTGAAGCCGCGCGTCGCGGCCAAAAAGTATTATTAGTAGAGCGCCAAGATTTTGCTTGGGGAACGTCTAGTCGTTCGTCAAAAATGGTACATGGTGGATTACGCTATATCGCGGCAGGTGATATTAAAACAACCATGCATTCGGTTGCTGAACGCGAACGTTTGATGAAAGAGGCGCCAGGATTAGTGGATCAAATGAGTTATTTGATGGCGCATTATAAAGGCGGCTTTCCTGGGCCTTTTATCTTTAATACCTTGTTGCGTATTTATGATTTCTTCGCTGGTAAGCGTTATAGAAAATATCATAAATTAGCCGAATTTGAATACCTTAGCCCGTTAGTGAATGAAGAGGGGTTAATTGGTGGCACTCAGTTCGCCGATGCGGTGACGGATGATTCCCGCTTAGTGGTTCGTGTTTTACGTGAAGCGCAAAAAGATGGGGCAGACGTCATCAATTACGTCGGTGTTCAGTCGTTATTAAAAGAGGGCGATAAGGTTGTTGGTGCGGTATTAAAAGATGCAGAAAGTGGTGCAACTTATAATATCAAATCCAAGGTGGTGATTAATGCAACCGGTGCGTGGGGAGATGCACTTCGGGGTGAAGTAAGCCCAGAGAAAAATATTCGCCCCGCCCGCGGCAGTCACGTCGTCGTGCCTTCTTGGCGCTTGCCTGTGGGGTCTGCTTTTACCGCAATGCACCCGGAAGATAAACGTCCTATTTTTATCTTTCCATGGGAGGGACGTACGGTCATCGGCACTACAGACCTAGATAATAACGGCATTGATAATAATGAAACCAGCATGACCCGTGCAGAGCTGGTTTATTTATTGAAAGTCGCTAATCATCAATTTCCTAAAGCTGAGCTGGTTGAAAAAGATATTATTTCTTCATGGGCGGGTGTACGTCCTTTGGTTAGCTCAGGTGCTTTGAACCCCTCAAAAGAAAAGCGCGATCACAGTGTTTGGAATGATAATGGTTTAGTGACGGTCAGTGGTGGTAAGTTAACTACCTTTCGCTTGATCGCCCTTGATGTCTTACAAACCGCGAGTGAATATTTACCCGGGTTTAGCGCTCAAGATTCAGGGGCGGATATTTTTACCCCATCACACCCTAAAAGTGCTTTGTTTACGCGCTTGCCGAGTTATTTGCAAAAACGTTTACACGGCCATTATGGTATGGAAGGTGATGCTTTATTAGAGCAAGCGCATGATAAAGAGCTTGATGTTATCCCAGGTTCCCGAGCTATGTGGGCAGAGCTACGCTGGTCTGCCCGCAATGAGGCGGTTGTGCATTTGGATGACTTATTATTGCGCCGTACTCGTCTTGGCTTATTAGTTGAGCGTGGTGGGTTAATATTTAAAGAAAAAATTAAACAAATCTGTTGTGAAGAATTGCACTGGAGTGAAGATCGTTGGCAGCAGGAGCTGCTGCGATACCAGGAAATTTGGAATAAATATTATAGCATTCCTGTATAAAGAATAAGCTAGTTAAAATAATAAAAGGAACGCTCTGTGAGTCAGTCGTCGTATGTACTTGCCATTGATAATGGTACCCAAAGCATCCGTGCTCTAGTTTTTGATGCTCAAGGTAATGTTATTGCCAAGAGCAAGGTAGACCTAGAAGCTTATTTCTCTACTCAGCCCGGTTGGGCCGAGCAAGAAGCCGATTATTATTGGCAGTCGTTAGCCCAAGCTTGTCAGGAGTTATGGTCCCAAGGCATAGTGAGCCCAGACCAGATCAAAGGGGTTTCGCTGACGACTCAGCGTTATACCATGATTAACCTTGATGAGAATAAAGTGCCTTTACGCCCAGCCGTTGTCTGGATGGACCAGCGTAAAGCGGAGGTTGAAAAACCGTTAACCGGTATTTGGGGTATATTGATTAAGGTTTTGGGTCTGAGTAATGTGATTGCCGAGTTGCGGGCAAAAGCACGCGATAATTGGATTTCGCAATACCAGCCAGAAATTTGGGCTAAGACTAAGCATTATGTCAGCCTTTCGGCCTATCTGACGTACAAGCTTACCGAGCAATTAAAAGATTCAACTGGCTCGACTATGGGTTATTTGCCTTATGATTATCGTAAGCAGCGCTGGGCCAAGAAAAGCGATCTAAAATGGAAGTTATTAGCCGCGACTCGCGACATGATGCCAGAGTTGGTAGGGCCGGGTGAGCAGCTTGGTTTGATAAGCCCAGAGGCTGCGCAGCTAACTGGCTTGCCAGAAGGTCTTAAAATGATTGCTGCGGCCTCGGATAAAGCCTGTGAGGTGTTGGGTGCTGGCGGGGTTGACCCTCATATCGGTTGTTTAAGTTATGGTACAACGGCGACGATTAATACAGCGACCAAAAAATACGTAGAAACCGTACCCTTTATTCCGCCATATTCCGCGGCTATGCCAAAGCTCTATAATACTGAAATGATGGTTTATCGGGGTTTTTGGATGGTTAGCTGGTTCAAAAATGAATTGGCCCATGCTGAGCAGCGTAAAGCGCAAGAGTTGGGGGTTGAAACCGAGCAATTGTTTGATGAGTTATTGAATCAGGTACCGGCTGGCTCAATGGGTTTGATGATGCAGCCATATTGGTCCCCAGGGGTAAGGCAGCCAGGGCCAGAAGGAAAAGGTGCACTGATCGGTTTTGGTGATGTGCATAAGCGTGCCCACATTTATCGCGCCATTCTTGAAGGAATCGCGTATGAGTTGCGCAGTGGCAAGGAGCAAATAGAAAGGCGCAGTGGTACTAAAATAACGCGCTTAAGGGTGTCGGGTGGTGGTTCGCAAAGTGATGCGGCGATGCAGTTAACTGCGGATATCTTTGGTATGCCTGCAGAACGCCCTCATACTTTCGAAGCTTCAGGTTTAGGTGCGGCTATTAACTGTTGCGTAGGTTTGGGTATTCATCCGAGTTACGACGCGGCGATCGAAAATATGACGCGATTAGGGGATGTTTTTGAGCCTCATCAGCCTACAGTAGTATTGTATGATCGCTTGTATAAAGAAGTGTATAAGAAAATCTATAAGCGCATGCAGCCCTTGTATAAATCCATTCGTGAGATTACCGGTTACCCTAAAAAATAGGGTTAATGGTTGGCTCAATTGTTTAGTGGTCGGAAAAATTGGAGTCGAGAAGTCTCTCGGCTTCTTTAATAGATTGCCAGTAATAAGATTCAATCTTGCTGGCTTCTAAACCTGTTTTTTTCCAGAGTGGCCAACGTATTTTATGCCACTGGCCTTTCTCCATATCGAGTACCGTGGTGAAGATAAACCCTAGTTTTCCTGATCGGTTAATCAGAGCGGTATTGATATCCGTATGCAAATGAATCTTGCTTAGAAGTTGCGCAAGCGGAAGGTCAAAGTAGGCATCTAGGTTCGATAATAAACCGGCGGTAAAGGCAGTATCACTGGCCATTCCTGGTATTGAGAGGGCCAAGGATTGAAAAAAATAAGCCCGCTGCAAGGATTGCTTGCACAGCTCTTGCGGTTTGTCCTCAAGTTTGCCGAAGCTCAGCATGGTTACCCAAGTTCTAATTTGTTCAATGCCGGCAATGGTAATCGCGCGCTGTAAAGACTCGACCTTACTTTGTTGGTTGAAGGCTGCAGAGTTAACCAGTTTGAGTAAGCGAAAACTCAATGATGGATCTTGCGATAATAGCTGCTCCAGTTGTTGGAGGTTAATATCTGGGTCTTGTAAGGCGATGATAAGCTCTAGAATAATGCGTTTATTGCTGCTTATTTGATCACCATAAATATTGGCCGGGCGACTAAAGAAGTAACCCTGAAAATAATCACAGCCGGCTTCGGCGCACGCCGCGTATTCTTCTTGGGCCTCTACTTTCTCCGCTAGCCATAGAAATTCATCTCGGCCTTTTTGCTGAATAAGGTGTTTGATTTCAGTGATGCTGTTAAAAGCCGGCACATCCAATTTAAGAATGTCGACATGAGGTAAAAAAGGATCTTGAGCTGGATCTCCTAAATAATCATCCAGCGCAATTGAGTAACCCTGGTTGCGCAGTTTTTTTACCGCCGCAATGTTTTCTGGGTTTGCTTCTATGTGCTCCAATATCTCAACGACTACGCTCTCAGGGTTAAAAGGGGGTGGGTTTTTTAACCAGTGTTCGGTGAAATTTATATAGGCAGGGCAGCCGGCAGTCACGTGTTCAATACCAATGTTATCAAACGCAGAAACCAGAACCTCATTGGTGGCAAGGTCACCACTTAGGTTTTGCCAGCCTTCATCGTCACTAGGAATAGGGCGATATAAAAGCTCATAACCAATGGTATTTAACTTTCGGTCAAAAATTGGCTGTCTAGCAAGTAATACATTAGCGTTGGTGTGCATATCAATCCTCTGTTAACTACTCTAGTGTAGTCGAGAAGCAAGAATTAATGTCATACATTTTCACCTCGATTGTCTACACTAACTAAAGTGAAGTTTTTGTGGGGTGGGCTATGGGTGGCGTTCTTAGTACAGTTGATGCGCGTACCCAGTTGGTTGGGCAGAATAGGTTGGAGTTATTGCTGTTTGCGCTTGGCACGGAGCAGCGCTTTGCGATTAACGTGTTTAAGGTGCAAGAGGTATTAAAATTGCCTGCCCTTACCAAGGTGCCTGATAGCCATGAATTAGTGGTTGGGGTGACTTATTTACGTGGCCAAACCATTCCTGTGCTGGACTTGCGTCGTGCTATTAAAATGGGTAGGTCGGTTATCGATGAAAACTCCACCATTATTGTTACAGAATACAATATGACGGTGCAGGCTTTTTTAGTTGCGGGTGTGGAGCGTATCGTGAATATGAATTGGAATGAAATACTGCCACCTCCGGCCGGGGTCGGGAGGGCGCATTATTTAACCGCGATTTCACGTATAGAGGGGCGTATTGTTGAGATTATTGATGTTGAGAAAGTATTGGCCGAAGTCACCCCTTATAGTGGTGAGATCAGTGATGAGTGGATTGATCATGAATTATTAAAGATCATTAAGGGTAAGCAAGTATTAATTGCAGATGACTCGCAGGTTGCATTAAATCAGGTGGCGGGGGTTTTGGATAGGCTGGGAGTTGATGTTGTGGCGACCCATAACGGTCTAGAAGCTTATCAGGTCCTTGAATCATGGAAAGCACAAGGTAAGGATATAGATAATGATGTGCTGATGTTGATTACTGATGCTGAGATGCCAGAAATGGATGGTTATATGCTCACTACTGAGATCCGCAAAGATCCAATATTAAAAAGTTTGTACATAGTATTACATACATCACTCTCTGGTAGTTTTAATAGAGCTATGGTCGAGAAGGTAGGTTGTGATGGCTTTATGTCAAAATTTCAGCCCGAGCAGCTGACTAAAGAAGTGCAGAGGATTATTCGTAAAAAACTAGGTTTGCCAGAGCTGTCAATGGCTGGGGATTGATAGAGGTGTATAATGATGGGGTTATTTAACGACGCCTTGTGATAATGGAAACCCCATGCCAACTAATATACTGCCCCCTAAAATTAATCAATTATTTGTTTACCCGATAAAATCTTGTGCTGGTATCTCGGTTGCGAGTATGCAGTTTGATAATAAAGGCCCTTTATTTGATCGACGTTGGATGTTGGTAGATAGCCAAACGGGTGTTTTTTTATCGCAGCGGGAGCTGCCGCGTATGGCTTTGATTAAAACGGCCATCGAGGGTGATGCGGTTTATGCTCGGCAAGAAAATAATGAGTTGTTGGCAAGGGAACTGCTGCTTCCTGAAGATGGTGGCTTGATAGACGTTCAGGTCTGGTCTGATTGTGTGCAGGGGTTTGATTGTGGCGATGAGGCTGCCAGTTGGTTTAGTCAGCTATTAGGATATGATTGTCGATTGGTTTATCAAGGGGGGTGTGAGCGAACGGCCGATCAGGAGTATGCTGCGCCAGGTACGGAAATAAGTTTTGCTGATGGCTTTCCATTATTGGTCGTCAATCAAGGGAGTATTGAGTTTTTGAATACGGCTTGCGCAGGTGCAGAAATTCGCGCGGAAAATTTTAGACCTAATATTGTGGTAGAAAATACGCCAGCATTTGCCGAGAATAGCTGGTCGAATATCATGGCTGATGATTTAGTTATGACGGTTGTAAAGCCTTGCCAGCGTTGTGTTATCCCTACCTTGAATCCAAATACGGCGCAGCGAGAAAAAACTATACTGCCAGTATTATTGGAGTATTGCCGGCATGATAATAATATATATTTTGGCCAGAATTTAACCGCTGGTTTTTCTAAGGGGATGAGTTTGCGGGTCGGTCAGCGGGTGAGCATTCAATCGTAAGTACAAAAGCATAAGTGCAAAAAAAAGCCGCATTCAAATGATGCGGCTTTTAAGGTTCAGCGACTCACTAATTATTTAGTTGGGTAGTCACGCTTTGGAGAACCGGTATAAAGCTGGCGTGGACGACCAATGCGGTAATCGCTGCTGATCATTTCATTCCAGTGTGCAATCCAGCCTGGTGTACGACCAGTAGCGAAGATTACAGTGAACATTTCAGAAGGAATGCCGATCGCTTTTAAGATAATACCAGAGTAGAAGTCAACGTTCGGGTATAAGCCGCGTTTAACGAAGTATTCATCTTCCGTTGCGATTTTCTCAAGCTTGATAGCGATCTTCAATAACGGATCGTTTTCTAAGCCTAGTTCAGCTAAAACTTCATCACAGGTCGTTTTCATCACTTTAGCGCGTGGGTCGAAGTTTTTATAAACACGGTGACCAAAGCCCATTAGACGGAAAGGATCTTCTTTGTCTTTTGCTTTAGCAATGAAGGTATCGATGTTTGACTCATCACCGATCTCTTCAAGCATGTTTAATACGGCTTCGTTTGCGCCGCCGTGAGCAGGGCCCCATAGCGCTGCAATACCAGAAGCAATACAAGCGAATGGGTTGGCGCCAGTAGAGCCTGCAAGGCGAACTGTAGAAGTAGATGCGTTTTGTTCGTGATCAGCGTGCAATAGGAAAATACGATCCATTGCTTTAGCCAGTACAGGGCTGATTTCTTTCTCTTCGCATGGTGTATTAAACATCATGTGCAAGAAGTTTTCAGAATACGAAAGGTCGTTACGTGGGTACATGAAAGGCTGGCCAATCGAGTACTTGTAAACCATGGCTGCAAGCGTTGGAATCTTAGCGATTAAACGGTGTGCAGAAATCATGCGATGCTGTTGATCGCTGATGTCTAAAGAGTCGTGATAGAAAGCAGATAATGCACCAACAACACCACACATGATGGCCATTGGGTGAGCATCACGACGGAAACCATTGAAGAAATGATTCAGCTGTTCGTGAACCATAGTATGGTTTTTGATGGTATTCACAAACGTTTCTTTTTCTTCTGCGCTTGGCAATTCGCCGTGCAAAAGTAAGAAACAAGTTTCTAAATAATCAGAATTTTCAGCAAGCTGATCGATTGGGTAGCCGCGGTGTAAAAGAACACCTTTAGCGCCATCGATAAAAGTAATCTTTGATTCGCATGCAGCAGTAGAAACAAAACCAGGATCGTAAGTGAAAAGGTTCTTACTGGTTAAGCTGCGAACGTCAACAACGTCTTGTCCTAAGGTGCCTTTATATACTGGCAGTTCTAGGCTTTCTTCAATGCCATCGACGGTTAATGTCGCTTTAATATCAGCCATAAAGGCCTCCTGATACTGAATTTATTTGCGTTAATCGAGTTAAAAAAAGCTGTTGGCGCTTAATTTACTGCTTAAATAAAGGGCGAAACTATAGAGCCTTGGCTGCG